>CAJUGT010000043.1 GCA_910586435.1 uncultured Acetatifactor sp. | reverse complement strand
CTGAATAACCCTTCCCTGGTTGGGGCACCGAAGTGAAGAGACGGCACTGGAATAGAAATTAAAAACAGTCTCGGAACAGAGGTGCCCGGAAGGGTTTTCAGACGCAAAAGCGGCTGAATAACCCTTCCCTGGTTGGGGCACCGAAGTGAAGAGACGGCACTGGAATAGGAGGAAACACAGAGATGGATGATGTGAGGAATGATATGCCACTTGTAGGTATTGTGATGGGAAGCGATTCTGATATGCCCGTTATGGCAAAGGCGGCGGATGTTTTGGAAGCGTTGGACATACCATATGAAATGAGGATTATCAGTGCCCACAGGGAGCCGGATAATTTCTTTGAATATGCCAGAAGCGCAGAAGAAAAAGGGCTTAAGGTAATTATTGCGGGTGCCGGTATGGCGGCGCATTTGCCCGGCATGTGCGCGGCAATTTTTCCCATGCCTGTGATAGGAATTCCCATGCATACCACATCATTGGGAGGTCGAGACTCTCTTTACTCCATTGTGCAGATGCCCTCAGGTATTCCGGTTGCTACTGTGGCGATAAACGGAGGAGTCAATGGCGGTCTGTTAGCGGCGAAGATTTTAGCTACTTCAGACCCGGAGTTATTGAAGCGTCTGAAAGCTTACAGCATGAAATTAAAAGAGCAGGTGGAGGCAAAGGATGCAAGACTTCAGGAAGCAGGATATAAAACTTATATAGAAAAAAAATAATACGGTGTGGCAGGGAGGACAAAATGGATTACAAAAATGCCGGTGTAGATGTTGAAGCAGGATATAAGTCGGTAGAGTTGATGAAGAAATATGTGGAGGGCACCATGCGTCCGGAAGTACTTGGGGGCATAGGAGGCTTTTCCGGCGCGTTTTCAATGGAAGGATTCTGTGGAATGGAAAAGCCCATACTGCTGTCAGGAACGGACGGGGTTGGGACAAAGCTTAAGATAGCGTTTTTGATGGATAAGCATGATACGGTGGGAATTGATTGTGTTGCCATGTGTATTAATGATGTTGTGTGCGCAGGCGGTGAGCCGTTGTTTTTCCTGGATTACATAGCGTGCGGCAAGAATTACCCGGAGAAGATTGCGGAAATTGTCAAGGGAGTGGCGGAAGGCTGCCGACAGGCAGGAGCGGCTCTGGTGGGCGGTGAAACGGCGGAACATCCCGGTTTGATGCCGGAGGAAGAATATGATCTGGCCGGTTTTGCGGTGGGTATCGCAGAGCAAAAAGACCTTATCACAGGACAGGAAATCAGGGAAGGAGACGCACTGATAGGAATTGCTTCTTCCGGAGTGCATTCCAATGGGTTTTCGCTGATTAGAAAAGTTTTTCCTATGACAAAGGAAGGACTTGACACCTATTATGAAGAGTTGGGCACTACGTTGGGAGAAGCGCTGATGACCCCGACCAAAATATATGTAAAGGCTCTCAAGGCCATTAAGCAGGCCGGTGTAAAAGTGAAGGGCTGCAGCCATATCACAGGCGGCGGTTTCTATGAGAATATACCGAGAATGCTTCCCGAAGGGATCATGGCCAGGGTGGATACGGACAGCTATGACGTTCCGGCCATCTTTAAACTTCTGCAAAAAGCAGGAGGAATTGATGATAAAATGATGTACAATACATATAACATGGGGCTTGGCATGATTTTGGCAGTGGATGCGTCCGAGGTGGAGAAAACAATGAATGCCATTCGCAGGGCTGGAGAGATACCTTATGTGATAGGAAGCTGTGAATCTTGCGCAGGCACCGAGAAGGGCGTGATACTTTACAGTGGTTCTTCGGTGGGCTGAAGCGCCTGGAAGTATGTTTGAACTTATAAGGGATGAATGACGAATGAGGCGTCGGAGAGAAGAGGGTTTGAGATGCTGAAAATTGTGGTATGTGTTTCTGGAGGCGGTACGAATCTACAAGCTATTATGAACGCAATGGATGAGGGCAGGATAACAAATGTGGAGATTATGGCCGTCATCAGTAATAATCGTGGAGCGAAGGCGCTTGAAAGGGCGGCTTCCCGGAAGATAGAAGCAATATTGATGTCACCCAGGGAGTATTCTGACAGAGAAGCGTATCATGAAGCGTTTACTGCGAAAATGTGTGCGCTCGATCCGGACTTGATAGTGCTTGCGGGTTTTCTGGTAAGGATTCCGCCCCAAATGGTGGAAATCTTTGGAAACAGAATTATCAATATTCATCCGTCCCTGATTCCGTCTTTCTGTGGTGTGGGGTATTACGGGCTGAAAGTACATGAAAAGGTGCTGGAACGGGGAGTGAAAGTCACAGGAGCCACAGTGCATTTTGTCAATGAAGGAATGGATGAAGGGCCAATCATTTCTCAGAAAGCGGTAAATGTGGAAGAGAATGATACTCCGGAGTTACTTCAGCGCCGTGTTATGGAAGAAGCGGAGTGGATTCTGCTTCCGCAGGCCATTGATGACATTGCGAACAAGAGAATACGCCTGATAGATGGCAAGGTGCTGCGGGGCAACTGAAAGCGGAGCGTATAATAAATCAGGAGGCAGAAACAGGCATGAAAGTTTTGATTGTAGGCGGCGGCGGGCGGGAGCACGCCATTGCGGTCAGCATGAAGAAAAGCAAAAGGGTGGATGCGCTTTATTGTGTTCCGGGAAATGCGGGAATCTCGCAGATTGCGGAATGCAACCCTGCGATTGGAGTCATGGACTTTGACAAAATCGTTGCGTTTGGAAAGGAAAAGAAGGTGGATCTGGTATTTGTTGCGCCGGATGACCCTTTGGCGGCCGGATTGGTGGATGTGTTGGAGGCGGAA
Source organism: uncultured Acetatifactor sp. (assembly GCA_910586435.1). GTDB lineage: Bacteria > Bacillota > Clostridia > Lachnospirales > Lachnospiraceae > Acetatifactor. Next base: position 23,842 of record CAJUGT010000043.1, on the reverse strand, counting down.
GGGTTTCGAGTATTCGGACCAAATAAAAAAGCCGCCATTCTGGAAGCAAGCAAGGCTTTTTCCAAAGACTTGATGAAAAAGTATCATATTCCCACGGCGGAGTATGAGACATTTGATGACCCTGAGAAGGCAATCGCCTATTTGGAAACGGCAAATATGCCCATTGTGTTAAAGGCAGATGGCCTTGCGCTTGGAAAAGGAGTATTGATATGTAATACCCTGGAGGAAGCCAAAGCCGGTGTAAAGGAAATCATGCAGGATAAGCATTTTGGCAGTGCCGGAGACGTGCTGGTGATAGAGGAATTTATGACAGGCCGTGAGGTTTCCGTACTTGCCTTTGTGGATGGGAGGACAATTCATCCCATGGCTTCCGCACAGGATCACAAACGGGCACTGGATGGGGATGAGGGGCCTAATACGGGCGGAATGGGGAATTTTTCTCCAAGTCCTTTTTATACGGAAGAAGTGGATGCCTATTGCAGAAAATACATTTATCAGCCTACGGTGGATGCTATGGCGGCGGAGGGAAGGGAATTCAAGGGAGTCATTTTCTTTGGATTAATGCTTACATCGGAAGGACCCAAGGTATTGGAATATAATGCCCGGTTCGGGGACCCGGAGGCGCAGGTGGTGCTTTGCCGAATGAAAAATGATATTATGGATGTGGTGGACGCGTGTATTGATGGTACTCTGGATCAAATAACTCTTGCCTTCGAGGAGGATGCGGCTGTCTGTGTGGTTCTCGCTTCCCAGGGGTATCCTGTGTCTTATGAAAAAGGATATGTGATTACAGGGCTGGAAAACTTTGACGGAAGAGAGGATTATTATTGTTTTCATGCGGGAAGCAAATTTGACAGTGAAGGACATATTGTGACAAACGGAGGCCGTGTGTTGGGTGTGACAGCCAGAGGCAAGTCTTTACAGGAGGCACGGAAAAAAGCCTATGAGGCCACGGAATGGGTGAATTTTGACAATAAATATATGCGTCATGACATTGGTAAATCTATAGAAGATAGTGTAACAGGTTGATTTAGCTTGCAAGGAAGCACGAAGATATGAGTAAGGGAGGTATTGGTATGGAAAGGGGAAATTTAGGTTCCATAGAGCTTTACAATATTCCGCGTGTATGCAAAATGTGCGGGGGCGTTATGGTATTCAAGGGTGTGGGTGAATATCAGTGTGAGGATTGTGAATTTGTGGATTATGATGACTATGGAAAGGTAAGGATGTATATTGAAGAACACAGAGGCGCTAACGCGGCACAGATAGAAGAAGCGGTTGGCGTGTCTCAGCGTACCATACGGCGCCTGCTGAAAGATGGCAGGATTGAAGTGGCGGAAGGATCTAAGACATTTTTGCGATGTGAAATCTGTGGAAAGACAATTCGTTCGGGGCAGTATTGTCCGGAATGTGAGGTTAAAGTACATCGAAAACTGGAGGAGCAGCAGAGGGAAGGCTTGCATAAGAAAGATCATGGTTTTGGCATGGAGCAGAGATCCGGTGAAGGACAGAAAAGATTCAGGCGAGAAAGCTAAGGCGGAAAACAGAAAGCGGAGAATAGACGATGAGAAGAGAGTGTGCAGGAAAACTAAAGGAAAGGCTATTGCTGGGAGTGTTTACGCTGGTGTTGGTAGCAATGTTTGGACTGTTTTGGGTATTTGTAAGCCATGCTGAAAGTCAGGGCAAAGTGACGGCCCGCAGCGCGAAAATCAGAAAAGAGGCAAGCACCAGCAGCGATGTGGTGGGAGGTGCCCAGAACGGTGAAGTGGTAACAGTTGTGGGCCAGGTAAACGGTGCAGATGGCAAGGTCTGGTATGAGGTAAAGACCGATAAGGTGACAGGGTATATTCGTTCGGATTTGCTGGAGGTCACAGGAGAAGTTCCTCCTTCCGGAGAAGGAGAGCCGGGGGGCAATGATGTTCCCCCTGTGGATGTTCGTCCTTTGAATCCAGTCAGTGCCACTGTTACAAGGGATTCGGGAAGGATTCGCTCCAATGCTTCTGTTTCGAGTCAGATAGTAGTCGAAGTTCCCAACGGACTGGTTTTGACGGTAACAGGGGATGCCACGGATGCGGATGGAAGCGTGTGGTATCAGGTTAATTACAATTCCGGTGAGTCAGAGGTGAATGGTTTTATCCGTTCGGACTATGTGACATTGGCGGGAGATTTAAGTCCTGTGACGCCGGACGCGCCTCCGGCAAATCCGGATGAACCCCAGGAACCCGCACAGCCGGATAAACCATACGATACCACTTTGTGGGAAGGGGAATGGCACCTCTATAACACGGCTACCAATGAGGCCTATAAGATTGATACATTGTTTGAATCCATGGAGAATGCCAATACATATGCCACAATGTATGAAGAACTGGCAAAATCGGAAAAGAATCAAAAGATTATTATTATAGTGTTGGTATTCCTGTTGGTAGGAGCTGTGGCGGGAATTGCGTTTCTGGTATTCAAAATCAAGGATATGATGGATGCGGCATATTTCAGTGAAGTGGAAAATGATACACTCCGAAGAAGGAAAGCCGCAAGCCAGGGCGGAGGACAGAGAACCCTTCATGCCGTTGGTGGTGTGGAGTCTCAGCAGCCCAGGAATGCAGGCGGCAGGCAGCAGGGATTGAATCAGAAAAATGCCGGAACATCCCAAAGGCAGGGAGCAAGTCAGGGGACAAGGGCCCAGGGCCAGCGCATGCCCCAGGAAGAGAGAAGACAGCCCATGTCCCAGGGCCAGCGCATGTCTCAGGAAGAGAGAAGGCAGCCTGTCTCCCAGGGCCAGCGCATGTCTCAGGAAGAGAGAAGACAGCCTGTCTCCCAGGGCCAGCGCATGTCTCAGGAAGAGAGAAGACAGCCTGTGTCTCAGGGGCAGCGTATGTCTCAGGATGAGAGGAGGCAGCCTGAGCCGCAAAGACAAAGAGTGCCAGGAATGCCGGGCCAGAGACAGAGTGTGGATCAGGGCCAGAGAGCGCAGCGTCCTATGGGGGTACCTCAAAGTGCCAGACCTGTACAACAGGCGCAGGAGGATGCGGAAGGTACACAGCGCAGAAGCGGTCAGCAGGCGCAGGGATGGCAGGCGAAAAACTTTATGGCTGATGAAGAGGAAGAATTTGAACTGGGATTTCTGAATTACGATGAGGAACAATAACCATACGAAATCCATGGATTTAAGGCAGGGATTATCCCTTATGCAGTAAGGGATGTCCCTGCTTTGTCGTAACAGTTTACGCAAGTGCCGGAAGAACCCTCTGGGATTTCTAAAAAACATCTAAACTTTTTATGTCATTGGTTGACAGTCCCAGATGGTTGGTCTATGATTATACGGAATAAAATGCATGGGAAAGGGGATATTTCATGGTAATAGAAATAGATTTTAACAGTGATGAAGCCTTGTATCTTCAGCTGCGTAACCAGATTATACTGGGGATAGCAACTTCCCAGTTCCATGAGGGTGATTCCCTTCCCAGTGTCCGGCAGTTGGCAGATTCCATTGGCATTAATATGCATACGGTCAACAAAGCATATACTGTGTTAAAACAGGAGGGGTATGTAAAAGTTGATCGCAGAAGAGGCGCAGTGGTGGCCATTGATGTTGACAGGATAAGGACATTGGCTGAACTGAAAAAAGAACTTCAGGTGATATTGGCCAAAAGCAGCTGTAAAAATATTTCCAAGGAAGAGATTCATGAACTAATAGAAGAAATCTATGATAGTTATACTATAGAGACAGAGGGGGAATAGACTGTCCCCCCAAAATAATGCCTGGCGGATGCGGTACAGGAATAGTCCAACAAAGAAATGTCAAGAGGAAATTTAAAAACAGTCTCGGAACGGGGGCGCCATGTGTCTTTCAGACACATGGAAGGAAATTTCGGCTGAGTTTTTGCAGATGAAATTTTCTTCCATGGATAGGGTGCCGAAGTGCAGAGACCGGAACAAGTTCCCGCAAGCGGGAACTGGAACAGGATAATATGGAAATGCAGTCACAGTTAAAAACAGTCTCGGAATGAAAGTGCCCGGAAGGGTTTTCAGACGCATCAGCGGCTGAACAACCCTTCCATTGCAGAGGCACTGAAATGTAGAGACGGGACTGGAACAGGAGGATATGAAAATGCAGTCACAGTTTACGGATAAGGCACAGGAGGCATTAAGCCATGCTTCCAAGTATGCCGGCCGACTGAAACAGGGATATGTGGGGACGGAGCATATCCTGGCAGGACTCTTAAGGGAACAGGCAGGTGTGGCACATAAAGTTCTGACGGATAACGGTGTGGAACTGTCACAGGTTCAGGAGATGATACAGGAGTTAATTGCCTTTGAAGGCGGTGTGGGACTGAAAGAAAGAGAGGGATATTCGCCCAGAGCAATGAAAGTTCTGGAGGAAGCCCACAGACAGGCGGCCAGATTCGGGCAGAAAGAAACGGGGACGGAACATATTCTTATGGCTCTAATCAAAGAAGGCGAGAATGTTGCGGTCCGTCTCCTGAATACCCTGGGTGTCAATATACAAAAAATTTATGCCGATACACTGGTGGCAATCGGACAGGACGCCAATTTGTATAAGGAGGATCTGGGCAGAAAAGCGTCCGCAAAAGGAAAAGGAAGCGCCCTGAATCAGTACAGCCGGGATTTGACCGCCATGGCACGGGAGGGGCAATTGGACCCGGTGATTGGCAGAGAAGATGAGATTCGGCGTCTGATTCAAATCCTCAGCCGGAGAACCAAAAATAATCCCTGTCTCATTGGAGAACCCGGTGTCGGTAAGACCGCTGTGGTGGAGGGACTGGCACAGCGCATTGTGGAAGGGAAAGTTCCTTTTACAGTGAAGGATAAAAGGGTTCTGACATTGGATTTGTCGGGAATGGTAGCCGGCAGCAAATATCGCGGGGAGTTTGAAGAGAGAATAAAAAGAGTGATTCGGGAAGTCATAGAGGATGGCAATGTTATTTTGTTTCTGGATGAACTTCACACTTTAATAGGCGCCGGAGGAGCAGAGGGCGCAATTGATGCTTCCAATATCTTAAAGCCTTCCCTGGCAAGGGGGGAGCTGCAGCTCATAGGGGCAACTACCATAGCCGAATATCGAAAATACATTGAGAGAGACGCCGCTCTTGAGCGCCGTTTCCAGCCTGTGAATGTGGAAGAACCCACGGAGGAAGAGGCAATCCGTATCCTGGATGGTGTCAAGAAGAAGTATGAGGAACACCATCAGGTGACGATTACACCTGAGGCGGTGGCTTCGGCGGTAAGGCTTTCAAGCCGGTATATCAATGACCGGAATCTGCCGGATAAGGCCATTGATTTGATAGATGAGGCGGCGGCAAGCGCAAGGCTTCGGGCTGTAGATATGCCGGATAAGCAAAAAGACCTTCTGGACCAGATTAAAAAAATGGATTTGCAGATAGAGCGTTCTATCCGTATGGAGGCATTTTCACAGGCGGTGGAAATCAAGCACAATCAGGATGAGTTGATGAAGAAGTATCAACGCATGAAGAAACGCGCGGAGAGCCAGGAGTCAAACCGAAAATTCTCAATCGGTGAAAACGAGATTGAGGAAGTGGTTGCCATGTGGACAAAGATACCGGTGCAAAAGCTGGCACAAAAGGAAAGCGAACGCCTGCTGAAGCTGGAGGGCATTCTGCACAAGAGAGTCATAGGACAGGAAGAGGCGGTGACAGCCGTAGCAAAAGCAATGCGCCGGGGCCGTGTGGGGCTGAAGGACCCCAGGAGACCCATTGGTTCTTTTCTGTTCCTGGGGCCTACCGGTGTGGGCAAGACGGAGCTTTCCAAGGCATTGGCAGAGGCAATGTTCGGATCGGAGGATGCCATCATACGGGTGGATATGTCGGAGTATATGGAGGGACACTCCGTTTCCAAGATGATCGGTTCGCCGCCCGGATATGTGGGATTTGAAGAAGGGGGACAGCTCAGTGAGAAAGTGCGCCGGAATCCCTATTCGGTGGTATTGTTTGACGAGATAGAAAAAGCCCATCCCGATGTATTTAACGTACTGCTGCAAGTGCTGGATGACGGGCATATTACGGATTCAAAAGGAAGAAAGGTCAGCTTTAAGAATACCATTTTAATTATGACTTCCAATGCGGGAGCACAGCGCATTGTGGACCCTAAAAATCTTGGATTTGCCGCAGCGGGGGACGCAAAGAGGGATTATGATAAAATGAAGTCAGGGGTTATGGAGGAGGTAAAGCGCAGCTTTAAGCCGGAATTCATTAATCGTATTGATGATATTATCGTATTCCATCAGCTGGATAAAGAAAACATGAAGGCCATTGTTAATCTGCTTGCGTCCGATTTATACAAACGCTGTGAGGAGCAGATGGATATCAGTCTGACTCTGACAAATGCGCTGAAGGAACATTTGGTAGAAAAATATGCCGATGCGAAAATGGGGGCCAGACCTTTAAAACGGGCCATTCAGTCGGTGGTGGAAGATGCGCTGGCAGAAGAGATTCTGTCAAAAAAAGTACAGCAGAAAGATGCGGTGACGGCAGGCTTCAAAAACGGTAGGGTCTACTTTACCGTGAAGAAGGAAGAGGAGTGATGGCGCAAAAAAGCGTGAAAATACCTTGTGGCAGCACTGAGGGAACAGGAACAGGCTTATAACCGAATACAAAAAATAAAAAAATGTGGAAAAAGAACCTGGTTTATATTATACTATAATTGCAGAAGAAAACAGGTTATCGCTCTGCCGGAAGTCCATGGAAACACAGGAGTTGCTGGTCAGGGACTGAACAGTGACACAGGTGGACGATCATATGGTTCAGGAAGACTCAATGGCATCCGGCAGTGCGCAATGTAACTGAAATGGAGGACAAACAGATGGCAGTGGTGGAGGAATTGATCCGCAGTGAGGCTGACGGCGCAATTAGTTTCGGAAATCACAAATTGACAAAAAAGGCGAAAGTGGAAGATTTTCGCCATGCTGGGGATTTGCTTAAGGTAAAGACCTCTCATGAAATGACAAAGCTGGAGAAAAACGGCATGTTCCTTTATGAATCTGTGCCGGGGACCAGTGTTCTGAACTTTATGGAGACGGAACAGGGCGTAGAATTTATTGTGGAAGGCGATGAAGACGCACAGATTACCATAGGACTTACCGAAGGCAAAGAATATGAGGTTTTGGTGGACGGACGGAGTACAGGGGCCATGAAGACCGGGCTGGGAGGGAAATTGTCTCTAAGCGCAGAGCTTGGAGCCGCCGATGAAGTTCCGGTGAAGATAGTGCAGATTGGCGGATGATGGGGCATTGGGAAGAGGAGACTTTTCCTGCGTGATTTACGCAAAGCCCGTGCAGAGGGTATGCCGCTAATGCGGCACAAGAGCCACTTAGGTGAGTAGGGGAAGGTAAACTTTCCCTACTTGATTTTTACAAACCTGTCATCCCGGGAAATGGATTGTGCTGGGGCTTTGGGCAGAGGCGTAACAGGAAATATGTCAAAAGGCGCCTGAAGAAGTTAGTTCCCAGGGCGGAAGAGGAAGAGAGGTCAAAATGGCAAAGGGCAAAACGTCCACGGTTTTTTTCTGCCAGAGTTGTGGGTACGAATCCGTCAAATGGATGGGACAGTGCCCTGGCTGTAAAGGGTGGAATACATTTGTGGAAGAAACCGTCAGCAAATCTCCTTATAAGGGAGCGGCGGGAGGGACTTTGGCCGGGGCAGGCGGAAGGCAGGCAAAGGCGGTTCCCGCCGTACTTTCGGAAGTAACGGTACACGAAGAGGATAAGTTGGCTACGGGTATAGGAGAGCTGGACAGGGTATTGGGGGGAGGCATTGTACAGGGTTCCCTGACTTTGGTGGGAGGTGATCCGGGAATCGGTAAATCCACATTGCTTTTGCAGGTTTGCCGGAATCTGTCAGGGAACGGGCATAAAGTATTGTACATATCCGGAGAGGAATCTTTGACCCAGATTAAGATGCGGGCCGATAGAATCGGTCACTTCTCTTCTCAAATGTATTTGCTGTGTGAGACCAGTCTGGATGAAATCTCGGAGGTAATCCGCAGCCGGAAGCCGGAAGCAGTGGTGATTGATTCCATTCAGACCATGTATAACGAAAATGTCTCCGCTGCGCCGGGCAGTGTGTCACAGGTAAGGGAGTCCACGGGCATATTGTTGCAGCTTGCCAAAGGTCTTGGCGTATCTATTTTTATTGTGGGGCATGTCACAAAGGAGGGCACTGTAGCAGGTCCCCGTGTCCTGGAGCACATGGTGGATACAGTGCTTTATTTTGAAGGGGATAAACATGCGTCTTATCGCATATTGCGGGGAGTGAAGAACCGTTTTGGGTCCACCAATGAAATTGGTGTATTTGAAATGAGGGAACAGGGGTTAAAAGAGGTGCAAAATGCCTCGGAATACATGCTCAACGGTCGGCCGGAAAATGCCAGCGGCTCCGTGGTGGCCTGTACCATGGAAGGAACAAGGCCGCTTCTGGTGGAAATACAGGCGCTGGTGTGCCACAGCAATTTTGGAATTCCCCGCAGACAGACCATAGGGACAGATTTTAACAGGGTCAATCTTCTCATGGCCGTATTGGAAAAGCGATTGGGGTTACAGCTAGCCTCCTGTGACGCTTATGTCAATATAACCGGAGGACTCAAATTGTCCGAACCTGCCATTGACCTTGGAATTGTGATTGCGGTGCTCTCAAGCTTCAAAAATATTACCATTCATCCGAAACTGGTAGCGTTCGGGGAAGTGGGATTAAGCGGAGAAGTCAGAGCGGTGAGCATGGCAAGGCAGCGTGTGGCGGAAGTGGAAAAACTGGGTTTTGACACATGCATTCTTCCCTTTGTGTGCGCGGAGGACTGCGGGAAAAACAGCCGCAGCAATAAGATAAAAATCATAGGAGTGCGGACGGTCCAGGATGTGATGAAGTATCTCTTTCAGGGATAGCGTGATGTAACATCGGAGGTTATACAGGCAGTGAGTTGTACATGAGAGGCCAGGCAGATTTCAGCCGGGAGGGAGCAGGATGAGAGAATGGGACAGAATGGAGTGGAAGCAGTCAAAGATACCGGAGTGGGCAATTGTATCATTTCTGGACAAATTGGAAGAAGAGGGAATTCTGCTGCATGGCTTTGGGATGTTGGAGGAAGGAAAGCTGCTTGCGGAAGGGTACTGGGCTCCTTATCAGGCGGATACCCTGCATAGAATGTATTCTGTGGGGAAGAGTTTTGTCTCTCTGGCCATAGGGCTGCTTCAGGAAGAAGGAAAGCTTGCTCTGGAAGACTTCGTGTGCCAATATTTTCCGGATAAATGTCCCGAAAATGGGGCGCATAGGTGGTTGGAGGGGATGACCATCAAACAGATGCTCACCATGACCACCTGTCACAGTAAAACCACATATAAACAATATGACGGAGACTGGGTGGAATCTTTTTTTAGAGTGGAGCCCTCCAATCTGCCGGGGGCAGTGTTTTCCTATGACACATCATCAACCCATGTGCTGTCTGCCCTGGTGGAGCGTTTGTCTGGCAGAAAATTAATGGAATATCTGCGTGAGAGATGTTTTGACAAAATTGGTGTATCCAAAGAAGCTTATTTTCTTCCTGACCCTTATGGAGTTTCCCAGGGAGGTTCCGGACTGAACTGTACTTTGCGGGATATGTTGGCGGTGGCGGAACTGGTGATGAATGAGGGCGTTTATAAGGGAGAACAACTGATTCCCGCGGAGTATATCAGGCAGGCGGTTTCATGTCAGGTGAGTACCAGACATCAGACGGCATATGATGAGCAATTTGGCTATGGGTATCAAATATGGAGGGGCAGGCATGACAGCTTTTATTTTTATGGAATCGGCGGACAGCTGGCAGTCTGCCTGCCCGGAGAAAAGTTTATTCTTGTAACCATGGGGAATACTCTGGAGAACAAAAACGGCATCAAGAATATATTTGACGCTTTTTATGACAAGATATTTCCATGGATTAAGGAGGGTTCCCATTTTTCAGAACCAAAAGAGAGAGAAGTCGGGAATTGCCCGGAGCTTGACGTAAGGCTTTCGGGACTGACCCTGACGGCAAAGCTCCTGAAAACGGAAAGGACGCATATGAAAGCCTTTTTGCAGGGAAAGTTTTCCTGGATAGGGCAAAGGTATGAGTTCAATGATAACAAGCTTGGAATTTCCGCTTTGCGTGTTGCCTGTGACCGGGAAGAGGGAAAGGGAGTTCTGTATCTGGAAAAAGACCGACGGGAATCAAAATTACTTTTTGGAATGGATACTTATTTGCGTCAGAAATTTCCCTGGCCGGAAGATTGGACGCAGTGGATGAGAGAATACTGCAAGGAGACAGAGTGCTGCTGCCAGGGGATATTGGAATCGGAGAATGAGTTGTTCTTGCGCTGCTATATTCTGGGGCCTGAGATGGCCAATGTAACCATTGTCATAAGTTTTGTGGCGCAGGGAATAACAGTTAAGATGCAGAAGGGAATAGACAATGGATTGAAGCGGTTTGAGGGAGTGGCCAGCGGAACGTGTAAATGCGCCCAATAATTTTACCTGTCAGTCCTGTCTGGCAGCGCATAAAACAGTTCCGGAAGGAGGTGTCAATGAAAGAAAACAGTATACATGAAGAAGGCAGTGAAATATAAGCTTCTGTAAATATGCATAAACAGAATATGGGTATTTCGGTAATTTTTACATTTGAAATAGAGTGAATTATTTAGTATAATATAAGAAAAATCTGCTGTAGATGTGTTATTGTCCAGGATAAAGGGAAATACGATGGTGCAGGGAGTGTTGCCGGCGGCAAAACGGCCGTACATATGCTGCGCAATAACGGAGGGATGGAGGATGAGTATGAAAAATTATGTAAAGCCCGTTGTGCTTTTGAATGAGGAGATTTCAGAGGGAGTATATGCAGCCAGCGGTGAGGCCTGCTATGCGGTGTCGGCCTATATACACCAGAGACCTGAAACGGGCAGGGGAGATTACAGGTTGCAGGTAAATGGAAGTCATGCCGCAGGGGACGGGCATCACAGCGGCGAACAGATACTGGTGCTGACCTTTAATCAGCCGGTGGAGTACAGCGGTTCTAACGGTGAATTTGCAGGATACAGTGATGGCAACAATACCATCAGTATTGTATACAATTATCATAACAATGGGAACGATAATGTTGGACTGGGGGATGTGATTGTTGTCTCCGATGAGGGATTGGGAGAACCTTCAGCAACGCTTTACTGCAATTATGATTGCGGCCAGCACACACCTGGCATGTAAGGTGTTGTACTGCGTGCAGGTTTTGGAAATGGCCGGGTTGGCTGTAAGAGATACTTAGATGATTTAAAGCAAAGGGAAGCCCCTTCCGCAGAAGTGAAGCTGCGGAAGGGGTTTTTTTACGCAGAGGAAGTATGCCGCCGATGGGGCTAAAAATCACTGCGCATTTTCTCGATTTCCATATCATTTAACAGGACACAGCCCTTTTCCCGTATGGCATATACTCGGGTACAGATGCTTAATACGGTTGGTCTGTGAGTGGTGATAATACATGTACGGGGAGATTCATCCGACATGATATTGCGGAGAACTCTGCGTTCTGTCGCCACATCCAGCGCCGATGTAGCTTCGTCCAGGAGCAGTATGGGGGCTTTTCGGAGAAGTGCCCGGGCAATGGACAGACGCTGGGCCTGGCCTTCGGAGAATCCGCCGCCTCGTTCTCTGACTACGGTATCAATGCCCTGGGGAAGCTTTTCAACGAACTCCCAGGCGCAGGCCAGTTTCAGGACTTTCACAATCTCCTCATCGCTGGCGTCCGGTTTTACATTGCGCATATTTTCGGCAATGGTGCCGGAGAACATGGTATTTCCCTGGGGAACATAGGAGAATAGTTTTCTGGCGGCAGGACTTAATTCTACCAGATTCCAATGGGATTCCCAGGGAGTACAGGCGCCGGCGCACAAAAGAATTCGGCCGTCCTGTACAGGCATGAGGGAAAGAAGCAGGCGCAGCAGGGTGGTTTTGCCTTCTCCGGAGGGACCCACCAGAGCGGCAATTTCATGAGGACCAACTTCCAGGGAGGCGTGGTCAAAGACACAGGCGCCGTTACGGTATGTATATTTTACATTTTCCAGATAAAGGCCGATGCCTTCCCCGGAATGTCTGTGATAAAAGGCATCCACTTCGGTGTCATGGCTGTAATCTTCTCTGGGCATTTCAACAATGTCCATCAGACGCCCTGCGGAAGTTGTAAGGCTGATGGCTGTTGGCACCAAGGAAGTCAGGCTGTGCAGTGTGCCGGACAGTGTGCCGGAGAGGCTTAAGAACATGGTCATGGTGCCATAGCTTATGGCGCCGCTCCACACCCGGTAGATTCCCCAGCCGTGGGAGGCATAGGAAACCATGAGAGCTACGGTGGACAGCAGGAGAGAAGTCCAGATGGACATTTTCTGGAATTCCAGGCGCATGGTGATATATTCTTTTTGCAGTTGTCTGAGTCGTTCAATGTAAAGATGAATTAGGCCAAAGGCTTTGATGGTCTGAATATTGGAGAATGTTTCCTGGTTAAAGCCGGACATTTTCGCGCTCATGGCGGCGCTGCGCATATTGTTGCTGGTCATACGCTTTAGAAGGGTTTTCGACAAAAGTAAACTCACAGGCATGCCAAGAAAAGCGAATATGGCAAAGGTAGCGTCATAATATATGACAATGGCAAAGGCGCTGACAAAGCGAAACAGGTAGATAATCAGGTTTGGGATGAAATTCAGAATGCCGTTGGAGATAGTGGAGGCATCGGCTCCCCAGCGTGTCAGAAGATCGCCCGTATGATAATTGGTCAGGGATTCCCAGTCAGTTTCCAGTATTTTGCCAAAAATATCCGATTTGATTTCTGTATCCACTTTCATACTGATCCAGTTAGAGGCATAGCCGGAGGCCTGTGTGATAAGGGTGTTGACCACATTCAGCGCAATCATGAGGCAGAAGGTTCCAAGCAGCCGCCCTGCCTCATGGCCGGTTATAATATCTACCAGATTCTTTGAGATGACACTTGAGCCAAGGGAGAATAATGTTCCGGACAGGCCCAGTATGGTATAAAAGAGCATGGCAAACCAATAGTGGCGGGCATATTGGTAGATCCATTTGGTCTGAAGCCACATTTCCTGTAGCCGGCCATCTTGGATTCTTTTCCAGAGAAACAAAAGTTTTGTCTTCATATCAACCCCCCACTGTTAAAAAAGTAATCGCGTTTATTATATAGAACCCAGGGGTATCGGTCAATGGTTTTTTAGATTGATTTATAAGGGATTTTATAGTATATTGTAAGTGTGGGAAAAAGTTCATGGCATGGAGGATGATATGAAGATTCAAAAGGGGTATCGGCTGGTACATCTTGGGGGAGAGCCATACCTTCTTCCCTATGGGCAGGCGGCAGCCAATCTGCAACGTGGAGTTCGGCTGAACGAAACAGGTGTCTTTCTGTGGAATGGGTTGTTGGAAGGGGCCGGGGAGGAGGAACTTCTGGAGCGAATGATTGCCAGGTATCAGCCAATGGAAGAGGAGCTTGGAATGCTGCGGCAGGACTTGCGGGATTTCATTAACAAACTTTCAACTTGCCGCATATTGACTCCTGGCCGGGACGGGGCAGTGCCCTTTGAACACAATATAGTCAGAAAAGTGTTCATAGGGGGCATCGCAGCGGAATATAGAGGACCGGAAGAGTTTTTCCCGCCGGAACTGCATCCTTTTTGTGAGAGGGAGTTCTCTGAGGAACAATCGGACAGAGTTCCTGGAAAGGGGACGTTCATAGAAAGGGATGGGGAGGAACCCCGGAAGATTGATTTGTTTCTTACTGTGGTGAGAAGCCTGCCATCTTTTCCTGCCGTTGGGGAAATTTTGGCACGCAATGCCGATTTGATGCTCATTGAAAATGAGCAGGAATATATCTGTCTGTATTCTCAAAAGAATGGATTGGCGGAATGGCATTTGACAAAGAATTGCAGGGAAGCCACAATGTATTGTGTCATGCCTTTTGGCGACGGCATGGCCCAGGAGATTTTGCATGGATTTAGAATGATTTATCTCATATTGGCCCAGGAGAGAGGGCTGTTTGCTCTGCATTCTGTATCGGTGCTCTATGGTGGGAGAGCATGGCTGTTCTCGGGCCATTCGGGTGTGGGGAAATCCACTCATGCGGATTTGTGGAGAGATTTGTTTGGTACCCCCATCTTAAATGGAGATTTGAATCTTCTGGAAGTGGGGGAGAATGGAGAAGTGACGGTTTATGGCATACCTTGGTGCGGTACTTCGGGAATCAGCACCAGGGAGAATGTTTTGCTGGGAGGGGTGGTTTTTCTTGGGAGGGGGTCCAAAGAAGAGGTGTGGGAACTTCCCGTTTCCGAAGGAGAATTGTCCCTGGTCCAGCGCCTGGTATCTCCTGCCTGGACGGAGCATATGTTTCTGAAGAATCTGGAATTTGCCAAAACGCTTGCTTCCGCCGTGCCTTTGTTAGGGCTGCGTTGTACCAAAGAGGCATCGGCGGCGGTGACTATGAGAGATGCCATTGACAGGGTTGCTGCTTCCAGTTCTGATTCCAGGTACAATAAAGCCAACTATAAGCTTCTGATGCCCGATGAGAGAAGCGCGAAAGAGTAAGGGATAGGGGGAGTGGAAGGTGGAGGAAGAAATTTTTTCGGCACCCTCCATAGAAGGATTGTTGACGGAGGGGAAAGTCATACAGGTCAGGCCCAGGGGATACAGTATGTATCCGTTATTTGTTCCGGGAAGGGACGAAGCTCTGATTGCGCCTGTGGAGGTAGATAAATTAAAAAGAGGGGATGTGGTGCTGTATCGCAGGGCGAAAGGCGTCCTGGTGCTTCACCGCATCTGGAAACGGGATGGAGAGTGTTTTTACCTGGTGGGGGACAATCAGAGGGAGATTGAAGGCCCTCTGGGAGCGGAACAGATGAAAGGTATCTTAATTATGGTAATCAGAAAGGGAAGACCTTTTTCCGTCAGACACCCGCTGTATCGCTTCTGTTCCGGAATGTGGTTATTCCTAAGGCCTTTTCGGCCAATGCTGTCTCATGGGGCGGCGGCCTGGAAGAGGTTGTTTCATAAAAATTAGTTTAGCCGAAATGCGGCGGAATGCGTGAGAGAATGAAAGTATTTAAAATCATTTTTTATACATTGATGGGGTTACTTATGGCTGGGTGCGCAGGGGTTTTGGTCTGTGCGTTTTCTCCGTCGCTGACGGAGGAGATTGCGGGCAGGCTTTACGGTACAGGGCCGAAGATGGAAGGCGGCCTATATACCGATGTGGAGCCGGGCATCAATATTGAGTGGGTCAACGGCGCAGGAAGGGTCAGCTATGAGATACCGGGAAATCCTCCGGACAAAGCGCCGGAATCCGTCAGCGGAAGAGCGGATTATGAGCCGGTAAAGGAGGAAGCGGAACAGATTCCCCAGGAGGAAGCGGATAATCTGACGGCCACGGTTCCCGTAGGGAACACAGGGGAAGGACTTCAGTTTGACAGTGAGTTCTATCCCTATTACGCAATGTTAAACAGTGATATGCAGAAGCTGTATTGTCAGATTTATGCCAATGCGCAGAGCCTGACGGGGGCTTTTGCGCCGGTGGTTCCCGTAAATCTGTCTCAGATGAAGAGGGTGTATGAAGCGGTTTATAACGACCATCCGGAATTATTCTGGCTGGACGGGGGGTATTCCTGCAAGCATCTTCAGGACGGGTCATGTGTGGAGATTACCTTAAAATATAACAGTGCGGCATCTAATCTGGAGGCAGCAAAACAGGACTTTCAAGTGTATTCCCTGCGGATTCTGTCAGGCGCGGCGGGATTGGGCACGAATGCGGAGAAGGAACAGTACGCCCATGACGGCCTGATGCTGGCGGCGGAATATGACGCAAGTTCCCCTCTGGGGCAGAGCGCATACAGCGCTCTGGTTCATGGAAAAACGGTGTGTGCCGGGTATGCCAGGGCCTATCAGTATTTGTTGCAGCAATTGGGCATTCCCTGCTATTATTGTACGGGTTATGCAGGAGAAGATCATGCCTGGAACATTGTAAAGTTGGACGGGGATTATTATAATGTGGATGTCACCTGGGATGATACGGACCCGGCAACTTATGATTATTTTAATAAGTCGGATGCTGCATATGCTTCCACTCATATGAGGACAGGTTTGTCGGTATACCTGCCTGCCTGTGTGGAAGATACGGGCAGCAGTGCAGAGGAGGGGACAGAAGGCTCAAGGGTGCAGGACTTGATTAACCCCAATCCGATAGTTCCTGTGGAGTGGGAGGGGAATCCTGATTCCAATAATGACATGGGGCTGACTGCCGAAGAGAAAAAACAGCAGAATCTGGAGATTGCGGGCATTACGGAGGATGAAGTACGAGAGACCATGGAGGAATATTACAAGGATTGTCTGAAGCTTCTGAAAGAAGTGGGAAAGGGTGATAAGCAGTATGCCAATGTCATTCCGGAATCTTTGTGGAACTCGGTGGAACAGGCATATGTCTCAGGGGCATATCGAAAAGGGTATGTGGACGAAGCTCTTGAAGAGTTTGAATTGGAGAATTTTGTCATAAGGCTTCAGGTGGAGCGCCTGGGCGGCGGGTATTACCGTGTATATCACAATGTGTATACTTATTGAGACACAAGCTCAGGGGACAATAAGCTACGGGCATTAAAAGTCAATAAGGATTCAGAAAAGAAAGGTGTAAGGTCTTTATTTGTATGGTAAGGACTTTACACTTTTTTCGTGTAACAGACATGGTCATGTTCTGTGATGAAAGTTCACTTAGGTGTTAACTATCAATGAACTTTATACTGGCTCCCCCAATTTACACCATAAAGTGTGGGAGAGAAGAAGGGATAAGCTATCTGTTTGATAGGTGGTCATTTTGTTCTACTTTTGTTTATTTGAATAATAAATGGTATATTGACACTACAATAGATGCATGATATACTTTCAAGAAGTGAAAGGTACAACAGTTATTATATTTTATGTTAAAAGGAGGAATTGTACATGAAGGTAAAAATTAACACAGAAGTAATAATTGAGGATGTTGCCGAAAAATTATATGAAGATTTTGAAGATATTGAGATTGCGGAAACTAAGTTATCCGCTTTTTTTGGGGTTATTGCATGTTGTAATACCGTGAAGGAAACACAGTAAGAAGGAAAAACTGCTGCATACATTTTATGGTGTTAGATTGTTTTGTATAAATTAAATTATGAGGTATAGTAGCTTTAGTGCCTTTCATTTTGATAATGGTTCTGACTAATATAGTTGTTAGTATCAATAACATAGGATGATAAAAATATAGTTTATGAAGTAAATGTGTTAAATATGGAGGGAATATGGGGAATGTTTCTGTAGGTAAAGTGGGAAAAAATATATTAAGTGGTGCTGAAAATGCAACATTGGTTTTTGTTTTGACAAATGCGTGTAATTATCGATGTGGATATTGTTATGAGAACAAATCACTTTCGGCTTCTTTGAGTCTGTCTTATTTTAGAGATGCATTTTCTTTGGACACTATACTGAAAGTCTATGAAATTTTCTGTCAATATAATGGAATGCCAGAACGAATTGTGTTTTTTGGCGGAGAACCCCTTATTAAGAAAGATTTAATTTATGATTTTGTTAATGCTTTGATAAAAACAGGTGATAAAGTGCCGAAATTTGATATGATTACGAATGCGTCCCTATTGGAAGGTGAAATAAGAGATTTTGTCTTGGAGTATTTTTCGGCGGTGACGTTCAGTCTTGACGGAGGAAAGGAAATTCATGACAGTTATCGTAAAGATGCGGCTGGCAATGGCACTTTTGATTCAATCGTGGAGAATATTCGAGAATTTCAGATTCGCAACATAAATGTGAAAACTGCTGTTGAAGCTACGCTTACAGATGCTTATTTGGAGGGAGATATACAATCCAAATGTAAAGAAACATGGGAGCTTATGAATTTTCTTTCTATTCAGGTAATGGATTTTATTCCTGTGAAAGGGGATGAATATTCGATTTTTTCTATTCACGAGAACACAGGCTTAAGACAGGCTCAAGACTTGGTAAATATACTTGTGGACTTATGGTTTGATGATTTCATATCATTACAGCTTAGAACAGATGTTGTAAGCTTTCATAATCTACTTTTATCTTTGATTAAGAAGCGAAAGCCCCGTGGATGTGGCGCGGGAAAAAACTATTTTGCAGTGACTCCGGATTTATCGGTTTATTCCTGTCAGGTAGCATTGTTTCAAGGAGATTTACCCAACTGGCATATTGAAGAGGACAAAATTGTGGAGTTGAGGAGAGATTCTGAAAATGTAGGGCATGCTGACAAGAGCAATCCTTTCTGTGCTGTCTGTGAGTGCTTGGAGGGCTGTTCCTGTTATTGTCGCGCTCAGTGGGACCATCATATGCCAGAGAAACTTCCTGATATTTGTCATTTTCATAAGTTTGCACGTAGAAGGATACTAGAACGAATTGGATTATTATACGAGAAAAATGAACAAGGAATGTTAAAAAAAGCGGTAAGTTTTTATTATGGAAAAAAAGAATAATTATGAAGTTTTTTTTCAAGAAGGAAAGTGTATTTGTTGTTGCGCTAAAGATGGAAGGGTTATGTCTGCAACAGAGACAACACTTTGTGGAAATGCAGTCAGAGAAATAAGCCCTATTTATAAAAAAATGTTGTCAACAACACAAACAAATATCAATATTGAAAGCGCAATAAAAAAATTAGGACAATATGATAGAGATATACACCTTATAAATAAAGATGAAAAAAAAAGCTGTACAAAAGAGGCAAAACTAAATAGTGATGTTTTAGCGGCTCTATGTGAAATGTCTACCATTGCTTCGACTTTGGAATGTTCCTTGTTAATTGTTGAATCACAAAAGGGGATTTATAATTATGAACAAAGAGAATTTGTTCAATGCAATAAGGAATCATATGCGTTTTGGAGCATACAAAATAGAGAAGATATAGTATGGAAACGAAATATTAGTGGGATGTTTTCTTTTGAATATGTAGTCAAATATCGAGAAAAAATAACACAGGAGAAAGAATGGTTAACTGAGTCTTTACATGAAATAGGGGAAGCTGGGTATAGAAATATTTTATTTATGGGAGGAGCGTCGTGTGGGTTATACCATGAAATAATTGGGCATGCTTTAGAAGCGGTAAGGGCGGTAAAGCGGGAGTGCATAAAAGGAGATTATAGAAAAAAGCTAGTGAACTATCCTTTAAATGTTTATGATGATGTCTTGAGGTTAGGTTATGAGATAGGCTTTGATGATGAAGGAACAAGGAAAAAGAGTACGCAGTTAATGTCTGATGGAAATACAAAAACATTGTTAACGGATAAAAGTCATTGTCCTGATGGAATGGAACTTACAGGAAATGGACGTAGAAATTCAGTCTTTTTTTTCCCAGAAACTCGTATGTACAGATTGCGTGTGCAGGCGGGCGAACAAATTGTGGATGAGCTTGTACATAACATTGATAATGCATTGGTTGTAACTGACATATATATGGGAAATGTAGAACATGAAACAGGTATTGTACAATTATATGCAAATGTTGAAGGTGAAATAATTGATGGAAAGCTATACACTAAAAAAATGAATATATTAATCCGAGATAATATCTTTCATTTTTACGAAGGAGTATACGCAATATCAAATACTTTACATTTCAAAGGGATTCATTGTGTATCTGGTTCGGGGCCTTTATATACAGAGGCGGAAACACCTGATACGCTTATAAATCACATTTATATTGAAAGGACATGGATTTCATGAAAGAAGAAGGTACAAAGAGTAAGGTATTGTTTCTGGTCACGGCAGTCTGTATGGTACTGCGTGGAGCAGTAAATGTTGCGGTGGCCATCTGTATGATGAATACAGTGGATGCGGCGCTCACATTGGATATGGGAACTTTTGTCAGGGCTTTGGCATTTATGCTGGGGGTGGCGATTCTGGAATTTGCCGTGGGCATGTTTAGTCGTTTTATGTTACAGTCATATTGCAAATGCAATCTTGTTCGGGTGAAAGAGAACTATTACAGAAAGCTGCTCTGTGACGGAAAGCAGGAAGAGATGGATATATCCGCTTTTTCTACGGATATTGATCTCTTATATGGAAATCGCTATTTTAACCGATGTATGCTTGTTTTTTATTCTGCGCAATTGATTTTTTCCGTAATCAGCATTATTGTCTTGAGCTGGAAAGTGTCCATTGTGGTATTGGTTATGACCTTTTTGCCGTTGCTGGTGCCTGCTCTGCTGCAAAAGGGACTGCGAAAGACCACGGACAAATACGCAGAGGGGATGAACGCATACCTTGGATTTATCCAGGACACTTTGCAGGGCCTTCACGAGATTCGTACATATGCGGCTTCGGCCTTTTTTACAGGAATACATGATAAGAGGAACAAAGAGGCGGAAGCACTGCGTCTGAAGAATAAGATGATGACTTATTTTAATTCCTCTTTGTCGGATTTTGTGGGTTCTCTTTCTTTTATGGCGGCAATTGCGGCCTGTGGCTTCCTGACAGTGAAAGGGGAGATTACCATGGGAACGTTGATTGCGGTGATTCAGCTGCTGAACAGTGTGGTCAGTCCCATAGGCAGTATCTCTTCCGCCGCAGGTGAGATTTCCGCTACCGGGAAGCTGGCAGAGAAATATAAGGCGGCGCCGGAAGAGAAAGCAGCGGCGGACAATGGGCCACTGGCAAGGATTGAGGTTGCGGGGCTTGGATATTCCTACGATGGGCAGACTCCGGTATTTTCAGGGGTAAACCTGTGCTTTGAGCGTGGAAGGCGGTATGCGGTGCTGGGAAAGAGCGGTGTGGGAAAATCCACTCTTGCCAAGGTGCTGTCGGGAGCGCTGGGGGGATATGATGGTGAGATTGTACTCACGGACTTGGAGGGAGGCCGCAGGGAAATATCCCAGGCGGAAGGGCTGATTCAGTATGTGGCCCAGGAGCCGTATCTCTTTAAACTCTCTGCGGAGGACAATGTCTATTTCGGGAAGCCGGAAGGGGCCGAAGAGATGCATAGCAGAATAGGAAAGCTTGGCATTGAGGAGCTTTTTCTGGAACCGGAAACGGTGCTCGCCAACCGTGACCGCATTTCGGGCGGACAGAAACAAAGGCTGGTGCTGGCAAGGGCTTTGAGCCATAAGCCGGATGTGCTTATATTGGATGAACCGACGGCAAATTTGGATGAAGCGACTGCGGAAAGGGTGATGGATTACATTATGGAGGCCGACTGCGGAATATTGATTGTGATTACGCACAATGCAGATGAGAAATTCCTGTCTCGTTTTGATGAGGTAATTCGGTTAGAAGGCTGATAATTTTATAACAAATCAATGATCTGTTTTGTCATTTTCAAACACGCTCTGGCATTGATTTTGGTATTCATTTGGACATTTGTTTGGCAAATTTTTTACATGAGAAAGGATATTGCGTTCATTTAAGAAAGGCAATATCCTTTTTTGGCGCGGAAAAATCTTTTCATATAAAAAATAGCAGGCATATCCCGGTTTTTTATTCATATATTGGAGAAAGGGGGACAGGTCAATGGAACAATCTATATTACAGTTGTTTCCGTCAGAGTACAGAATGTTCTGGCGGCAGGCTGCCAGGGAACAGGAACATCTTCAGGAAATCAGGATGCGTGTGGGCAGACCTGTTTTGCTGTGCCGGGACGGGAATGAAATATTTCTTACGGAGGATGGAAAGTTTACAGGTTCCTGCCAGGGGGCGCATTGTGCTTCGGAAAGGGAGCTGGGGGAGATTTTGGACCATATCTGTCACTATTCACCCTATGCCTTTGAAGAGGAATTAAGGCGTGGATTTATCACCGTCACAGGGGGACATCGTGTGGGTGTGGCAGGACAAGCCGTATTGGAAACCGATGGGACGCTTAGAACCCTGAAAAATATTTCCTGCCTCAATATCAGGATTGCCCATCAGAGAAAAGGCGCGGCGGACAGGGTACTGCCCAGGTTATATTGTAATGGGATGCTGAAAAGCACATTGATTATCTCACCTCCGGGGTGTGGAAAGACAACCATGCTGCGGGACTTGATACGGCAGATTTCTGATGGCAATGCCTATGGCAGAGGAATGAATGTGGGAGTTGTGGATGAACGTTCCGAACTGGCAGGTTCCTTTATGGGCAGACCTCAGAACGATATGGGAATGCGTACAGATGTATTGGATGGATGTCCCAAGGACACAGGGATGCTTATGCTGCTGCGCTCCATGTCGCCCCAGGTGATTGCCATAGATGAACTTGGCAGCCAGGAGGAGCTTAGGGCGCTCAGGTGCGCAGCAGCCTGCGGATGTAGAATTCTGGCCACCGTACATGGGGAAGATATGGGGGATGTGGAGAGGCGGTTTGGATGGAGCGATTCCTTATGGGAAGGGATGTTTGACCTGTTGCTTGTACTGGGAAAAGAAAAGGGAAAATGTGTGATAAAGCAGGTATATGACAGGGGGGAAGCGGAATGCTGAAGCTGTTGGGATGTGGAATGATTTTGTGTGGCTGCGTTGGACTGGGGCTGTGGTATCGGGATCAGATGGACGGGAGAATTAAGGCTCTGCGAAGCCTGAAAAATATTTTGGAACTGCTATCCAGTGAAGTGAGATATGGAAGAGCTGCTTTGCCGGAATGCTGCACTCATGCGGCCCGTTATCTTTCCACGCCCTTTGACGAAGCGTTTGTAAAAATAGGCCGCAGAATGGAAGAAAATACAGGGGCGGCTTTTGGGGAAGTATTTCGTGAGGAGATGGCGGAAGGGCTGGCCTCCCTGCCTCTAAAGGAGAAGGACAGGGAAGATTTTCTGCAATTTACGAACAGAACAGGATATATGGACAGCCAGATGCAGCTTAGAGCTCTGGAGCAGAGCATGGAGCTGCTGAAAGGCACCGAGGAAAAGCTCTCACAGGAATATTCACAGAAATGCAGAATGATTGTGGGGCTTGGGGCAATGAGCGGATTGCTGCTGATTATTATTTTGTGCTGAGAGAAAGCGTATAAGTATAACCGTGATTGCTGGTCAGGAAATGATCGGTAATTGACCCATTTGACAACGCACGAAAATAGAGGCCGGAGGAATTATGGGAGTTAGTCTGATATTTAAGATAGCCGCAGTTGGAATATTGGTGACCATATTGAGCCAGATTTTGAAACACAGTGGCAGGGAGGAACATGCGTTTCTAATCAGCCTTGCGGGCCTGATATTGGTGCTTACATGGATTGTACCTTATATTTATGAGCTGTTCCAGACCATACAGACACTGTTTTCACTGTAACGGCATCTAATGTTATGGTTTGACGGCCTGTCTGAACTTTTCATCTGAGAATCGGAAGGGGGCTGCGTATGGCAGAGCTTATCAAGGTTGCGTTCCTGGGAATTGCCGGGGTACTGCTGGCACAGCAGTTTAAGGGGACTAAGCCGGAATATGCCACATATATAGGACTGGCTGTGAGTATTTTGATTTTTGGTTTTTGTATGCGCCAGGTGGAAGCCGTGACGACACAGTTTGCCAGGCTGAAGGAATACATAGGCGGCGGTGAGGGATATTTGGCCATTTTACTTAAGGTTATCGGCATAACATATATTTGTGAATTCAGTTCCGGAATATGCAAAGACGCAGGGTATCAGTCGGTGGCAGGACAAATTGAGGTATTGGGAAAACTTACGGTAATGTTTGCCGGACTTCCCATCCTGTTTGCGGTAATCGAACAAATTCAAAGTTTTTTATAATTTTATTATAAAAAACAGTCTCGAAACGAAGGTGCAATGTGTCTTTCAGACACAAGGAAGAAATTTCAGACACAA
>CAJUGT010000042.1:14803-26885 GCA_910586435.1 uncultured Acetatifactor sp. | reverse complement strand
TCATTCATAAGTACCCAGAGACACTAAGTAGTGTCTCATGAAATTTGCTCTCGTGCGCCTTCGTAACCCCACCTGTCCAGCTAAATATTTTTAATAAATAGATTGACAGGGCACCTCCGTTCCGAGACTGTTTTTCAATTTCCTCTTGACATTTCTTAGCTGGACTGTTATACCATCTTTCTTTACTTGTAACCCCTCAAAGCCAACTCGTATTGTACAGCATTTGTCAATCAAATCTGTATACGAAGAGTACGGATAAGTTCCGGTGCCTGTGGATAATTGACCAAACCAGTACCAACAAGCCGTTTCATAGGGCCAATATGTGGATAACTTGATTCAAATGTCATTTTTTCTGTGGAAACCACCAGCAAAATCCACAAAATCCACAGACTTATCCACATATACACACATGTCATTTTAACACATTTTCTATGTCATTTCCATCTTTTCCTTAAAAACTTTTCGTTTTTCCCATAAAAAACCAGCCCTTCACCCCCCTTTTTCTCCCCAGACACCATACTATATTTTCCAATTGAGTCAAAAGAATGAAAAAATCCCTCATTTTGACTGTGGAAAACCAATTTTACACCGGAAAGCCATGGAAATTATTGTGGATAACTGTTATTTATAACCACTGATCCCAAAAGCGTTCCACTTTTTTTGCTATATTATCCACAGTAACCATTTCAAACCTCTGCCATTCCAGCGGAAAGAGTCTGCGATACGACTGTTGGAGGAAGCGCTCATCTAATAAGGCTATTATCCCCACATCTTCCATTGTCCTGATTACCCTTCCCGCAGCCTGTAACACTTTATTCATTCCGGGAAACCGATAGGAATAGTCAAATCCTTCCTCACCACTTGCGTTAAAATACCCCTTTAATATTTCCCTTTCGTCACATACCTGGGGCAATCCTGTGCCCACAATCATGACTCCAATCAGCCTGTCATTTTTTAAATCTATTCCTTCGCCAAATATGCCCCCCAATACACAGAAACCAATCAAAATGTTCCTATCCTGTACCTGAAATTTACCCAGGAATTCCTCTCGTTCTGTTTCGCTCATGGCTTCACTTTGCACAATGCATTCCCTGTCCTCACCTCCAAAGTTCTCCATGTATATGTCATAAATAGTCCGAAGAAAACCATACGAAGGACAGAATACCATATAATTTCCATGTCGATTTTTTACAATTTCTTCTATATAATGGGCAATCTTATAATACTCTTCCCATGAACGGCGTGTATATTTGCTTGTCACATCCCCGGCAATGAACAAAGCTCTCTTTTCCAAATCAAACATTGAATGAGCATAAACCTCATAATCCTCTGCTTCTCCTCCTAAAAGCTTCTTATAATACTGTATGGGCAAAAATGTCGCTGAAAAAAGAATTGTACTTCGTCCACGAAGCATACAGTTCTTGAGGTTCTCCTTGGGATTCACACAAAATAATTTTACAAAAAAACTTCCGTCCTGACATAACTGTGTATACATGACATAATTGTCATCTACCAACTCATAAATATAGAGAAAATGATTTACTTCAAAATAAAAATCCAATAACATCTCCCTTACCGAAAGCTGTTCTTCTTCCTGCTCCGAAAGATAATCATCAAGAACCGACTGCAACCGCAGCAGATTCCTCACAAAGCCTTCAAGACTCCCAACAACACAATATTGAGGGCATTCCCGCTTGAGAAACAAAAGTTCCTGATTGCATTTCCTGATCTGACAGATCAATTTATCAGCATATCCCTGCCTTATCAAAATACTCCTTCCGCCATACTGTTTTCCCTTTCCGAATTCCTGCCCTTCCATCTCATCGAAGTATTCCTCATATTCACTGTTGTCATTCTCCTCTTCTTGGCTGTAAATATCATAGCTCTCCCCCTCTTCTCCCGCATTTCCATTTTCTCTTATTCTCTCTTCCTCTACATTTTTACACCTTCTTATCTCCCCTTCGTCTTCACACGTCCTTACTCCCTCTTCCTTTTCTTCACACCCCCTTATTGCCCCATTCACTACATCTGCGTATCCTCTTTTTCCCTCTATTTCTTCATATCTTCTTTTTTCCCCTTCCTCTACATCTGCGTATCCCCTTTTTCCCTCTATTTCTTCATACCTTCTTTTTTCCCCTTCCTCTGTATCTTCACACCATCTTTTTCCCTCTTCTTCTACATTTTTACACTCTCTTATTCCCCCTTCCCCTACATTTATATCCTCTCTTATTTCCTCGCCCTGTACATCTTCACACTTTTCTATTTCCTTTTCTGCTGCATTTATATATATATCCTTGCCGAATTTCTCATTGTCATTTTTTACAACACCATTCCTGCTTTCATTGTCACATGACATAGTAGTTATAATATGTGTCATTTTCACGCCATCTTGTGACATTATTGTCAAGTTATCTTTCATATGGCTTTCATTTTCAAAGGATATTTGACCAGAAACCCCATTATCTACAGGTTTTGCCGGGTGCAAAGATATTTCTGACGCCACTGTCTGTTTTATTTCGCTGCACAGTTCCACAAACTGTTCTTTCCAAAGTAAGGCACTATACATTTCTCTTCCACGCTCCAATAAATTATGTGCCTCATCAATCAAAAAAATATAATTGTCAGATGCTTCCCCAAAAAATCGTTTCAAATAGATATGTGGATCAAATAAATAATTGTAATCACATATGATAACATCTGCATACAGACTCATATCCAAGCACATTTCAAAAGGACATACTTGATGTTTCATGGCATACTTTTCAATATTTTCTCTACCAAAATTTTCCTGGGCAGTAAGCAAATCAAATACCGCGTCATTGATGCGATCATAATGCCCTTTGGCGTATGGGCAAAATTCTGGATTACAATCTACATTGTCCATAAAGCAAATTTTATCTTTGGCTGTCAAAATTACACTTTTCACATGTAATCCTTTGCCGCGAAGAAGCACCAATGTATCATCCGCCACTGTCCTGGTAATTGTTTTCGCTGTAAGATAGAATATCTTATCCCCCATTCCTCTGCCCATAGCCTGAATGGCAGGATATAAGACAGAGATGGTTTTTCCCACCCCGGTCGGTGCTTCCAAGAAGAGTTTCTTCTTATGATATATGGTTCTGTATACATTGGCAACTAATTCCTTCTGCCCCTGTCGATATGGGAACGGGAACGCAAGTCCCTGTATGGAAGCCTGTCTTATATTGCTCCAATTCCAGGAATAGTCAGCCCATTTCCTGTAACTTCTCACCAATAGCCCAAACCATTCTTCCAGTTCCTCAAATGTGTAATCCTCATAAAAATATCTTATTTCCTCAGAATAAATATTGCAATATGTCAGACGCACTTTCACTTTGGTAAGACCTTCACGAATTCCATACATAAAGGCATAGCATTTCGCCTGGGCCAAATGTAAGGGCCTGGGTTCTTTCATTCTGGTAATATCACGATAAGTTCCTTTGATCTCATCAATTATCACCTGATCCTTCTGATGAATAATTCCATCCGCTCGTCCCTCCACCACCAGCGTATACCCTTCTGCCGGAACAGTATATTTTAACGAAACCTCCGTCTGATATTCTGTCCCCATTCTGCGTTGAATCATTCTGTGAATTCTGCCGCCTTCCTGCATGGCATTGTCAGGCGCCGCCTGATGTCTGTTGTCAATATCCCCATGACGTAATATGAACTCTACCAGTCCTCGCACGGAAATGTGAATTTCTTTTTCCGCCACTTCTGTTCTATCCTGCATCTTTCATCCCCCTGCCTGCCGCTGTCAGGCATTTCATCAATTACTTTTGCGCATCCCTCTGCTGAACTTTTATTGTCCGATGTTATATTTGTTTTTCTCTCTGGCTTTTGTCCCTTTCATACTTTTTACGTTATTATGAAGAAGACTCCCTATGCAGATACTCTGACATAGGGAGTCATTCTTTACTTTTGAATTATAACAGTCTCTTAAGCCATATGGCAGATTCGCCCTTTGAACAGCTCCATGATTTCAGACTGTCAAATTCGGAATGCCGGTATCACAATGATTCATATATAATCTTCACCGCCCTGTCCACCTTTTCCTCATGGCATCACAGAGCGCAAATTCCCAAACTTGCATGTACCAAATTTCCATTTTAACACTTATAGGCCTGCGGATAACACAAGAATCGCATTGAACCACAATTATATCCTATCAGTGCTTCAGTTGAGACACAAGTTCTAACACGCAACAGCAAATTTCTTCAGCAATTCCTCAAACTCACTATTATAACCATCATAGGATACTTTTAACGGTCTGCGAAAATCCAGTCCGTATACTCCCAAAAAGGACTTTGCATCAACCACATATCTGTTATAGGAAATGTCGATGTCAAAATCACATTTTGAAGCTACGTTCACAAAATGCTGAACATCTTCCTGAGTCATATGAATTGTCTTAACCATTTCCAACCTTCCTTTCCAATGCCCTAAAGCATCTTATACATTTTATTGGTTTCTACAATTTACCATTATATCCAAAAAAGCTAAAAAGTAAAGTTCTTTTTATAAAACTTAGAAATTATTAAGTATTCGTTCGGCAACAGCACAGAGGCGTTCTGAGTTTACCACCCTGCCTTTCCATCAGGAAAACTCAACCATATACTTCCTAAAACGCAGAGGCAGCATATTCCTCTGAAGTTTTGTATTTTTCCTTTCTTCTATTGTTATAGTATGGCAAAACTGCCGAAACAGTTCCTGATACCGTATCTCTTCCTCCGACAGATGAATCGGCAGCTCCGTCTCCCCTCCCCGAAGCAGATACCACGGCCTTCCCGCCGGATGAATCCCAAATAAATTATGCACATCGTCATATATCATAAAATTTTCCATTGGCAACCGATCCGCAAAATGCGGCATCAGAAAAACCACAACATCATTTTTAGGACCTATCCGTGAATACAGCACTCCATTTTCCAATTCCCCAAAACGCAAAAACTGTTTCTGGTGCCCTATTTCCGTATTTACTGTCCTCGCAAGCGCAAATGCCCTGTGTACATAATCATCCGCCAGATTATCAAACAGATGCCCTTTGGAAACATTACCGGCTAATCCCTGCACAATAGTACGATATACCGCTTGTGCGCTGTCCGCATCCTCGGAAGCCAGCGCCATGCATAAAGTGAGATAATTGTCCTGTCCAAATCTCCGATTCAGGGTATTAATTACTTTACAGACCTTTCTCTCATCCGGTTCCACCCAGATATCCTCCGCAAATAACAGAGGCTCCTCCGTAAGGCTTATGATGGTTTCCTCATGCACCCTCTTTTCCTCATAAGCCCTATACACCGCCGTAAAAATACTTTCCATTGAAGTCTCACATCTATATACTATCATTGGCCTTTTCCTATTTTGGTTCCCTTCAGAAACTGTATCATTTTCCTGTTCCCATTTCCAAATATTTGTTCTGTGTCCAAATATTTGTTCCATTTCTTCACTGCCCCACTTCTACTCTTCAATACCCTTAACCAGAAAATCTATTTCCTCCGTTTAAGTTCTCAGAAGAGAATGGTCCCCACAGATGAAAAAATCCTTTATATTTCTCCCACCGCTGCCCGCAGCTTCTCCACTTTACTAACAGGACGTTCAAACGCACTGTCATCAAACAGCGATAGCTGCCGATAACTCATACCGTCACTTCCAAATTTGATTCTTTCTTTCTCATCTGTAAGTTGTCTCACAATATAGTCCTCTTCCAGTTTTACCGGATACATCATCCTTCCATTACAGGTAATAAAATATATTGCTCGTTTTAATACCACTCCTATTTTCTTCAAATCGTTAAAGTTCAGTTTGGAGCTTCGCCTTGCTGCCACAATTCTCTGGGCACTCTTTACACCCACTCCTGGTACACGCAAAAGCATATTCACAGGCGCACGGTTAATTTCCACAGGAAACTGCCCAAGGTGCCTTACTGCCCAGTCTTCCTTCGGATCCAGCATCACATTAAAATAAGGGCGTTTTTCATCCAGCAGTTCCTCTGCCCGAAATCCGTAAAACCGCAAAAGCCAATCGGCCTGATATAGCCTGTGTTCCCGCAAAAGCGGCGGTCCTCCGGGCAGCGCAGGAAGATTTTTGTCACCTGTCACATTGACAAACGCAGAATAAAATACTCTCTTCAACCCGAATTTTTGATAAAGTCCCTCTGCCACATTAATAATATGATAATCACTTTCCGGCGTAGCGCCAACAATCATCTGTGTCGATTGGCCGCCCGTCACGAACCTGGGCGCATTACGATACAATACCAAATCATTTTGATTTGCCTGAATACCATTTTGTATTTGTCTCATGGGCGTAAGGATATTTTTACGATGTTTATTAGGCGCCAGCAAACGCAGTCCTTCCGCAGTTGGCAGTTCCAAATTCACACTCATTCTGTCTGCCAGATAGCCCGCCTGTTCAATTACCTCCGGCGCCGCTCCTGGAATCGCTTTCACATGAATATATCCGTTAAAATGATACTGATTTCTCAGCAGCCATATGGTACGGCAGATTAATTCCATGGTAAATGTGGGATTCCTGATAATACCGGAGCTCAAAAACAATCCTTCAATGTAATTCCTGCGATAAAATTCCATCGTTAGTGTGCAGATTTCCTCCGGCGTAAACGTAGCTCTGGGAATATCATTAGAACAACGGTTACGGCAGTATTTACAATCATAAATACACTCATTAGTAAGCAAAATCTTCAGCAGAGAAATACATCGCCCGTCACCGGAGAAACTATGACAGATCCCCGCTGCCACACAATTTCCGATACCCTGGCCATTTCCCTTGCGTTCCACACCGCTGGAAGTACATGCCACATCATATTTTGCCGCATCCGTCAATATATTCAGCTTGTCCGTCAAAGGAAGCGCTGCGTCCGCAACCAGATATTCCACTTTATCTCCTCCCTGAATCCCACAATCCATATTCCTTAACAATACTCAGGCCCAAATCCCAAATCTTTTATCGCATCAAACATTTGTTCTTTTAAAGTATAGCACATGTGTTCTGTTTTTGCAAGCCCTTTTTGAGAACTACTCACGACAAACGCATAAATGAACAATCTACAAACAATTTGTAAATGTTGAATCGCTGTATGCGATTATTTGGGGTTAAAATTTGACTTTTTTGATTTTCATAGTTCCAAAATCGCATCAGGAATTATGAAAGAATGTGTTTTTTACAAAACATTCATAATTTATTTACTCATGCGTTTGTCGTGGAGAACTACCACAATTAGTCTTTTGCCAAAATCATGTAATATTTTACATATTGTATACACAATTCAGAGACGAATTGATACAATAAGCAACGTATTTTTTCTAAATAGCCTGCATTATAACGGTCAACTTCTGATGAATTTTACAGTTTAATGCAAAAACTAATTGAAAGAGAACTAATATAACCTTCCAGAGAACCCAAAGTTACTGCTCAGACACAATAGTGCCCAGTGAATTTCTTCTACAGCAGCGAAAAAACAGCAGAAAAAGGGACGGTAGAAAAAAGGATAACGAAAACAGGACAGTGAAAACAGGACAGTGAAAACAGGACAATGAAAATAGGACAGTGAAAATAGAACAGTGAAAACAGGACAGTGAAAATAAGCTGAGACCCCTGAAGAAAAACAGGAAATCATCTTAATGGCTCCCCTTGCGTCGGATTTCTCTAAAGCAGCTGCCGCCTTCACACAACAAAGCAATAAATATCGCATCACCCTTATAGCTCCTTATGATAATGAGGATATTGATGCATACCTGAACGAAACTCAAATGGAAATCTCCGCAGGCAGAGGCCCTGATTTGATGAATGCCTATGTCATAGACCCGGAAAGCCTGATAGCGAATTGGCGTTGTTTGAGGATGACAAGCCTCCACATTCAATGCCCTCCGAGCTGTATGACATATTCTGCGAGGAACTGGCCCCCTACTTCTCCGGCGCCTGCTCCGCAAAAGAAGCCGCCGAGAGACTGGGCAACCGAGTGCAGCTTTATCCAAATGAAAACAGATAAACTCACCGCTGGAACCGCCAAAAATCAAGTAGGGAAGATTTACCTTCCCCTACTCGCCCCTATGCCCCGCACGCCGCATTTGGGGCATACTTCCCCGCACAGACCTGCGCAATCAAGCAGGAAACGTATACCTTCCTCTGCGCGGACCTGTACATAAAAAAGGAATCTCCCTCAGAACTCCAAATGCCGAAGACATTGGATTCCATGGGAGATTCCTGTACCTTATTTAATTACAAGCACCCAATCATTCTGGCCGCAATATCGTCTTGGCGGCTTCACCGCAATTTCTCCAAGCCCTGTGACTTCCTGAATAAAAGACAGTACTCCACTTGTGGGGTCCATCCAGTACGCATACATCTTCCTGCCCTCATAGCCGGCTAGACTAATCGTAAATTCCTCTCCCATATAATCATAACAGAAGATAAAATCCGGCCCCGCAAACACTGAAACCCTTTCATATTTTTCCTTCTGTTCAGACAAAAGAAGATGTTCAGCTGCTTTGCCGCCGGTGAAGTCCACACTCTCCATCAATGACACCAAATGCTTCATATGACCGCTGCCTTCATGATGCAGCGCTTCCTGCCAGACCTCCCTGACGCCGTAATTTCCAGGCTTTGAAAGTTCATCGTAAAATTGCATAATGGCATTGTCCCCATAGGTATGACCCATGGCTCCCTGAAACACGGACCAATAGGCATATCTTCTCACATCCCATGCCTGCCAGTATGGTTCCTTTGGATTATGCAAACCCTGGGGAATCCATTCGTAGGAAGGTTCCCCATCAATGGTTGGCTTCCGCGTTTTGCGTCTCAAGTCCCGGTCAACATATTTCCAGTTATCTTCCCCATAAAACTCCTCTTCCACATCATCCCATTGCTTTAATACCGCCTGGTCATACCTGCGATGTCCCGACTGAAACATATTGAAATCCAGCCAGTTCTCCTCATGAAACCATAGAGAAGAAGAGGTTCGTCCAAAGGGATGAAACCCAATGAGAGTATCCGGCATTTTCTCTTTTAATTTCGTGCCGAATACATGATATAACTCAGGATTAACATCTCCCCTGATGTCCCCTCCCAAAAGCCATATAATATTGGGATATTCACAAAACCTTTCACATAAATATTCCGCATACCTTTCCACATTTCCCATATGCAGAATCCCGGACTTTACGATACTTCCCCAGGTAGGAAGCAATGCCATATACAGCCCCTCTTCCCTGGCAAGGCGCACAATGGCTTCGCAATGATCCCAATATGACTTTGTTGTCACATCCCGTTCTACCCTGGCAAGACTGCTCTGAAACTCCCCGGGCATATTGTGAACCAATGTGGCCTGTATCACATTAAATCCTTTTTCCCTGCGGTTTTTCAGATACAAAAAGGCATCTTCCTCATTGCATTGTTGAAAAAGCAGCCAAGCCGTATCTCCCATCCAGAAAAACGGCCTCCCGCCATTCTCCAGATACCTGCCATTACCGCTGACCCGCAGCGGCCCCTTTTCCCAGTATTTCATTTTTCCTACCTATTCCGCAGCAAAACATTACTGCCCATGAGTACTTGCGCTGCGCAGCCATATCCCTTTCAGCTGAAAAATATTTGTTATTTCATTTGTGTCGACACAATATTTTGTGTTATTTCATCAGTGTTATTTCATCTCTGAACATACCATGTTTACCTTACGAATGACAGATATGTTTTGTGACATGCATATCATTCTGATGTATATGTCATTATGACATATGTGCTAAATGACGTATACGGCATATAATGTGTCATCCAAATTGCACATGAATCGCATGACACATACGTCATTACATATTTAATAGCCTCGCTGCGTTTTCCCAGAAAATCATCCTTCTATCCTCTTCCGTAATATGTTCCCCCAGAACAGCCTGAACATACATGGATGGATTCGTTATGGGATAATCTGTGCCAAACAAAAGCTTTTGAGCCCCCACTTTTCTGACCCCCGCCGCCAGCATCCCATAACGAAATAACCCTGTTCCTGATATATCAAGATATGCGTTTTCATACTTTTGAAGCCGTGCCAAATGCTTTTGATATTCTGCTTTCTGCCCCGGATGCGCCGCTACAAATGTCACATTGGGATGCCTGGCAATCATGCATTCCATTTCATCCTGCCATTCTTCCATAGTATGATAACTGACAATCATGCCATATTTTCCGGCCTGATCCAATATACTTGACAATTCCTCACTTGCATAGGTATATCCGCCCTCCCGCCAGCCATGCATATATGGAACCAGCTCACCAATCAAGTTCACCCCATGTTCATGCATATACGAAAGTTCTTCCAGAGATTCCTCCACATACCCCGGATGAATATGAAATCCCGGGGTATAAAAATCAGGATATTTTTCTCTTATTTTCAATGCTTTCCTGTTCAGTTCCCTCAATTGCCCAAAGCCCTTCTCCATGTCAAATTTACGTTTGCACAGGACGGAACCACACACATGGGAAATCCCGCTCTTCTCAAGGTCAAGAACCGCTTCCTGACTGGTGAGCGAAAAAACCTCCTTATACATACAGAGGTTCTCTTCTTCTGTCAAATAGGGATGTACATGAAAATCCACTATGGAACCTTCGTACTTCATTTCTGCTCCTTTACAAATTCCACATTCTCCATGAGAATATCACCCGCATTGCGTATATCGGACTCGGTGTCACATACAAACATGGAATCTGACAACATTATTTTGTCTATGGTATGGAAATCCAATCGCGCTTCAAAAGGAAGCCCTTCCGCCTTCAGCCCTATTTCCGCTCCAAGACAGGTTATATTTTTCATTGTAACATCTCTGAAGCAGGGAACGTCATCCAGAACAATCTCCTCCTTATCTCCTGGCTGTTTTTCCTGCTTTTTATCCAGCACATATCCCATGGAGAATATGATAGCCTCTTTCTTGATCTGGAACATCCGGATTGCTTCCAGGGTAATGTCTTCCACCACACCGCCCCTGCCATACGCCGACTTAAACCGAATGCCCACATCCGTCCCAATAAAGTCACAGTCCACTGCCTCAACATGCCTTACTCCCCGAGACATCTCACTCCCTATTACAAATCCGCCATGTCCGTGCAGTACCACACAATTCCTTATCCTCACATATTCCGTGGGACCCTTCGTCTTCCTTGCCGCTGCTCCTTTTCCTGCCTTAAGACAGATGGCATCGTCCCCCACATCAAATTTTGAATCCGTAATTTCCACATACTTACAGGATTCCACATCCAGCCCATCCCCATTTTGGGCAAAATAAGGGTTGAGTACATTCACTCTTCTGACTGTCACATGTTCACAGAAACAAGTATGAATATTCCACGCCGGAGAATTCTGGGATGTTATATCTTCAATTAACACATGATCACAATGATAAAACCTTATCATCACCGGCCGGAAATAATCCCAATACTTTTCCGCTGCCTTCACATCACTGCGATCTAATTTCCCCTCGGCATCCGCCATCCATCCTGCATAAGATGATTCGGAAGGCAGCCAGATCTGTCCGTCCCCTCCCTGCACCGTATACTGGGATTTCCGCATGAGTCCTTCCCATTCCCGCTTTGTGAGCTTTCCCTGCTTTACAGGCCGCCATAAATCCCCATTCCCCTCAAGAATCCCCTTGCCTGTAATGGATACATGAGAAGCATTCTCAGCATAGATTGGTGATTTGGCACGGATATTGGGTATGCCTTCAAAATCGGACAGATAGAGAAGGTTCTCCTCTTTGGACTTGGAGAATACCAATATTGCGCCCTGCTCCAAATGTAGTTCCACATGGGATTTTAATTCCACAGGACCACTGAGCCAGATACCCGCCGGTATCACAACTCTTCCGCCCCCGTTTTCATACGCAGCCTCCACCGCCTTATGTATGGCCTCCGAATTGGACTCAATCCCTCCGGAAACAGCTCCAAATTTACGAATGTCATACACTTTTTCCTCCCTGACGGGAAGTTCCACCTGAAAATTTTTCATGTTTGTCCTCCATTCCAGTTCCGCCTCTCTTTCCTCCAGTACCACTTACCTGGA
>CAJUGT010000042.1:0-14703 GCA_910586435.1 uncultured Acetatifactor sp. | reverse complement strand
TGGAATACTGATTCCTTATAAATGGACTCCGTATTCCATCCGGCACTTCCGGAAAGGGCGGCTGTTTTCCAGTTCCGCCTCTCTTTCCTCCAGTACCACTTACCTGGATGGAATACTGATTCCTTATAAATGGACTCCGTATTCCATCCGGCACTTCCGGAAAAAGCAGCTGTTTTTGTTTGGGGCTTTTATGCCCTTGTGGAAATTTCTTCCATAGTCATATTGTACTACATTTTTCTAAGTTCCGCAAAAATATCCTGAAAAAACTATTGCAAAATTTCACAAAAAGCTGTTAAATAAAAAGTGTTTGTATTCCTAAAAAGCCAAGAGGCCGAATAATGATAAAAAGAAATCAGAAAAAGAAAGCAGGAACATTATGTCAAACATTTCATTGCCAAAAAACTACCATTCAGAATTGAATCTGTATCAAACACAGGTTGCCATCAAACAGGTTAAGGACTTTTTTCAGACACTGCTGTCAGATCGTCTGCACCTCCTCCGGGTGTCCGCTCCCCTTGTAGTAGACCCCAATTCCGGTATGAACGACAACTTAAACGGGGTGGAACGCCCTGTCTCTTTTGACATTAAATGTCAAAACGGCAGAGAAGGAGAAATCGTCCAGTCCCTTGCAAAGTGGAAACGTTATGCCCTGAAAAAATACGGTTTTTCCGTGGGAGAGGGCCTGTATACGGACATGAGCGCTATCCGCAGGGACGAAGAAGTGGACAATATCCACTCTATCTACGTAGACCAATGGGATTGGGAGAAAATCATTTCCAAAGAAGAACGAACCCTGGACACTCTGAAAGAAACCGTCCGCACAGTATATAAAGTACTGCGCAAGACCGAAAAATACATGTCCATTCACTATGACTATATCGAAGAAATACTGCCCCATGATATCTTCTTTATCACCACCACAGAGCTGGAAGAAATGTTCCCGGATTATACTCCGAAGGAAAGGGAATATTACATAGCAAAAGCCAAAGGCGCGGTATGCATCATGCAAATCGGCGGCGCTCTGGGAAATGGCAAGCCACATGACGGACGTGCGCCGGACTATGACGACTGGGCATTGAATGCGGATATTGTTGTATACTATCCCGTTCTGGATATTGCTCTGGAGCTGTCCAGCATGGGCATCCGTGTGGACAAAGAAGCCCTTCTTTCTCAATTGGAGACAGCAGGCTGCCCGGAACGGGCAAATCTCCCCTTTCATCAGGCAGTGCTGAAGGAAGAAGTTCCTTTTACCATCGGCGGCGGCATCGGCCAGTCCCGTATCTGCATGTTCTTCCTCCGAAAAGCCCACATTGGCGAAGTCCAATGCTCCCTGTGGCCGGAAGATCTGATGGATGAAGCGGAACAAAAAGGGCTGCAACTTCTGTAAGCAGCCCTTCGGCCGGAATTATTAAGATAATCTAAATAAATAGTGGTATATAATAATTTGCGGAAGATACTGTGACGGCATTCCTTAAAACCCAAAGCTGGCAGCAATATGAATCTTTCAAGGAGAAACTTCAATTAGCCTTTTGCATTAAATTGCATAAATTCATCAGAAGTTGACCGCTATAATGCAGGCTATTCAGGATAAAATATGTTGCTTATTGTATCAATTTGAATTGTGTATGCAATAAGTAAAATATTACATGATTTTGGCAAAAGACTAATTGCAGAAGGAGAAAAAATAATGTTGACAATTCAAGAAGCTGAATATGAGTTGGAAAAAGGCGTTGAACTGAATTTTGGACCTTGGAAAATGCATAGTATCTCAGTGGCAACAAACGCGCAATTAATAGCAGATAGAGTAAATGGGATGGATAGTGACAAAGCATACATATTGGGATTGTTGCATGATATAGGCAGAAGAGCCGGAAATAAAGGTATATTGCATATTTTTGATGGATACGATTATATGATGAGCATAAATCAGCCAGAAATAGCACGTATTTGCCTGACACATTCCTTTCCAATCAATAATTCTGACATATACTTTGGAAAATATGATTGTACAGCAGAACAAAAAAACTTTCTAGATCAATATATCGAAGAAACAACTTATGAGGATTATGACAAACTAATTCAGTTATGCGACGCAATCTCATTACCTAATGGGGCGTGTATCATGGAGAAAAGATTGGTTGATGTTGCGCTCAGACATGGTCTACCTGAGTTTACGTTAGTTAAATGGAAAGCATTTATGGAACTGAAAAAATATTTTGATGGAAAATGCGGTTGTAATATTTATTCTCTCCTGCCCAATGTTATGGAAAATTCTTATGATAGTCTTATATAATATCATCATGTGAATTAGGGGGGGACGATAAACCGGAAGTTATCTGTTTTAAATTCTTCTCTTCTGCTTCAGCTCCTTTTGGAAGCGTTCCGTATCCAAAATACAGTCAAGCCACTCCTGATAAAATGCCCGGAAGCTGTCGGCTTCCTGTTCAAAGGCCCCTTCTATGCCATAGATCAATACCTGCCCGCGTTTTTCTCCGGCTGTAATCAGCCCATAATCGCGGGCACACCCGTATGTGCCAAGGTGGAAAAAGCCATATGGAATATGATTATTCTGATGATAGCTTCCTGCCGCAAAGTATTTGTCGGGATTTTGTTTATACTTTTCTTCCAGGACACAGAAATCTTCCAGGTCGTCCAACTCCAGCGGCAACAACCGCGGATCCCTGGACAGTCCGCACAGATATGAGTCCCGCATTCTCGCCTCCCTAGCGCTCTTTGATGCTGTGCGATAGAACCCAAAGGAAAAGAGTCCATATCCCGGTCCCGCACCTCCGTCGCCAATCTCCGTGATGAACTGAACATAGTCCTCCGGAAACCGGAAGCGGTATTCCTCCTCTATCGCACGGACAAATGGCAAATTGACGGGTGGATTCAGCTTATACTGATGCTTGGAAGCGCCAAACATCTCCAGCCCTGAATCCATACGCCGTGCCTGATCAAGTATTCTTTCGACTTCCTCTCTGCGGAACATATAACCACCTTTCTGAATTCCGATTTGGTGAAATCATTATTCCATAATTTTGTGCGCTTTGGCGCACATGGAATCAGAAGTTGACACAACGCCCTTCTGTGTCAACATTATATCATAGCCACATCCTGGTGTCAAACCGCGGTTGGTGAAATCCCCAACGCTTAGAGCCATCAACACACAAGGTAAAAGGGCGCTTTGCGTGCATACTCACAGCTCTGATCCATTCTGCCTTGGAGACATTTCCTTATTCCTACCTATTCTTTTGGCCACAATTCCCTTGTCTTTGTCCAAAATCCCTTATTTCTATTCATAAGACCGGATAACACTCCCACCGCTATGCCTTTCGGCTCATTCATCTGCTTAAAAAGCGCAAGATAATCCTCTTTTGCCTGCCACATCATTGCCACTGCGTTTTTCCGATATTCATTATATTCATCACTTAAGTATTTTCCCGCAGGCTCCTCCCTTGCGTACCCCAATACCGAAGGGCGGCACTCCTTCATGAATTGCCTAACAGAAATATATCCGTCCACAAATTCCGTCCAACGGCCAAATACTTCATCCAGAGCCTCCAGATCTTCCTCCAGAGATATTGTACACTCCCCCGTAACCCTGTATGTATTCGTGCGATCCTCACCATTCTTATGCATTTGCAAAATCTTTTGATGCATGATTTCATAGGCATCCATTACCGTCTTCATGAACGCGTCCGCACTTTCACCGTCTCTGAAATAGTTTTTCTCCACCTCACTCATGGTTTTCCCAAATTCCGCAAAATGCTCCCAAAAAACCTCTTTTATATCCACTGCGTCATAGGCATGCTTTTCTTCCACGCTTCCCGCCCCAATTCCAAAACTGCCTTTTCTTTCTTCTATAGCTTCCTTCCATGCCGCATAACCTTCCTCAGATATATGAACCTCCGCCGCCGCATCCTTTGGGACAGGCTGTTGGCCTGCTGTCGTACTTCCTGCGCTTCCTCCTGACAGCCCTGCGTCCTCCAACATTTTAGTGTAGCTGTAGTTTTCCACAATCTTCATAGCGATAACCTCCTACCATCAATAATATTGTACTATCACAATACATAATATTCTTGGCTTAGTTAATATGTTCCCCACTTCTAATAAACATTTTATGTATAGAATTCTATAACTCCCTTTCCATTTGAATTTAGCGTATTGAGTACCTATTCGTTCATTACTATAATAGTGTTATACCGCCCATTTTCAACGAAAAGATGCAGAATAAATTTCAGTCATGAGAGGGCAATGTGCTAGACATTCCTTCTCATGACAT
Source organism: uncultured Acetatifactor sp. (assembly GCA_910586435.1). Lineage (GTDB taxonomy): Bacteria > Bacillota > Clostridia > Lachnospirales > Lachnospiraceae > Acetatifactor. The sequence goes on along the minus strand of CAJUGT010000042.1, from coordinate 10,421 downwards.
TAAAAAGCTAAAACTCCTTGCACCGAAAGTTCATCCTTGCCATTTGTCTAAATGACAACAGTACATTGCAATAGCATATAATCCTTCAATCACACTATACCAGCACATAATTATGATAAATCATTTTGTGAAGAAACTATTTTACCAGACCTTAGGCTCATGTCCATTAAAATAGGGATATAAATATTTGCATAGATGACTATAAGGAGTAACAAAATGCAATTTATGGGACCCTTTAATAAAATCATAAAAATAATTATATGAACCTATATCAACTAATTTACCTGTGTTTGGATTAATATATACTGTTGCATAACACAAATCCAAATTTAAACTATTCCCTACATATGCGCCTGTGCATTTGCAATGTATCGTATAAAAATTATCTGGACATACCAGAGATAGTGCCAGTACATGCATATTTTCTACCCCTTTACCATCAGTACCGTTTAAATAATGCACTGTTGTAGGCATCGGCAGCTCCAAGTCAGCCGCTTCAACATCATATATTATCGCCCGCACATTATCATAATTATACATGTATATTTCATATTGTTGATTCCCGGCCGGGTTCTCTAAAAAGTCAGCATATTGATAAAATATATCAATATCATGCCCGTTTACATACATATGCTCCCCTCCCGGATCACACTGAAAGACTATTTTTGTAGGCTCATTTACCATAAACAATGTAGATCTTGGATCAGCTGAAACATAAGAAATAAGATCAAAATTTATATTATACATTTGATTTATATCATATGTTCTGTCCTCACTATAGACACAATAGTAATGTGTTCCCGCATCCAATCTATACAAGTCGTCTAACTGAGAAATATCATAAACTTTAGCATCACTATCTCCCTGAGATAATTCAACAGTATATTCCCCAACCTTTGAAGGGATTCTCATAATTGCTGGCGAATCCAAAGTAAATTTATAAAAATCTTTATCAAACGGACTGTCAATCACTCCTCTTATAGTAGTGCTGACCCCTACCTCTGTAGCATTAAGCACAAGATCATTTGGTTCATAATTCATATCCTGTGGTATCGTAGCATAGTACGCAAACGCATAGTCCCCACTACCTTCATATGATTTAATTGCAAAATAATATATACCTGCTCCAAGGACGCCTGGACAATACTCTTCGGCCCCCGCCCCCGCAGTAAGACTCCCCCCTATCAAATTCAGCTCATACGTCTGTTGATTCAATTGAAACACATACAAATCCGCATCCACACTGGCAACCGTCTGCACCATTAACGCTATTTTACTGGTTTCTTCTATGATAAACCCATACCATCTCATTTCCCCTGTCTGTGTCAAGGTTCCCTGTATGGTATTTCCGCTTTCAGCAAGGTATGCGTTATTAGGATCCGTATTCTCCCCTAACGCATAAGGTCTATAACTCCCAAGAACACTTGTGATATTAAATACCTTCTCATCCAATACTCTATCCGCATTATTTAAATTTTGCGTTGAAGAGAACTTTACTGGCATCACTTCTTCGTACAAATCACTCAATTTATTATAGGAATTATCATCCAATGCTACCTCATCTCTCTGCGCCTGCTTTCCCATTTCCTGGTTATAATCCTGTGCGCTTACCATAGTTGGCATACCTACAATGCTTATACTTAAGCACAAAGATAATAACATTTTTAAAGCTTTGTTCCCCATAGTCCATTCCACCTTTCCTCTGTATTAAACACAGCTTTTACAATATTTTCTTCTTTATCATAACCCCTATTTTTCTAAAACACAAGGTGACATATTACTAACATAAAATGGTAGCAATATGTCACCTTGTGTTTTTCTATAAAAGTATGATATTATAACCTTATCTTGCCTTAATCGCCTGATATTCATGTATAAAGCGCACTTGCGCATTACTCTCAGAGCACAGAGGGCAAAATATTTTTAACCCCATAACAGAACTGACGCAGTTACTAAAAGGAGAATTCATACCATGAACCCCACCCCATCAAATCCTCTTTTTCTTGCGCTTAACTCGAAGGCACATGACATCACTCCGCCCACCCAGTCGGCACATCAGAATAATCCAACACCCAACCACTCTAAAAAGGACACATCTGTCATAAGTGATATGCGGCCTATATCAGACGCAGAAGGAATCGAACTAATTTAAAAACTTTTTTCTTCTGCAATCTTCCTCTAAAAAAGCCTTATGCCGGAAATCGTACATAAAATCCGCCAATATTTCGCTTGTTTGATAGGCCTTTTTCCATATGCTTTGGTGCTCTTCCCGCTTCTCGGCATCTTGAGACGCAATTTCATAAGTATTCCAAGCAATCCGATAAAAAATGCTTGCCAAACAGCGTATCTGGGCACTTTTCATATAAATATGAAGCGCCTCTTTATCAAGCTTCAATGCCTCATCTATACATCCCCTGTCCACCAGCAAAATATCATATCCATCCACCAGAACATCATATCCTGTATGGGCAATGCCCGTTCTGGTCCTTTGCTGTTTCATGGAATGTAATACGGCTTTCACCCACTCTGTAGCCTCTTCTAATTTGCCTAATTTGCGGCAGACGGCGGCCATATTATTGATAATCATCGCTTCTTCTCTTTGGTAGACCCACCACTCCGGCATTCTTCCTGCTGTGTCTGGCATGGTATGGCGCAACGCCTCTTTCATCATCTCAAGACTTTCCTCCAGAGCATGATTTCTTTTCCACAGAAAAATTGCGTCCCATAACCGCAATTCCTGCTGTACTTTGGGAAGTTTTTCATCCAGGCGCCCACGCAATTTCTTTATCTCCCATTCCGCCTCTTCCCATTGTCCAAATCCTATCATTGTAGCTATCCGCTGCCTTGCCTCCAAATCCTTTGGCGAATCCGTCTCCACAATTGTTGCAACCCATCCGCCATTTTTCCCATATTGTTTCAGAAGGCGTTCATATGTTGCATGGGATGGTTTACTCTGCCCTTTCTCTATCCTCATCAGCTGCCGGGACGTAATAACCTGCTCGCCGTCATCGTAAACTGCTTTTTCATAAGATTTACCTTGAAATTTCCGCAACATTCTCAAAACCACACCAACATCCCAAGTATTTTCCACACCGATTCCCTGCCACATCCGGTGCTCAGGGATATGCAGCCATTGATAAATACTACGAAAACACCTTCCAAAGCCTTCCATCATAGACTGGTATTCCTTTTCTTCCTGAGTCTTCCCCCTTACCATGCCCAGCCCCTCTATCAAGGACAATAGATAACGCTGACTGTAATTGCGGCGCAAAAGCTCCAATGCCTCTTTTCCATAGTAAAAAACGCCCTTCCAATTCTGTTCCTTTATAGCAAATGTAATGAAAAGCAATGCCGCTTGAGGAAGTATCAGAACCGACATCCTCTCTTCCCATTGATGAATCTTGGGATAATTCCACACTGCTTCCAAGAGTTCATGAGCCTCCTTCTTCCTATCGCAAACTTCCAGTGCCATGGCAAATAGCAATACCGCCTCCAATTCTGATGGAGAAAGCCAAAGTTTCCCAATCCCATTCTTCAAGCCACCGGGTATCGTTTCCTCTACTGCTTCCCGCCCCAGTTTCAGAAGTACAGCTTCTTCTGCCCCCTCCTCCCTACTGGTTCTTACTATACCATCCTCTTTTACACTCTTTTTCTGCCACTTTTTCAGAATTCTCTCCATGATAGAAGAAATCTCTTCCCCTTGCGTTTTCCGCTCCAACAGGCACAGCACTAATTCCATCTTCTTTAGAAACTGTTCCTCCATCTTCTCCCTGTACCTGTATTTTTCCCGATATTCAACTAATTTCTCCCATGCTTTCACAGGTTCCGACAAAATCAGCAGACATATATCTTCCCTCAGCCGCCACCGATCCAGTTCTTCTCCAGATGCCGTTTCTTCAAAATAATCCACAGCAATTCCCATACGTTGCAGCAGCGCATCCCCCGTAAGCTTTGTCCATCCGATTTCGCCTTCCTCAAGACGTTTCAAAGACGCTCTGCTTAAAAGCCCCCGAGACAATTTTTCCTGTGAAATTCCCCTTTTTTCCCTTTCGCGCCGCAGAAGAGCGCCACAAGACAAATTGCTTCTCCCGTCCCATTCCGTCTGGGACTTCCTGCTTCCTTGCTGGACCCAAACAGCATCTTTTTTTCGTACCGCTTCGACCTTTTGCATTGTTCATTCCCCTTTTATCTCCGCATGACCAAACTCATGCCAAATGTACCAATAACAACTATTTTTACTTCACAAACTGCCCCAGTACCTTGATAAACATTTCCACATCAATAGGTTTCGCCAGATGGGCATTCATTCCATTTTTCAGCGCAGCCTCCTTATCCTCTTCCAATGCATTCGCAGTCATGGCGATAATGGGCAATGTCCTGACATCCTTCCTGGGCAGGCTCCTGATTGTCCTGGTAGCCTCATAACCATTCATGATAGGCATCTGTACGTCCATCAGCACTGCGTCATAATAATACTCCTCCGATGCCTTCACCATGGCTACCGCATCCGTCCCATCCGGTGCCGATTCCACAGTGAATCCCGCCTCTGTCAGAATCACTTCCGCAATCTCCCGATTTAATTCAATATCCTCCACAAGCAGAATACGCTTTCCACTAAAATCAGCCAGCGTCCAGATCGCAGCCTCATCCTCCCTGTCAAGCATATTGTTGGCGGCAAGCAAAGCTGCTTTCAGGTCAGACATAAAGAGAGGCTTTGCGCAAAAGGCGGTTACTCCCGCTTCCTTCGCCTCTTCCTCAATATCCGACCAGTCATAAGCGGTTAAGATGATAATCGGCGCTTCATTGCCCACGGCGCTTCTGATTTTCCTTGCCGTCTCAATCCCGCTGGTTTCAGGCATCTGCCAGTCAATAATATAAGTGTGATAAGAATCCCCTTCCTCATGCGCAGCCTTTGCCCTGTACGCAGCCTCCCTGCCCGAAGTCGTCCACTCTGAACGCATTCCAATATGCTTCAGCATCTTGCTCACACTGTCACATACATTAAAGTCATCATCCACCACCAATGCCCGCAGACCGTTAAGCTCTTTTATCTGCTCCGCATTCTTCTCCACATCCTGAAGCTTCAATGTAAGCCCAACGGTAAACGTACTGCCCTTACCGACCTCACTTTCCACCTCTATGGTACCATTCATCATTTCAACAATATTCTTTGTAATCGCCATGCCCAGCCCCGTTCCCTGAATACCGGATTGGGTAGCTGTGGTTTCCCTTTCAAAGGGTTCAAAAATATGCTTTACAAATTCCTTTGACATACCGATTCCGGTATCCCTGATAACGAAAATATAATCCCCGTACCCATGACGGAACGTGGTCTTCTGCATTATCCGGAAGGAAACAGTCCCACCCGCAGGCGTATACTTCACCGCATTGCTCAGTAAATTGATAAACACCTGGTTCAGCTTCAGCGCATCCGCTATCACATCTTCATTGGCAACCTCAAATGTATCAATAAAGAGCTCCAGCTGTTTTGCCTTCACCTGTGGCTGAATGATATTTACAAGATTATGCATCAGCTCTGAGATATTGCACTCCTGCTCTTTTATCTGCACCTTGCCGCTTTCAATTCTGCTCATATCCAGAATATCATTGATTAAGCTAAGCAGATGATTGCTGGAAGAAAGCACCTTCTGAAGGCAGTCCCGCACCTGATCTTTGTTGTCAATATGACTCACCGCAATGGTTGTAAAACCAATAATCGCGTTCATGGGCGTTCGTATATCATGGGACATATTGGACAAAAAGGTGGTCTTTGCTCTGTTGGCATGCTGCGCCTGCATGAGTGCGTCCTGCAAAGCCTGTGTCTGCTCTTTCTGCTTAAGTACCTGTCCCGTAATCTCCTTCGACACCACCATAACCATAATATCGCCTGTCTCATCATCCTGTGTCATAATAAAAGACTGACGCACACAAATTTTCTCCACATCGGAAATATCTCCCCAATAGTCAACGGTCACTTCCGCATCGCCCTGCTGAAACCGCTCTTTCAGATAATCCAGATTCACCACGGCAGAATACTCCGCCAGAGACTCCGACGCAACAAACTGTTTCCACTTTTCAAAACACTCCGAAGCCTTGCACGGCACTTCCAGTCCTGCCTTTTCCAGCAAAGAAATCTGATTTTCTCCTGTTGTCTGTACGACATCATGTTCTATACAATCCTGTGTCAGGTTAAATTCAAAATTACATATGGCCCCGGAGGCAATGGCAATCCGATATTGCCTTTCTTTGCGGTTTGCGTAGGCCATTTCCATTTGAATCCGCAGTTCCTTCTCCTTAATCTCCGTAATGTCCTGCCGGATAAACAATGCCTTGCTGGCTGCCCCATCTTTTCTCTCAAGACAAATAATATTTACATGTTCCCATTCCGTTTTGTCACCACGAACCACATGACATTCAAAACGAAGATCGTCCTGTTCCTGCATTGCCTCCACAACAGAATCCCTGGCAAGGCGCTCAACAAATTCCTGACGCTCCTTCTCTTCCGCCAGAACCGCCCCACGGCGCCGCACAAAATCCATATAGCTTCCCCTTACAGCCATATCGCTCTCTTCCGGCGTGGTACCTGCCAGATACTGATATGTATCCGTATCCAGATCTATCATGACAAAGCGGGAAAACAGCGTGTTGACACCATTGATAATGTACCCCATCTCCCGGTTTTCCTGCTTTAAGCGCTTTCTCTCCTGGCCGGCCTGAACAATCAGACCGATGACATAAATCACAAATACCCCCAGCATCATCGCTTCCAATTGTATGCCAATCCCATTTTGCACCTTAACCATTTCCTGCGTAACACTCTTGGGGAATGTCTGTACCAACACAAACCCGTTCTCCGAAAGCTGCATGGCGCAAATATTGTCCGTTTTGCTTCCTGAATCACAGGTAAAAGCTCCCGAACCCCCTTGGGCAAATATTTCATCTACCTTCCGTGCTGTCTTCTCATCTATTACACCATCCTCTTCCAGCATATCCACTACGCTTCTGTCATAAGAATTGTGCTCTGAACTGGCAATCACCCTTTGATCCGCCATACACAAAAACACATCCGCAGATTCCCCAAAATATGTAGTAAAAAGCATCTCCTGCAAATATTCCTCCGCAAGATAAGCTCCTCGAAGCACACCGATAATCTCCTCCTGATAATAAACCGGCGCATAGAAATTAACCATGGTTTCATCGAAGAAATTGGAGTCAAATATAACCTCAATACCACTTCCTCCACTTTTGCCATTGACAAAAAATTCTCTCTCAGACACATGGGCAATGCGGCCGTCGGAAGCATAATCCGTACCATCCATAGCCGTATAAATCACGGCGTCAAATATGGAATGGGCTTCAATTTCCTGTAACATCTCCACTGTGACCACAGGTTCACTGAGACTCTCCCCCACAAAATACGTATAAGTTCTAATCAGATTCAACGCATTGCTCAGCTCATCATCAATCTGTGCCGCTTTCAGAGACGCCGCGTCCGCCGCGTAATTTTTATTCCGTTCTACCATCCGTCGATTATTCTGGATGGAATACCACTGAAATAAAATAATGATAGCTGCCAGCAAAATTAAAACTGATACTGCTCCCCATACCGATTTCCTTCTTTCCTTCATCAAAAAGCCTCCTATTTAAAGTTCCCGCTTGCGGGAACTTGTTCCGGTCTCTGCACTTCGGTGCCCCAACCAGGGAAGGGTTATTCAGCCGCTGACACGTCTGAAAACCCTTCCCTGTGTCTGAAAGACACATTTCACCCCAGTTCTGAGACTGTTTTAAATATCCTGTTGACATTTCTTAGCTGGACTTTTCCAGTACTGCATCCGCTGCCCCAAAATCGTTCCGGGTCCTTCCCAGCGAATGCTGTTTTCACTCTTGCCATTCCTTAGCTGGACTTTTTCAAAGTTTCCGCAAGGGGAATCTTATATCATCACCCCACCGTTCCCTTTTCATCCATTGCCCCATAGTTCCATATTACATCCAGATTACACAAAATTCCCCTTGACACAGCTCTTATATGTCAGCATCGTATCACGATGACAGTCCTATCATGGCACAGACAGCCATTCGACCGATTCCTGCCCTGAATATGGACTTATTGTATCATGATTTGCCACTCAAATCAATGCCGGTATAACCGTTACTTATAGAGTTTAATCATACACAGCAAATTTTTCATTGCAAAAAACCTGCTTATAACCATATTTTTCCATAAAGTCTACAATAAGTTTCCATTTGCCGTCATTTTGCACTTCCTCCCTTTTCTCTTCTGTCATCCCCATTTCCTCCAGGGTTCCCGTATTCCCTTCGGCACAGAGCGCATATGTGATTTCCAAAAGGATGACCGGCTTCATGCCCCCCCTCTCAGCCATCTCCTTTTCCAGCTCCCTCATATCCTTCTCCATGGTTTCCAGACTGTAGGACACCAAATCACTCCATGGATTAAAAGCTGAGGGCATCTGTAAATAATAAGACAACCCCGGAATCCTTCCATAGAGAATCACTTCTCTCCCGTATAATCCTTCCTGCTCTACAAAAGCTGTCAGCTCTGTAAGCCACGCTGCCCGTTCCGCAGGCATTTTGATATTTTTCAAAATTTTGTTATTCTCCACATAGGCCACTGCGTTTTGTACCCCTGTGGACTCCGCAAACACATATACGGCGCCGAATCCAACTGCCTGAAACATGCACAGTCCAAGAAAAGTAAGCAAAACCGCTTTCACCGGAAAAAATATTCCCTGGATTCCAGGAGCACCCTCTCCGCCGCAGCCCGCACGCCTTCCTGTAAGACTTAGCTTCTTTCCGCCACTTACAAACCTCCAGCACTGCCAAAATGTATAGGGCGCCGCTACAAATAAATTATTCCAGCTGGGAAATGTCCTGTTATTACTGCCTATGGAAGTCAGAAGGATAACCAATATCAGCATTCCGCTTAAAAGTTTCTCTTCTTTGGGACTATCCTTGTGAAATATTCGTATCACTCCGATTAACATGGTAAGCATCAGAAATAATATACATGGACGTCTGACAGGGTCATAACTGTAAAAAAGAAGAGAACAGAAATTCCGCCCATACAGCCATACCAGCATTGCCACACATACTGCCGCCCAGAATACTCGTATTCCCACATGGAATATCCCTGCGCACTTTCCGCCAGCCACCCCGCAAAGCATCTTTTCCAGTTTCCCACCCACAAAAAACAATGCCAATCCGCCCAATACTATAATGCCAATCCTGATAACCCAATATAGATTCTCCAAATAATCCCCTGCCAGCCCCATAATCATGGAGGCTGCCTTATAGTCCGCCGCATTTTCCGTCATGGCAAACAATCTCATGATGCCTGCTATATACTCCCCAATGCCATATCGAAAATGGATATATCCCAATAACACAATCAATGCGGCCACATATCCCAAAAGACACCAGAGAGTATGCCGCCCCAGTCTATGCCAGAAGCCTTCCTGAAGCCAGGCACCGCTCTCTTCTGTGCCCTTTTGGGTCTTTCCGTTTTTTTCCTCCCGCCACAGAATCACGTTATAGGCCCACACCGCCACAATCATAGCCGCTTCCGGCAAGTTTGAAAACCGCACCAGCACATTGGTTCCCAGCAACACCCCTGCCCCGGCAAGCATCCAGCGCTGCTTTTTTCGATGTTTATTCCACAGGAAATATTGCGTCTCCGCAGAATATCCTGCATCCCAGACCGGCTTTGATTCCATCAGCAGACCGCAGTACAGGAGAAGAAAGGAGCCCAGAAAAAGCAGATATGTCAGATAATTGTACAAAACCGCTGTGGGACACCAACACAGGCTGACTGCCATCATCTCACCCAAAAATACCAATCCCCTGGGCATTTTGATTTTCCTGGTACAGAAAAAATACCCTGTCAGGGAAAGTACGCTCACAAAGAGCCCCGTGTACATATTCATCCCCATCATGGTATCCGCTTTGGGGAGTTTCATCAGAAAATTTCCCGCCGCATTTGCCAGATACGTTGAAAACAGCCACATGGAGTCCATGTGTTCCGTCCCCATATACTGAAAATTCGCGTAATTATAGCCTGTATCCCAAAAATCCAGCCCACATCCTATATGACGCAGCGGGTAAAAGACCAAAATCACCACAAACAAATTTTCCAGCAGATTCATCCATCTCCCTGTTCTCCCATACCGATTATTCTCCAAAGTCCCCATTCTGACACCAACCTTTCGCGCACAGACTTCCGTTTTCCCAAATCACAGACTTTCGTCCCGAAAAAATACCAGTTTCAGTATACTATCATACATGTCAGATTTCAATATAAATAGCAAACTTCACCTATCCCCCAACCATTTTGGTTACTGTTAAGACCTGGTAGCGCCAAGTGGCTTGCGGGGGTGTTCTATGGCAGCGAAAGAGACGGCGGCCGG
>CAJUGT010000041.1:10910-28143 GCA_910586435.1 uncultured Acetatifactor sp. | reverse complement strand
CTCTTCCGAAGGCCTATGTATGTACATGCTCTCATCATTTTGATAATGGTTATAGGCATGATACCCGTAAACTGCCAGCATGGGAAACACGCTAATCAGATTGATACACTGCCGCAGTACATTCTCAATTGTGGTATCATTGCAGTATTTGTCATAAGAAGCCAAAGTCAGAACACTTCTGGTCAGTGAATTCATAATGTCACTGCTTGGTGCCTTCATAATGACATCCCTGGTAAAATTGGTCGGCAGGGTCCTTCTGGCTGCCAGCAAATCACGGAAATCTCTCAACTGTTTTTCATCTGGCAATTCTCCGAACAAAAGCAGGTAGCTGATTTCCTCAAATCCAAATCCCCTTCCACGGCCTCCTTTTACCAACTCAATACAATCGTAACCACGATACCAGAGTTTACCCTCACAGGGCGTTTTCACTCCGTCTATCATTTTAAAGGCTTCAATTTTAGATATGTTGGTAAGTCCTGTCACCACGCCGTTCCCGTTCTTATCACGCAGTCCCCGCTGCACCTCATGCCTGTCAAACAATTCCGGCTCAAGACAATCCGCCTTCCTGCAAAGGTCTGCGTACACACTGAACAATTCTTTCTTCTTCAATAAACATACCTCCTTTTTCCGATTCTGCTCAAATATGAAAAACCTGAGATGAACAATAGATTTCATTGATTTCAGAATATTTAAGTATTATTTTACCGTTTTCATCCATCACATGTCAATTAAAATTGTATTAATTTACAGAATTTATTTAATAGTTGTTACTGTTCACTCTGTCACCGCAAGGCGTTTTCATGCGTCTTTTGCATGACAAACCCGAGGTTGCTGTGCGCCAAAGCGCCTGTCCAAAGGCGGATTACCGCCTTGGCGTTTTGTGCGCATCAGTTGCTGTGAACGGAGTGAACAGTAACTAATAGTATGCTTCTAAATCATGATTTACACAGGTTTGCGACTGCTTCATTGATAAGTCTGCTGTCCGCCCTGCCTTTCAGCGCTCCCATAACTGCCTTCATAATTTGGCCCTTGTTTCTGGACTCCACCAGATCCTGAAAATGATTCTCGATATACGCCCTCACTTCCTCAGCAGATGCCATGGTTTCGGGCACATATTCCGAAAGAGCATCATACCTCCTCTGATACCCCTCTTTCAGATCCGGCCGATCCGCCGGACATTCCTCCAATTGCTCCCTTGCCTCTCTCAATTCTTCCCTGACAACACTTTCCACCACTGACGCATTGACTTCCGATTTTCCGTCTTCTTTGGCCAATGCTTTCTTTACCGCAGATACCAGTGAGGAAAAGACATCTTCCTGTTCCCTGTTTCTGCCGGAAGGCTTTCTGTATCTTATCTTTTCCAACTGAGAAGAATCAATCGTCAGATCCTGGTAGATTCCCGATTTCACAATATCTCCAAAGTGATGTATTACAGGTATATCAGGGTGTTCCAGATAATATGCCACAATCACTTTTTTCTCTGCGTCCACAATCCAATATTCTCTTACTCCCGCATCAATATAAGCACCCAATTTTTTCCCATAATCAATGCCCCTGCTGGCGGAAGATACTACTTCAATTACCCAATCCGGCGCGCCATGGCACCCCTCATCATCCAGTTTCCCTTCATCGCACACAACCGCAATATCTGGTTCCAGATAATTTCTTCCATCCTCCTTTAAAAACACCCCAAAAGGAGACGCAATCACTCTGCTCCCTTCCTCTTTTGCCTTGAGATATACACTAATCTCTGTAAAAAGACACCCTATTATGCTCTGATGTGTGGTCGTGGGCAGCGGCACCATTGCCATCTCACCATCAAACAATTCTGCTCTTTGTCCTTCTGGCAGTGCCAAAATATCTTCCACTCGTTGACACTCCTTCGCAGATGTGGGAATGGACAAATTTTCTCCTGTTTCCATATGCTACCTCCTTTTTTTGCGCAGAAGTCCCATATGAAAACACTTCTGCCACTGTGCAATTATCGTTTCCATTGAGTAAAATGGCAGAACTGCCTGAATGTGCAAACCGCACGGTTCATTGATTACTCCTTGATTTTTTTATTATAAAATGTCTGAAACCTTTTGTCAAGAATATTTTCAAGCTGCGTTCATATTAAGGTTACAGTTCGTTACTGTTCAGCCCACGCCATTCACAAAGTCGCACCTACGGTGCTTTCCGCTGCTTCGCAGCTACCTTTGTTCATAAGACGGCGTTCCCTCAGCCGATATAATCAGCCGAAAATTCGTCCAAGCACAATTTTCGGCTGCTCACATCGGCTGGCTGAACTGTTACATATTAAGATTCATCCCCCAATGCCCGGCAGCAGGCCACCGGGCGTTTGGGGGATGATAGTCAATTACATTCTTTTTCTACTGCTCTTGCCACCTGCAAGACAACTTCACTGAAATATCTTGGATTTACTTTTTTTAACTCACATTTATTATGCTCATTAAACAATGTTTCTTCAGAATGCAGCTCGGAAGAATCTTCCTTTTGATAAAAATATAATTGATAAACCGTTACTTCTTCGTTTTCATACCCTACTGATGTTCCCGAAAAAGTAAGTTCCGCTCCCACATTCCCATCATTGCGATAATAATTTGTATAGAAACCCGCATCCAGTATCTCTCCACGATACCACCCCATCTCAAGAAGTTTTCCTGAAAGCGTCAGACTATGCACTGTTTTACCGTCAAAACGCAGAAACGCCTTCGATTCCTCTTCCTCTTCTGGCACCAGATAAACAGGGCGATTCAGTTGCTCAAAGGGCTGTATCACCTCATAATCGGAAAGCTGGTTTTGCCATGCCGAAAGTTTCTCCTTTGACAATTCCAGCGGATGTACCAGTCCCACCCGGCAGGCGCCAAAAGCACTTCCTTCACATTCCGCTGAAGGCTCCGAATGTTTTTCGTCAGGCTCCGGCAGAACATATTCTTTCTCGTCCACCGTATTAAAAGTACCATCCTCCATATATCGGAAAGATTCTATTAAAGTATCTCCCTCATATACTCCCCAGACACATCCCATGGCAAACTGATGCATAATGGGATTTTTCACGAAAAGCTTCCTCCAGAGTTCTATCTTCCAGTACCGGGCTGTGCTAAGTGCCTGTTCCAGGCGCAGCTTCTGGTTCTGAACCACGCTTTTTAATTGTTTTTTCAGTTGTTTATATTCATCCGACGCTGCTTTCGCCAATTGGGCATCATCCTGTTTTCCGGGAGAAGGCAGAGTCTTAAGCCTTTTACCATTGGAGTCATACACTTCCAACTCCAAAGCAAAATTCAGATTTACCTTAAATTTTCTGCTTCCGTAATCAAAAATCCTCTCCATATGTTCGTCAAATCCCATATCAGGCACAAGCTGGTCTTCCAGCTCCTCCCGGCTGATTCCCAGTGCTTCTGCCGCATCCAAAAGCGCCTTCCCGGCTGCGTTTCTGACTTGACGATTTTTGAATTTCCTGGACATTTGATCCACCAGAGTCATGGCTTCGGAACTGCCATGAAAGGCCAGGGCTTTTACGGCTTCCGCCGCCATTGCTCCCCTGGAATGTTCCGCCCAGACTTTGATTTGAGCATAAAGCGCATCAACCATTGCGGTTCCTCCATGAATGGAAGCCGCATATAATACCCAGCGGTTCTTTGCTTCCGCACCGGCTTCCAGCCATTCTTCATATAATGCCTGCATGTAAATGGCAAGTTCTTCCTGTACCAGAGGAACTGCCAGTTTTGCCGCATCCTGGTTTACCCCCGCCATCTCCATATCCGCATAAGCTGCAAGAACGGAAAGCATATACTCCTGTGAAACCACCCCGCCATCCTGACGGTGTACCTGGGGTAAATGAAACGCTTGAACCCATTCTACTTTCCGTTTGCGGGCGCCTCTGAAAATCCTTGCAGCAAGCCTTTCTTCCGGACTCCTCCCATGGTTTACCGCCCCTTCTTTTGCCGCTGCCTCCAGATCTTGTGTCAAATCCGTCAGCAGCTGAATCAATTTTTTGTTTTTCTCCTTATCAAGGGCTGTTCTCACCGCCTCAAGGCAGGATGGATCTGCCCATTCTTCCAATACCAGGATGGCAAACTCCCTGGCCTTCACCTGTTTGGATGTAAGCAGTGAAAGTATTTGCGGCTCCCATTCTCTATGTTCCACACTAAGCTCTGTCAGCAGCCTCCGCACCGCCTTACTATCATCAGCCGCACAGGAAAGGACTACATCCGAATACTGTTCCACATCAAGTTTTTTCAAAACATTCAGACAGAATAGACCATTCTTTCCGTTTTTTGCCAAAAGGGCTTCTTTCATCTCATCTGCCCAGCTTCTGTCCTGCCGTTTTTCCAGTTCTTCCGCAAACAACTCCACACAGGTCTGAAATACATGATTTTCCTTCTTCTTGTCATCAATGGCCTCGCCAATTCCTCCCAAAACATAAATCTGCATCCCAAGAGGAAGTTCCTCCTGCTCCAAAAGCGCAATCATCCGTTTTATCTGCTCTTTCTCCATAAGATAATCTCTTTTTGTGTTGACAGCAGATGCTTCCCCAGCCTGTCCAAAAGTATCTCCCTCCAGTTTGATACTATATTGTTGAAAATATCCTGACGCATGTTTCAGCGCTTCCAGAATCATTGCGCGGCGATACATGGAAACTTCACCTATTTCCTTTAAAAAATTTATCTTTTCATAACATTCCATTCTACTGTAAAAATTCTCTTCCCATTTTTCTAAAAACTGGGCAAGACTTTCTACGGAACACTCTCCACAAAGATACTTTTTGGCTTCTAATTTGCCCGCATAATAGGGCTTCACCAGTTCCGCTGCCAGCTTCCTGCAAAGCGTATCATGAAACAAAGGTTCCATTTCTCCGTAAAGAGCTGGATTGGCTTTTTGTATGATTTCCATCAAAGTCCTGTACTTCTCAGACTCAACCATATCGGCAACAGCTTTGATAATTGTGGGACATTTTACTGCCATACGGGCCACTTCTTCCCGACACCCTGTATTCAGGCACCAGTAAATGTAATTATCATCCTCCATTGGCAGCATTTCATCCAATTCTTCCATACGGGCATGAAACCAATCCTCCTGCACAATTCCCAGACAGGTATCCAATGCGATATTCCTGCCACGATACCTGTAGTGGACGGCCACCGCAAGACGAAGCAAAATCTCGAAACGCAGGGAATGTCTGACCGCAAGAAAAGCACACCCGGCAATAAATGCCGTATTGCTTTCGCCTTTTCTCCCTCCGAAGATGGAAAGAATCCGTTGTGGGAACGGTGTATCCTTGCCTGCTGATTTGACATACTTCAGTATCACCTGTATTTCCTGGGATTTCTGCGCTATATCTCCTAATGAACGTAATAATCCGTCTTCCAGATACTCTGTAATCTCAGGCGCAGTTTCGGGTTCCATGTAATGCAAATACATGGCCGCAAGGAGCAGGCCGGCATTGCTTCTTTGGTCGGACGAAGAGTTCCCATCACTTTTCCGGCAATATTTTATTGCCTGACGAAAAATATCCGGCTCCTCTTTCCCTGACAGACACAGTATTGTTGTATCCTGATTTCTGCCAATCCTATTGGCGCACAAACCTGCCCGGACTGCCATACTCTGTGCCCTGGCATGTTCTCCTGTATGGTACGCAAGGAACTTTTCCAGCTCCTCCAACCCCCCACATCCCGCACTGTTCAAAAGAGCCTGCCATGCCGTAGATCCACCTGTTTCCACCAGAAAACGTACATAACGTCCCAGTTCTTCCTTTCCCCTGTGTTTCAGCCAATCGTCCAGATAATAGTGCTTTCTGCCGCTGTATACATAGTAGGGACATTGATACTCCTGAGGTTCCACCTGCGCAAGCAGCTGAGGATCCTCCGAGAAGTCCATATCCAGATACTTCTCCGCAATCTCCATGTTTTTTGGAGTCAGTTTTAAACTCTGAAGCATCTTTTGACGCATTTCATTTTCTTCCGCATCCTTTAGTCTCATATATTTCCTCCCAGTTCTGCGTCCGCCTTTCGCTTGCGGACAATTGTTCCATCTCTGTGCTACAAAATATTTTTATCCATACCTTGACATTTTTGTATACACTTATCCATATACAAGCCCACACGCTCCCTTATTACCTGAAATTGCTGCTGGGTATGGGGATTTTCCGACTGAAAATTCATCATTTGGTATAGAAATCCCTGGCGATATGCCTCATAGACACTATATGGAAATACCAGCTCGTACACAAGTGAAATATGCGCAGCCAGAAAATCCATTGCCTTCCTGCAATAAGCATGTAAGGTGGCATGTTCCTCAAAAAAACTCTCTAAAACTTTTTCGGATATGTCATCCCTGCGCAGTTCGTCCGTTGTGACATTATAAATTTCCTCCAAAGGAGTCTCCACATTGACACGCATAATATCCACCTTGTCCGCATCCCTTATGATATTACAGAACAGAAGAGTTCTATCATCGAATTCCGAAGGAAGCCGGTACATGCTATGAGTACGAATCGCATGTTCTATCGTCGTATCCCATGTCTGATCCGCAATAAACTCTCGAATCAAACCACCTTTAAATAATAAATCGGCTCCAAAAGAAGCATGGTCAATGGAACATGCATCCATAAATGTCCCAAAACGCCGAAGCTGTTCAAATCTCCCAATATCGTGCAAAAGCCCGATAAGCCATGCCAGGTCTACATCACCTGGCGGCAGCTTTTCGGACTTTGCTATCTCACGACACAATGCCGCAACTTTATACGTATGCTCTATTTTCAGGCGGACCTTTTCATCATTGACATCATACTCTTTTACATATGCGGCAAACCTGCCCGCCGCTTCCGACTGATTTATTTCCATATTTTCACCCCATATGTATGCGATACCTACTTACAAAGTTCTGCCACTGTTTCATTTATGTCCTTCCCATCGGCTTTCCCTTTGAGAACAGCCATAACCGCTTTCATAATCTGTCCCTTATTCTTGCCTGCCAGCAGTTCCGCAAAATTTTGCTCAATATAAGCCCGCACTTCCTCCCGGGTCATCATCTTTGGCGCATATTCCGCTATCACATCATAGCGTTTCTGGTATTCCGCTTTCAGCTCCTCCCTGTCAGCCGGACATGTATCCAATTGCTCTTTAGCTGTTTTCAACTCTTTGACAATTACTTTGTCCACCAAATCCGCAGGAATATCATCCCTGCATCCATTATCAATGCCGGCCTTTTTCACTGCGGAGACCAGAGAAGAAATTGCGTCTTTGCGCTCCTTGTCCCTTGCTTTCATTGCCGCAACCATATCTTTTCTTAATGTCTCTAATTCCATTACACCCACACCATCCTTCCCTATCTACTATTTTATTTAAAAAGTATACCTATCATTTCTACTATTTTAAGTCGCTGCCAGGCGGCACTAAAGGGTGAGGTTCCTGCGGCGCGCACAGGAGAGACAAATTTCATTCGGAAGTACCCAGAGACACTAAGTAGTGTCTCATGAAATTTGCTCTCGTGTACCTTCACAACCTCACCTGTCCAGCTAAATAGACACATCGCATCCCTGTTCTGAGACTGTTTTTAAATATCCTCTTGACATTTCTTAGCTGGATTACAGGAGATATATGGGGAGTTCCTGCCCTATACCATATATGACATACTTTCCAATTTCATGACCTTCAGATTCACTCACTCCGCTTTGCTCCTCAATTACTATCTTTTCCTCCGGCAGCTCCAAAACGGGAGTTGTTTTTACTTCTTCAGGAGTCACATCGGCCCTTCCCTCAGTTCTGCTTTTGTTGGCCGCAGTTTTGTCTGACATCTGCCCCTTCCCTGTGGGGGGCGTTGCGGTCCGCTGGTTCATGGGCTTCCCTTCCCCTGCTTTTCTGGCCGCAAGCCTGCTCTCTGCCTTTTGGATGATTGACTCAGTCCTTGTGGTATTCTCTGCCATACCTTCCGTGTCCCTCACCTTTGTCTCCGACAAGCTTGCGGAATTACCCGTATTTATGGCATTTGCGGCATTTGCCGCCCTCTTAATGCTGCCCGCTCCTATGGACATATTCCTCTACCTCCTTCGCCAGATTCAGATATTCTCCCGCACTCCTTGCATTCCTTTTATGTACCATCACAGGCTTGGAATTATCCTGTGCCCACTCAATCTCACTGTCAACCCGAATTACCGTGTCAAATACCGTCACTTCCTGATATTCATGCAATACTTCCAATGTTTGCCTGCCATAATTTTTTCTGGCATCCAGTTTTGTAATCACAACCCCCAGAAGAATCAGATTTGGAGCCAGCCTTTTTACACTGTCCAAAAACTCAAACATATTGGCCACACCAAACAGTCCCCAGGGACTGGCTTCCACCGGAATAATCACATAGTCGGAGGCACACAATATATTCATAACCCAGCCACCCAAAGTAGGCGGCGCGTCAATCAAAATATAATCATATACACCACTGTCTTTTATCTTTTCCAGACTCCTGGACAATATTAATTCTCTCTGCCATTTCGCGAACAGCTCATATTCAATCCCACTCATAAGTGTGGAAGAAGGAATTAAGTCCAGGTTCTCATAAGGAGTAGGAACCACATAATCCGACAAATCCTCCTCCTTCTTCATGGCGTGATACAGGTTTTTTTCCCCGGCAGCATACCCTAATATCGTCTCCTCCGAATAAAAGGACAGGGATAGATTCAGCTGCATGTCACCGTCTACCACAAGTACTTTATTTCCAAGTGTGGACAATGAATATCCCACATTGGCACAGCTGGTAGTTTTACCGCTTCCGCCTTTGTTATTCGCAAAGGCTATGGTCTTCGTCATCTTCTTTGCCATAGAGGCACTCAATCCCTTTCTCCGTAAAATAATCCATCCATTCTTTGGAGGGACGCACATCGGTCACAACCATATCAATAGAAGAAATTTCACATATCTGTGAAAATGCCACATTGTCAAATTTCGTATAATCCACTGCCAAAATCCGCTGCTTTGCAGCCTTCAGCATCGTCTGTTTCACCTGTGAAAACATTTCATTAGAATCCGTGATGCCGTTTACTCTGTCAATCCCTTTACAGGAAAGTATCACTTTGTCCGCATGAAAAGAGTTGATTACATCCGTTGCTTTTGGCCCCACCAGCGCAAGATAATTTTCACGCAGGGTTCCCCCCGTACAGATAATATCCCAGCCACTGACATCTGACAGCTCTACCAGAACCTCAATGGAATTGGTAATCACCGTCATACGCTTCCTGCTTTTCAAAGCCTTCATAATTGCCACTGCTGTGGTACTGGGGTCTACAATAATATGTTCCCCTTCTCCGATCAAATCGCTTACCAAATCCGCAATTACCTGTTTACCGCGCATATTCCGCTTTTTGCGAATATTAAAGGGCATGTCCAGACTGGTATTTTCATTCAATACCGCTCCGCCATAGCTTTTGGTCGCAAGTCCTTCCTTATCCAGCTTATCCAAATCACGACGAATTGTCTCTTCAGAAACGTCAAAAAGGATACTCAGCTCACTGACTACCACTTTTTTTTCGTCCTGTAGTTTCTCTAAAATAAGATTTCTCCGTTCTACAGCAAGCATTTGCCGCACCCCTCGCCTCTTCACATAATCACTGTTCGCTTGCCTGTCCCCCTGTACTTATGGCACTTCTCTTTACATTTACGCCTGAACAGGCGCCCTTTGGCCACAGTCAGGATTTTTTACTTTTCCCAACTGCTGCCATGGTCAATTATAGAATAGATTTACAGATTTGCGGATCAGGATGCGCAATTACTGTAGAATCAAGATACATTCCGCCTTCGGATACACTTGCCTTCGCCCTGGAAATTGCCGCATCCACAGCCGATACCTCACCACAAAGAAATACATAGGATTTGCCGCACATTCCCTTAGCAATACGAAGCTCTATCAGTTCCACATCAGCCGTCTTTGCCGCCACATCAGCAGCCACAATAATTGCCGAAGCATCAAAAGTTTCAAGAATTCCCAGGGAACTGATATGTTCCACATGGGTGGTTCCATAAATGGCCGGAAAAATTCCTTCATGAGGATTGCCCAATACAAAGCTGTCAATAAGCTGTTCGCCATATTGTACCTTTGCCGTGGCAACAGCTGCATCCACCGCACTTAAATCACCTGTAATCAATGCTATGTATTTGCCGGGACACACGGTTTGCGCCTCAATCAACTCCACCGCAGCTGTCTTTACCATGGCATCCGCCGCAGTCACTCCCGCTGAAACCGTCTTAAACTCTATCATTCCCAAAGCCTTGCTCATAGGGCTTTCCCTACCTTTCCGCAATCGTAATATATTTATCGGTCACTTCCTGCACAATGCCGTCCACAGAAGCATGGATACCCACACTTAATCCACTTCCGGGATTTGCGATGCAGTCGCCCACCTTCACCACATCACCTTTTTCCACTGCCGCCACCGCAGGCGCGCCAATATGCTGGCTTAACAATATTTTAACCTTATGGATAAAATGTTCCTTCTTCCAATATTCATCCGCCTGCAATGGCGCATCCACATCATATTTCGCAAGTCCAAGCCTTGCTTCCAGCCTTTCCTCCGGCACCTTGCGATAGGACCTGCTTTCCTTCACCGGAGCAGGAACTACATCCGCAGGAGGTTTCACTCCGGCCTTTCTGAGCCCAAGCTTATATTCCGCAATCAGACTTCTGGGCGCAAGGCCTTGCGGACATGAAAAATTCTCACACAAACCACAGGAACTGCAAAACAATGTATTTAAAAACACATTGGTATCCTGAAAATCCCTGTTCGCCGCGCTTCGCATAAATTTGTGCGGTTCAATGGGATGCCCCAGCGCATGACGTGGACAAAGGTTTGTACAGGTTTCACACTGACAGCAGGAAGAAGCAGCACGTTTCAAATCAATCACGGGATTCCTGTTTTTCTTCTGTACCAACGAATGAGAGCTGTCCAAAACAATTATCGCATTTGTAGTCTTTGTCACAAGAGCGGTTTCATCTGCCAGATTTCCCATCATGGGACCGCCCATCAGGTATACCGGATTCTTTGCCAGAATTTCTCCCCCATAGGCAACCACATCCCGAACCAAAGCACCTATGGGCACCCGTACCGTCACCGGATGTTCCACCTCTCCTACAATGGATACCACCTTATCTACCACAGGAATTCCCAGTTCCAGGGCACGATATGTATTATAGACCGTCTCCACATTGAAGACCGCCACCCCTTCCTCAATGGGAAGTCCCCCCGGGCGAATTACCCTTCCGGTAGCTTCATAAATCAAAACCACCTCATCCCCCATAGGATATGCGCTGTCCAACAATTGAACCCTCATACGGGGATATGAATCAATATATCTATCTATAGCTCTTAAAGTCGCCTTATATTCTTTCTTAATTCCTATGACAGCCTCTTTTGCCCCGACTGCCTCTGCAATCATATCAAATGCCTTCAGAATCACTTCCGCATTCTGTTCCAATAACTGCCTGTGAAGCTTAAGCAATGGCTCACATTCAGCACAATTCATCAAAATTATATCTGCCCGTTCGTCCAACTTGGCATAGGTTGGAAAGCCTGCGCCTCCCGCCCCGACAATCCCATTTTCCTGCAAGCTTTGCTTTATAGTCTGAATCTCCATGAAACGCCCCTCTTTCATGAAATGCATTTTTCACGAATTGCACTTTCTCATGAAAAACCTTTCTCTTGAATAAAATCACTCATCCACTATGCCTACAATTGCGGCATCCACCGGTACGCCTTCCATCCCCACCCGTGCGGCACTTCCCGTTGCCACCAGTACCGTCTCTCCGATACCGGCTCCAATATTATCTATTGCCACAAAACGCGCGCCATTTCCCGCCATTTCCTGCAACGGTTCAATAATCATAAATTTATTGCCTATCAAATTTTCACACTTCCGTGTGGAAACAATACTTCCAATTACCCTGCCTACAATCATGGCACCTTCTCCCATTTAAAGTTCCGTCTCTGCACTATGGTGCCCTAACCAGGGAAGAAAATTTCATCTGACAGGACGCAGCTGAAATTTCCTTCCGGGCACCTTCGTTCCGAGACTGTTTTAAATTTCCCCTTGACATTTCTTAGCTGGACTGTCAGGAAGGCGTCGCCGCCCTGATGCGGCAGTCCACCCTCTCTCTTTTCACAGCTTACACTGTTTTCATTACTTGATAATTGTCACCATATCTCCGGTTTTAATCTTGCTGGCATTGGCCTCATCCGTATCAATGTGCATTTCCAACGTAAAACTGTCGTTCACCCGGATTTTTACCTGATTGAAAACAGTTCCTCTCTCATTGTCCGCCTTTACGGAAACAATATCGCCATCTTTCACGCCCGCTGCCATTGCATCGGCCGGAGACATATGTATATGGCGCATTGCGACAATACAGCCTTCCTTCATATAAAGGACGCCCTTGGGACCAACCACCGCAATCGGCGCGCTTTTTGCCACATTGCCGGATTCCCTGATGGGTGCCGCAATCCCAAGCTTCATGGCATCCGTGGCGGATATTTCCACCTGAGAAGCTTTCCTGACAGGCCCGAGAACCCTTACGTTCTCAATGGCACGCAACTTCAACCCCACGATGGTAACGGTTTCATTGCAGGCATACTGTCCGCCCATAAGGTCCTTTTTCTTTGTCAGTCTGTATCCTTCCCCAAACAATGACTCCACATCTTCCTGTGTCAGATGAATATGCCTGGCGGATACCCCCACCGGCACCTGATATCCATTGCTCTTTTCCTCCATCCCGTTAATGGTTTGAAGAACCATCTGTGTAATCATTTCAATTGTCTGCTGTTCCATTGTCTTCCCTCCGGTTCCCCATGATGAAATCAGAACTACAATCAGTTTCTCATTCTTTCACTTTGGGAAGAATCATTTCAACATCTGTATGAGGACGAGGAATAACATGGGTTGCCACCAGCTCGCCCAATTTGGCTGCGCTGGATGCGCCTGCTTCTACGGAAGACTTCACTGCGCCCACATCACCACGCACCATCACAGTCACCAGACCGGAACCAATCTTCTCCGTGCCAACCAGCGCAACGTTTGCAGCCTTACACATAGCGTCCGCCGCTTCAATCGCTGCCACCAGACCTCTTGTTTCCACCATTCCTAATGCTTCTTGTGCCATTTTTTTCCTCCTGATTCTGCTTCTGTGACAGTCCCTTCCCTTAGAAGGTTCAGGACTGCCGCCAATTTACCATACCATTACTGTTGTCATCAACCTGACGCCGGTTCCTGTCATTTAGACTTCCTGAATTGTCTGTGCGTCAAGTGTACTCATTTCCGTCTCTTTATTCATAAACCTGCTTGCGCTTAACTCAACCAGCCTTATGATCTCACTGTGAGGATTTGCGATAACTCCCTGTGCCACGGGTTTCTTAATTGCCTTCTGCGCAGCGGCTTCCACTGCTTCCGTGACAGATGAGACATCACCCCTGACTACAATGGTAACAAGCCTTCCTCCCAGTTTTCTCTCCCAGGTAGCAAGCTCCACACCGGAAGTTTTACACATAATATCCAATGCGTCCACCGCCGCAACCACACCTGAGATTTCAATAAAGCCTAATGATGTATTGCCCATTGTTCGGCTCCTTTACTCATATCGGCCACTCTGAAACGCAGCCGTTTCCTGTTTCTTAAATCTTAGGTAAAATCTTCTCAACATCGGAATGAGGTCTGGGAATCACATGCGCCGCTACCAGTTCACCCAATCTGCTTGCGGCAGCGGAGCCGTTTTCCACGGATGCCTTCACGGCTCCCACATCTCCACGCACCATCACAGTCACCAGTCCAGAACCGATTTTTTCCGTGCCAATCAAAGTCACCTCTGCGGACTTGGTCATTGCATCGGCCGCTTCAATTGCTGCCGTCAGCCCCCGTGTTTCTACCATACCCAATGCTTCCTGTGCCATAATGTTCTCCTTTCATTTATAAGCCGAATCAATTTTTATCAAAGGCATTCAGCTTCAACATTTTTTCTGTATCGCCGGTGGGTCTTGCAATAATATGTTTTTGAACCACACCGGTCAGGGATTTTGCCATTTCCTCTCCTGCTTCCATGGCAGCTTCCACCGCAGCCACACTCCCGCGAAACTTAATTGTCACCAGCAAAGGCACCGGCAACGAATCCGCGTTTGCGGGCTTATTTTTATCAAAGGTCTCCAACCTGACATCGGCGGCCTTACAGCCTGCGTCAGCCGCAAGAAACGCACAGGTCAGACCGTATACCTCCAACAATCCTACCGCTTCTTCCCTAGCTTCCATAGATTCCATTCCTCTTTTTCCAAAGCAGCTCATTCCTGCTGCTTTTCACTGCCTGCGGTTCCATTAAGAGATACAGTTTCTACTGTTACTTATTGATAATCGCAATCTTAAGTCCCGTCATTGCCAGGTTCGTTTTCAGCGCTTCATTGATTTCTTCCAAAGGATAGGTATGAGTAATCAATTTATCGATGGGAAGTCCAATCTTCTTGGCGCTCTTCAGGAAATCAAACGTGGTGGCGTAATCTCTGAGCGTATATACCCAGGAACCCACAGTAGTAATTTCTTTGGAGCATATGTCAAAGTGAGGATTAATAGTTGCGTCACCGCCATTGATAAAGAATCCCAACTCACACAGCCCGCCGCCGTTGCGAATAAATTTATAGATATTGGAATGTCCCGCCGGAGATCCTGTACACTGGAAGGCAAAATCAGCCAGATGCCCGTCACATTTCTCCTCTACCGCCGCAGTCAATGCCTCAATTCCCTTATGCTCCTTGAAATTCACCGCATCCGAAGCCCCCAGCTCTTTTGCAAAGTCAAGGCGTTTCTGTTCTCCATCCACTGCCACAATCTTGTTAATTCCCATGGTGCGCAGAATTGCGATGCAAATCAGACCTATGGGGCCGCACCCCTGTACCACAACCCTGCTGTTAAAGCGGAGAATTCCCGTGCTCTTTGCCCTCTCTACCGCATGAATCAATACTGCGCAGGGCTCAATCAGCACTCTGGAATACAGGTCAAGATCACTTACATTGAAAACTGTGGAACCTCCTCTGATCAATATGTAATCAGAAAACCATCCGTTCAGATGAATGTCATCATCCGGAAGAAGTCCGTATACATCGGCTCCCCCCACATTCTGCTTATTCAGGTCATACATGGTAATATCCGGGTTGTCTTTAAAGATCATACAGGTCACAACCTTGTCGCCCAGCTTGAGCTCCTTGCCTGCACTGTCTTTCTTGACATTCTTACCCATTTTCACAATCTCACCGGTTCCTTCATGTCCCAGTGCAACAGGAATCAAACCAAATGGATCTCTCTTAAACTCATGGGCATCCGTTCCACATACGCCGCATCCCTCAACTTTTACCAGAATGTCGTCATCCCCTACCTCCGGGAAATTCCTTCACATCAAAATGTTCCAGGCTTGTAAGCATCGCTACATGAGCTGTCTTAGGAATTGTCCCATCCGACGCGCTGCTTCCTGTGGACACCTGGGCCCCACCCATGCTTGCCAGCACTTGTTTCACTATCTCTTCAATCTGCGCTGTGTCAGCCATTTCTTGCTCTCCTCTCTCAATTAATAGCTCGTTGACCGGCATAAATAACACATTTCATAACCGGACTGTTTAACGTATGCAAAGACTGTCCGCCATTACACATCTTCTGCTCTTGGTAAAGGATTTTGCGCTTGTCAGCCCTTCTCCGGTTCTGCTGGCAATGGTAAATGTACAATATCCTTCCCCGCCAAAGCCAAGCGCTGCGTAGGACGGCGCGTTTTTAACCAGAATTGCCGTATCAATCGCCCTTGCGTACTTGGTAATATTATCAATATTTTTTGAGTGAATATGGGCGGAATGACGGTTGCCATGTTCCAGCCATACCGCCTTCTCAATGGCATCATCTATATCCTTTGCCCTGACCAGACCCAATATGGGCATCATCAGCTCTTCCGCAATCAGCGGATGCTCCTTCTCCCCCTCAAACACGATACAGCGAATATTGTCAGGCACCGTTACTCCTATCATCCCCAGCAATGTCCTTGCGTCACGGCCCACACATTTACGATTCAGGCCCTTGGGTGTCAGAACCGTTGCCGTCAGTCTGTCCTGTTCCTCTTTGGAAACCAGATAACATCCCTGCTCGGAAATCATATAATGCATCAGCTCATCCGCAACAGAATCCAATGCCACAATTTCTTTCTCCGCAATACACGGGAGATTGTTGTCAAAAGTACATCCGTTTACAATATCTTCCGCTGCTTTCCTGATATCCGCAGTGTCATCCACCACTGCCGGCGGATTACCTGCCCCTGCTCCAATCCCTCTCTTTCCTGATGAGAGAACTGCTGTGACAACCCCGGGACCGCCCGTTGCCGCAAGGAGCGGAATATCTTTATGCTTCATCATAATGTTGCTGGTCTCCAGAGTTGGCTTATCCACAGTACAAGCCACATTATCCGGACCACCGGCTTCCAGAGACGCTTCATTAATGAGATTTAAGGCAAAAATCGACGTTTTAATCGCCTGTGGATGAGGGTTAAACACCACTGTATTGCCTGCCGCAATCATACCAATTGAATTGCAGATAACTGTTTCGCTGGGGTTTGTACAGGGCGTAATCGCTCCAATGACGCCAAATGGCCCCATCTCAATCAAGGTCAATCCTCTGTCTCCAGACCAGGCTGTCGTCTTTAAGTCTTCCGTTCCGGGCGTTTTATCAGCCACAAGATGATGCTTTAAAATCTTATGCCCTACATTGCCCATTCCCGTCTCGTTTACACCCATCCTGGCAATCACTTCCGCATTCTCATGAGTCTTCCTGCGGATATTGCTGATAATTTGTTCCCTCTGGTCAAGGGACATTCTGCGAACAATTGCCTGCGAAGCTTTCGCTGCCGCTATTGCGTCATTCATGTCGGTAAACACTCCGTGCATTTTTTCGGCCGGCTCCGCAATCTGTAATTTCGCAACCACTTCCTGTACAATATCCTGTACCAGGTTTTCATTTACTAGCACTTGATTACCCTCCTATTCCAGTACCATCTCTGCACTTCGGTACCCCTAAACTGGGAAGCGGTATTCAGCCGCTACTGCGTCTGATACCTCTTCCGGGCACCTTCGTTTCGAGATTGCTTTTATATTCCAGTGCCATCTCTGCACTTCGGTGCCCTTAAACTGGGAAGCGGTATTCAGCCGCTACTGCGTCTGATACCTCTTCCGGGCACCTTC
>CAJUGT010000041.1:0-10810 GCA_910586435.1 uncultured Acetatifactor sp. | reverse complement strand
ACTGGGAAGCGGTATTCAGCCGCTACTGCGTCTGATACCTCTTCCGGGCACCTTCGTTTCGAGATTGCTTTTATATTCCAGTGCCATCTCTGCTCTTCGGTACACCTAACTGGCTTCAAAAATCTTTTTTCCATAAGCTGCCAGCTCGGTATCCTGTCTGGCACTTCCGCCGCTGACTCCCAATGCGCCCACAATCACGCCTTTACGTGTCAATACTACGCCCCCGCCAAAGATGACAATCTTCCCTTCGTTGGTAAACTGTATTCCGTACAGACTTTTGCCCGGCTGGCTCAGTTCCCCCAGCTCTGCGGTTGACATTTGAAACGCTATGGAAGTATAGGTTTTGTTCAGCGCCACGTCATAGCTTCCCATGTACGCTCCGTCCATGCAGTGTACCGCCACCGGTCTTCCCGAGGCATCCGACACCGCAGCCACAACTCGCATGTTCCACTCCGCCGCTTTTGCCTCTATCTTACCTATTAGGTCCACCGCCTGGGCAAGGGATATGGATGTACGCACCAAGCCGCCGTTTGCGGCTGTCAGCAAATCGGATGCCGGTGACTGATTTTTGTCCAAAACCCGACCTTCCAGGGATTTGTCCAAAACTTCACGTACAATACTTTCCAATACAGTCTTGTCCATCATTTTCCCAACTGCTCAAGTATCTTCTTGGTGATTTCCGCTACCAGTTCAGGTGATGCTGTGGATGCTTCCTTCTTGCTGGAACATCCGCCTCCACAGGTATGGCAGCTGGGCTTGCCTTCTTTTGCGTTAGGACAGAGGTTTGCCGGATGACGTCCTTTCATACCAAACTGTCTTCTGATTTCATACAAATCTTCCACCTGCTGAGGTGTAAACTCCTTGGGACCGCCTAAGAGCCTGGACTGGTACAAAAGCTGTGCGTAAAATTCCACGGACTCCATTTTCAGATAAGCGCTTAACAAAGAATCTGAATATGTCAGCGCACCATGATTCTCCAACAATACCGCATCAAAATACTGAACATATTCAGATACCGCATCCGGAATTTCCATGGTGGACGGTCTGCCGTATTTTGCGATAGGCACACACCCAAGGGCAATTACCGCTTCCGGCATAATGGGCTGTGTCAGAGGAATCCCGGCAATGGCAAAGCTGGTAGCATATACAGGATGCGCATGCACAACGCTCTTCACATCAGGTCTTTCCTGATACACTCTCATATGCATTTTAATCTCACTGGAGGGCTTAAAATTACCATTGGCCTGGATTACATTCCCCTGCGCGTCCACCTTGCAGATATACTCCGGTGTCATAAAGCCCTTGGATACACCGGTGGGAGTACAAAGGAATTCATTATCGCTGATCTTTACAGAAATATTACCGTCATTGGCGGCAACCATATTCCTGTTGTAGATTCTCTTACCGATGTCACAAATTTCTTTCTTGATTTCATACTCGTTTTGCATTTTGATTCCTCCTGATTTGCTATTCTTTGTTATGCCGTTGTTGTCTTGTGGATAACCCACATTTTTATGGCAATCATATATTTCCACCCAGCATTCTGCCTCATACACCGCTTCTGGCATCGGCTGAACAGTTATCAAACTAATCGGAACACA
The DNA here is from genome assembly GCA_910586435.1 of uncultured Acetatifactor sp. Taxonomy (GTDB): domain Bacteria; phylum Bacillota; class Clostridia; order Lachnospirales; family Lachnospiraceae; genus Acetatifactor. The sequence goes on along the minus strand of CAJUGT010000041.1, from coordinate 9,209 downwards.
ATCCCCCTGTTCCATCTTTATTATTATATCTCTATTGTTGGGACAAGTCAATAAACTTATGTTGAATTATGTAGTTTTTACTTTTTTTATGTGGTTTTTATTTCCTATTTCACTATGAAACAGACTGTTTACCTTCTGTATCTGATCATTTCCTTTGGGCGCCTGAGGTATTCCAAAAGGGCATCCAAACCTTCCCCTGTCACCGAATCCACCAAAAAGATATTCTTACATCCTGCGTTGCGAAGCCACAATTCAGCCAGAACACAATTGGCGCCGGTCTCATTTATCTTTGTGACAATCCCTATCACATCACGGTTCACCATGCATGTGATATTGGGAGGAAACAAGGTATAGCTTTCTGTTGCCGCCACCAGGAGCCCCACCACATCCGCCTCATAGGCATACAGCGCCAAAGCATATCCCAAATGATGGGTCTGCGCATACTCTCCGGGAGTGTCAATACAAACATCCTCATAATGAATATACTGGGTTTTGTTATAATGTATCGTTTCCCCTGAGAGCGCCTGTTTTAATGTGGTTTTTCCACTCTCACTGCGTCCCATTAATATCAGTTTTCTCATAACATCACCCTGTCTCAGGTACGTGTAATCTCGCAAACCGCATATTTTAGTCTGGTTCTTACATAATCCAAAATCGCCTGTTCGGAAGCTTCCACTTCGGACACAGTCCCCGAAATAATCAGAGAACCGCTGAACCTGTCCACAAATCCCAAATCAATGGCGGCGGCCTTCATCCCCACATCCGCCATGATAATGGCAGTCTCCGCCGGGGAGACGGTCATTATGCCTATGGCCGCCCTGGCATAATCTATGCTGGGATTCAAGCCCAGCTTTTCATATAATGTGGGAGCGGGACTGGCTATGATATGCGCCAGTGTAACCTGTTTGCCGGGTACCAGCTCCTGTACAATCCTTTGCTTCCTCTCATCCTCCAGCCAGTCCATCTTTTTCCGCCTTCCCAAAAATTTTCCACCTGTACAGTCGCAATCCAGTGACCTGCCTGCCATTTATGGCAATGCAGACGGGGCGTTGGATTCGCAACCCACTCTCAAGAGGGTGTTTCACCACCCCTCTTTATGAGCAAAACGCAGCAGCGCAAGCAGACGCTTGAGCGCATAAGCGCAGGCGGAAACTTTTCTGCTTTCTCAGCCGCCAATTTGACATTTCAAACCGGAATTCTCTTCCACCGTCCTTTTCAATTCCTGCATCCTTTCCTGTTCCGGAGGCAGAATATGAGGCAATTCATAGGTTCTGCCAAGCCCTTCATATTTATCCTGTCCCAACCTGTGATAAGGAAGCAGATAAATATCCTCCACACCCGGCAATTTGTCCGCAAACTGCGCTATTGCCCTGATTTCTTCAGGCGTATCACTAAAAGTAGGAACTACCGGAACCCGAATGCTTAGCCTCGTCCGTCCTGATGCCGCAATCTTCCTTGCGTTTTCCAACATCAGTTCATTGCTCTTGCCGGTGAATTTCCTGTGCTTGTCCCCATTCATATGTTTTATATCCATTAGATAATGATCCAGGTAAGGCAAAATACTCTCTATGGTTTCCCATTTTGCGCATGCCATACTTTCCATGGCAGTGTTAATTCCCACTGCCTTTGCCGCATGAAGCAAATCCCTGGAAAATTCCGGCTGGCACAGGCTTTCCCCTCCCGAAAGCGTCAGTCCGCCTCCGGAGCGCGCATAATAGGGCCTGTCTTTTTCCACCGTTTCCATTACTTCCGCCACTGTCACATCACGTCCGATGATTTTCGGCTTTCCCCGAACCATCATCTCCTGAATCCCATATTCCTGGGATTCAGGATTACAACACCATTTGCACCGCAATACACATCCCTTTAAAAAACAGATGGTACGGATTCCTGTCCCGTCATGGATGGAATAACGCTGGATGTCAAAAATCCTTCCTTTTGTCTGCAAATACTCCATTTTTTGTCCCTCTATTTTGTGCTTCCATCCTATTGTTTTCAGAATCCCTGCTCCGTCCTGCGAATAATATCATCCTGTAAGGATTTGGACAGAGTGGTAAACAATGCGCTGTACCCCGCCACCCGCACTACCAGATGACCATATTTCTCAGGATGAGCCTGCGCATCCAACAATGTCTCTCTGTCCACCACGTTAAACTGCATATGGCTTCCTTTCTGGTCAAAGTAAGAGCGAATCAATGCCACAAAATTTTCCAGTCCCTTTTCTCCGCTGAGAGCTGTGGGATGAAATTTCTGATTAAACAATGTACCGTTTGACGCAATTCCATGGTCCAGTTTTGACACGGAGTTTGCTGCCGCCGTTGGCCCATATACATCCTTGCCTGCGGAGGGAGATACCCCGTCCGCCACAGGAGTATGTGCCAGCCTGCCATCCGGCGTAGCCCCGGTCTGCGCTCCAAGAGGCACGTTTGCGGACACAGGATATAAACCTGCCTGAAACTGTCCGCCCCTGGGATTATAGTACTGAAGCAGCGGCCTGGTATAGGTATATGCCACATCTCTGGCAAACATGTCCACTTCCTCTATATCATTGCCAAACTTGGGAACTTCATTGATCATTCCCAGCAGTTCTTCATACTTTTTCTTATCCGCTTCCGGAAGTTCCATATCCATCACCGCTTTGATCATATCAGCTATCTGATTTTCTTCCACGGATACGCCGTTATTTTCCATCTCGCGCAGAATCCCCATAACAATCTCACCTGCGCTTACCGCGTCAAATCCCTGTCCATAATTCATTGCCAGCGCCCGCTTATACTCTCCAAGGGTCACTTTCTTCTCATCAAATACCAGTTTCTTAATGGCATACAGAGAATCCGCCATATTGGCGATTCCAAATCCCTGAGGACCTGTAAAATTGTAGACAGCGCCCCCTTCCTGTACCGTCTTTCCCCGCTTGATACAATCATCCACCATACAGGAAAGATATGGCAGCGGGCAGCGGGTGGCATGTGCCACATCTATGGCATTGTCCGCATTCACCAGCAGGGAGATATTATAATCCATCTGTTTCTTATAAGCAGCATAAAATTCCTCAAAGGAGGACATGTCTTCTACCCTGCCTGTCTCAATACTGATTTTCTCTCCTTTGTCCCATCCATTGGAAAAAACCAATTCCAGAGGACGGCACATATTGTAAAACGCCGCATCATGCCAGCCTTCTGTCTTGCCGGCCTTCTGGGGTTCCACACAGCCGATGATATTATATTCCCTGGCATCCTCCAATGTCAGCCCCCGGCTCATCAGAGAAGGAATAATCACTTCGTCATTATAATATGCCGGCAGTCCGATTCCTGTTCTGGTCAGATCGGCCGCCTTCAAAAGCAGCGCATGAGGAGATTTGTTCCACACCCGAATAGAAAGGGACGGCTGGGGAAGAAATACATGCTTGGAAGCCGTAATACACATAAACGAAAGATCGTTGGTCACATCACAGCCTTCTTTATTCTGCCCGCCCACAATAAGGTTCTGAAAGAGGCTATATCCCGCAAACCCTTCTGCGCTTGCGGCATCACGGCATTTGTTCAGATCATTTAATTTTACCCAAATGCAGTCAATCAGTTCCTGCGCAAATTCCCGGGTCAGTTTTCCCTCATCCAGGTCCTTCTTATAATATGGATACATATATTGGTCAAAACGTCCTGGAGAAATGGAATGCCCGCTGGATTCCAACTGCAATAACTGCTGAATAAACCAAAAACTCTGACATGCCTCAAAAAAGGATTCCGCTCCATACGCAGGCACCCTGCGGCAATTGGAAGCTATCTGCGTAAGCTCCTGTTTTCTGGCGGCGTCTGAACAGGACTCTGCTTCCTTCTGGGCCAGCCGGGCATATCTATTTGCGTAACGAATCACCGCTTCACAGCTGATAATAGCCGCCTTTAAAAACTGGCTCTTGGTGCAGTAATCAGCGTCCCCCGGATTACATTGCTCCAGTTCTTCCTGCATCTGCGCAATAATTCCCCGGTATCCAATCTCTAACACCTTTTCATATTGAACCGTTACATGCCCTACTCCATTATAAAAATAATTTCCTGGTGTAAAAATATTATGTTCAATGGCCTTCTTCGTCTCTTCCGTCATGAGCGCAGTTGCCAGTTCACTGGTGGTTTTGCCCTCCCAGTAGGCATCCGCCTCCAAAAGGTCCTTTTTCGTCTGCTCCGCTATGTAAAAAGGGTCTGCCTTACGGGTTGCCACTGTGTCAAACTCCGCTTCCAGCCATTGATACGAAAATTCCGGATAGGTTTGACAGCCTCTGGGGGCAATGGTGGTGCTGCCAACCACCAATTCCTCCTCCCTGATAATAATGGGAATATTGTCAAGAATATGTTCAAAAGCAAGAGCTCGCCGCATAACAATGGGCTTGTCCTCTGTGGCTTTATAACTTTCGGTAATTAATTTTGCTCTGGCAGATTCTATCTCCGGCATTTTGGCATATAAATGCGCCACCAGCCTGGGAATTCTGTCAGTTTTAGGAATTTCCCGGGTATAATAACTTTCCATTATTGCTCCTTTCTGTTCAATTTGCACAAAAAATCCTTTCAAATCTTCCTTCCTGTTCTCTATAGTATATGCCTGTCCGGGGAAAATGTCAACAAATCTGACGCTTTTTTTATATCTTTTTTTGTGGGATTGCTTTTAGTGATGTTGGTTTTTGTGGTATTAGAAATATCAGCAATTACCAATTCCATGGCTCAGCACCCCCTGCGCAATCGGGTACGCCTGCGCAGCCCGTGAGCCGCATTAGCAACATACTTCCCTCTGTATGGTCTGTACAATCGAGCAGAGGAGGCTTTTCCCCCCTTCTCGTGCGCCGGGCACCCGTCAGTTCTGCTGACATCTTCCTTTGGGTGCCCGTATGCATAAAGAAAAAGAGACTGTCTTCACAGTCCCTTTTTACTTATACAAGTATGCAATTATGCAATTAGATAGATTAAAGTTCAATCTCATTGGTACGTGTCTTCTGGCTTTTGGCCACTGTGTATACATCCCCATGGGATGCAGGTTCTTCACAGATTACATGGATTCCCGCAATCTGCACCACCGCCTCCTGGGGTTTATAACGCAATTCCCATCCCCTTCTTGTGGCAGACCACACATATTTGTCCTCACAGCCATATGCGGACATTATAGTCAGGCGTATGGTATCCGTTCTCATTTCACTGTCAAACAGGATTCTTTGAGAGCGGCAAGTGTTCAGAAATACTCCTTCCGCAGCCCTTTTCCAGCCGCCAAGCTCACCATCCCTTACTTCCAGGCGGTACTCTTTGGCAAAGCCTTCATGTTCCCTGTCTCTCTGCTCAGGCACATATAGAAATCCCTTCATATTCACTACATTATGTAACGTAATTGTGATTACCACAGGGAAATTTTCCTTCTTGATTCGCACCGAAGTCCCCGGATCAGCCTCTACAATAGCCTCTCCGTCCTTGACTTTGCCTTCCTCTCCCAGTTCACCATAGGAGATTCCCTTTGTCAGCTCGCTCATACGCAGAATCGGGAAAAGCTTGTCCTCTATTTTCTCCGGACTTATCTCCATGAAAGAAGAAGAAATAAACTCTTCTGAAGACGCATATCTCAAAATGGCCTGCTTTAAGCAGTATGCCTCGGGACGTTTCTCAAATTCTCCTTCCAAATTGGCCGAAACCATCAACAGATTTCCCCCAAGAACTCTGGCCTCGAAAATCAATCCCTGCAGCAAATTCCGGTTCCAGTCATCAATGGGCTGAACAACAGGTTTCAATTGCTCCATCCCATCCAAATGAAATCCCCTGCTGTTTCTCAATATATCTTCCCACTGCCATCCTCCGGCTTTCCCCGTAGGAAACTCCCTGAATATGGGATGCGCCGACTCTATTACCACACCCATGGACCTACACCAGGTGGGTCCCATCTGACTGTTCCATCCCACACTGCCGCCTGAAAGAGGCGGACATTCATAACACAAATCAGACATATAAGGGGCATAAACCACATTTTTCCCTGCTCCAAGGGCGGACTTGGCTTCCTGCCAGTTCCTGGTGTAGAGCAAAGTATCCGTTTCAGCAGGCAACTCCTCTTTGGGCTTTGTAAATACATACAATTTCCAACTGTTATTTACGGCTTCTTCCCTGCCTGCCTCCGTTTTCCATGACAGTTCCAGCGTCAGAAGCAGTTCCGCATTTTCCGAAACAGCCTCTTTTTTCCCTCTAATTATCCTCTGTGTTATCTCCTCAAAGCAGAGAGTAATTACACCGACATCTGTATTTCCCCCTTTGAGTATCTCATTTACGGCAATCGTTCCTGAATCCACAAGTTCCTTTTTACAGCTCAGATTCCATCGTACAATACCGCTTATAATATTCTCTTTTCCATAATGGCAGACTTCCACAGGGATTTTTGCGCATTCCGTACTTTTCCAGACATATCTGCCGCATCTGGCCAGCAGCACCGTATCCTGACAATGATTTCTGAATTCTTCCGGATTGCCGTATCCCTTATTTTCCCAAAAGGCATCCAAAATCCCAACCAGCGCAGTTCCCTGCCCCAGATAGTCATGAAGATCCAGCATCTCAAATCCCTGCAATTCGGGTGTCCTGAAATTTGCTTCCAGCTCTTCCTTATACAATCTGAGCTGATTTTCCCCTGAGCATTTTACAAAATCATCCACATAGGGAAGAACGCCATTTGCCCGGGCATTCTCTCTGAACACCATATAATTGCCCGGCCTCATATATCCCTTATACTTTTCTATGATTCCGTAATTAGGGTATGCGCAAATTTGTCCCATTTCATGGCAAACCACAGGCTTTTTCGCTCCCGGCAGCACCGCACTGTAATTTCCGCCCTTCCAGCCCACATGTCCGCGAATCATGCCTCCTCTGCGGAAACCATTTCCGGAACGATGAAAATACACAAAGTCCGTCCCTTCTATTTCCGCCGGCGAAACATCATAGGGCCAGCCTGATTGTGCCGTATAAATTCTCCTGCCCCCATATCCAAGCTTTTCATCATAAGCCCTTGTATCACTGACCCATCTCCTGAGCGGCCCATACCAGGGACCGCTTGGCTCATTGGAAGGTGAAAAAAACACAAAGGATGGATGGTGTCCGAAATTCTCCAAAATGCGGATGGTTTCTTTCCATAACACCTGATACATTTCCTCCCCTTCCGGATCTTCTCCGAACCTGTTCCACATACCGCATTCCACCAACAAATGCAGTCCTTCCTCATCAGCCGCCGCAAATGCCGCCTCCGGAGGACAGTAGGAATGAAAACGAATTCCATTGAGTCCCCATTCCCGGATGGTCCCCATCATTTTTTTCCACCATCCTTTGTCCATGACAGGGCATCCGGTAAGGGGATAATCTCCTCCAAAATGGGTGGCTCTAAAATAAAACGGCTCTCCGTCTATCAGGAAACGCCCCTCCTGCGCAGCCACCCGTCTGGGATGCGATTTGGCATATTCCCTTCTCTCTTCCCTGCGGCGTTGGGCTTCTTCTTCGGTATAAAGCGCAATCTCTCCCACCATACCGTTCCATGTAGCGCCCAGTGCGTCCGACACACCATGCGCATCCGGCCTATAGGGATATATCATGGAATTGTCCATAACCACCCGCAATGTATGTTCCCCAGGCTCCAGATTTCCTATCTTAATGTCATGGGGACCGCACAAGGAACAGTCTTCCCCCCTCTGTTCCCCGTCAACCCATACCTGGCTTTTCCATCTGGCAGCCTCCACGTAAAAATGCCATTCCTCCTGAAGGTGATTTTCTTTGTTATTTTGATTTCCTTCTGTGTACGGAACAACAAATGTCCTCTCATATACGGCCTGTCCCAGAAAATGTCTGGGGGGCTGAGATAAAAACGGTACATTTACCCCATCCTCCTGGGCAAATTTGTATTCTTCCTGTTCATACCAAAACGCATCGTGCAGCGCACTGACCCAAGGGGTCTTCCTGGTTATGGGATTGCCAAATCCAGCCGCCTGCAAAATACCCGGAAGCCTGATTGCACCTGTCTGCTTCCCATCATCCGCTTCCAATGAAATCGTCCATTCACCTGATAAATTAATATACATAATCTCTCCTATTCCAGTACCGTCTCTGCACTTCGGCGCCCCAACCAGGGAAGGATTATTCAGCCGCCTGTGCGTCTGAAAACCCTTCTCTGTGTCTGAAAGACACATGCCCCCCCGTTCCGAGACTGTTTTTAAATTTCCACTTGACATTTCTTAGCTGGACTATTTTTAAGTCGCTGCCAGGCAGCGCTAAAGGGTGTGGTTCCTTCGGCGCACACAGGAGAGACAAATTTCATTCGGAAGTACCCAGAGACACTAAGTAGTGTCTCATGAAATTTGCTCTCGTGTACCTTCGCAACCCCACCTGTCCCAATACCCATCCGCCTTTCAGTCCCCCGCCTTTGAGAACATTTTGAATCACATAAGTATGCGCTGAGGGCGGCGTTAGAGAAAAAGATGGCCCACCTGAAATACCATTGTGGATACACTCCAGGCTAAAATCAGTTGGAAGGCCAACATTCCCAATGTAAACTTCCAGGAATTACTTTCCTTTTTGATGGTGGCCACCGTAGCCACACATGGTATGTACAGCAGACAAAACAACATAAGGCAATAGGCATTCAGTGGGCCAAAGTCCGGGTTGATACTGTGAATATTTTCTACAATGGCAGTCATCCCTGCGTCAGAATTGGCATTTGCCACGCCAAACAATACCGCAAAACTGGCCACCACCACTTCCTTTGCGGAAATTCCGGAAAGGAGCGCCACTCCAATCTGCCACATTCCCAATCCCGCAGGCGCAAGCAAAGGAACAAGCACACGCCCTATCATAGCGCCAAAACTGTCCGCAGGCTCCTCTACTTTGCCCGTGATTCCAAAATTCAAGACAAACCAGATGACAATGGATGCCACAAATATGGTCGTTCCCGCCTTTGACAGATAATCCTTCAGTTTATTCCACACATAAATGCGTATTGTCCTTCCATTGGGTCGCTTATATTCCGGAAGTTCAATGAGAAGAGAATCATTCACCCTGCCTTTTTCCAGCCGATTTACTACAAGGGCCACAAAAATGGCTGCGAACATCCCTATCACATACATGGAAAAAGCAGACAAAGCTTCAAACCCTGGGAAAAACATCTCAGAAAAAAGCACATATATGGGCAATCTGGCAGAACAGGACATAAACGGC
>CAJUGT010000040.1 GCA_910586435.1 uncultured Acetatifactor sp. | reverse complement strand
GTTCTGGACGGAAGCAGCGCATCCGAGATAAATATACGTTTTGCGGTGGATTATTTCGGAGTGGCGCATGTGCTGTGGCAGAGGAAGAATGAGTGTCAGTATCTCCTTGTTTCACCCACAGGGGAGATTCTGGCAGACTATATTCCCAAAAACAGTTCTATCAGGATGTTGGTTCCCCTGTATGACGGCCGTGTTGCTTTTTTGGAAACAGAACAGGCCCACAATGCGCAAAACCCGCAAATGACCCTTCAATACATGGATGCGGAGTCTGGCAGACCAGTGCTGCTGGCCGCTTTGGAAAAGGAGAGCTTTTATGTTACGCTCTTTGACGAAAACTCACTGCTCTATGGGGATGATGAGGGTATATCACGCAGCGATTTGTCCGGAAATCATTCAGAGCTGCTTTACCGTTGGAGCAATCATGGAATTGCGCCCCAGACGGTATCTGCCATGCAGACGGATGGAGATGGACAGATTGGGATTCTTTATAAGGACTCTGAGAATGTGAACTATCTATTTCTGATACCTACAACAGAAGAAAAGGAACTTTGTGAAATCACTCTGGCAGTACCTTTTTTCAAAATGTCAGCTTATCAGCCCCTTGTGGTAGAATTTAACAAAATGTTTCCAGACTATCATATAGAACTAAAGAGCGATTATGATAAAACTGCTCTTCTTGCGGAACTGATTGCGGGTAAAGGACCGGTATTAATCGATACTTTTTTAACCGGTTTTGAGGAGCAGGAAAAGCTGTGGGAACCTCTGGATATGGTGGTTGCGAAGACAGGCATCACAGAAGCACTGCATCCCATTGCTCTGGAATCAGGAAAAATCAATGGAACTTTGTATGGAATCGTAACTGACTTTACCCTGCACACTCTGATCACAGGAAATACAGCTCTTACAGATTGGGATTACGACACCTTTTTACAGTGTATTGAGGCCCGACCGGATCTGGAGGCGATTTTTGACTATTATGGTGGGAATTATGGTCCTTATTTTATCGCACACTTTTTCAGCCATGGAATGGATGATTCCTATCTTCTGGATGTGGAAGCGGGGACAATGAATTTTGACAGCAGCGAGTTTCGCAGAATTTTAGCATTGGCCAGGCAGTACTGCGTCCGTGAGGAAGGGGTAAAACCCGGCCTCTCTCTGCTGGAGGGAAGGGTCCTTTGCAATGTGCTGAACATCAACAAGCCGGAGAAGCTTGCCGCATACCGGATCTGTTATGGGGAGGATGCCAATTATATCGGGTATCCCACAAAAGATGGCGCTGCGCATTTTATAGAAGGCAGCAGTCCCCTGGCAATCCGCAGGACGGCCACAGAGGAGGAAAAGGCAGCCGCCAGTGCTTTTATCAGCTTTTGCCTCTCTTATGAGGGGCAGATGCAGGCGGCAAAGGGTGACAATTTTGGACTGAGTGTGCGCAGGGATGTGCTGGAAGAACAAATCTCTGCCATGGATGAACATACGGCAGTTTACGCATATGGCTTCGACACGTTCCTTCTCGGGAATGATCTGAATATTGCACTGGATAGACAGACGCTCCTGGACATGATTGATGCAGCGAAACCCATGAAATACTTTCCCACTGCACTGGAAAATATTTTTTACGAAGAATTGGAACAGTATTTTTCCGACACTATTACAGAGGACATGCTAATTGACCATCTGATGAACCGTGTAGGGTTATACTTGGAAGAGAGAAACTAAGGAATCCTGAAAAAACAAAAAATTATCTTGCTTTTCACCTGGAAATAATAGTAAAATAATAGTAAGTATAACCATAAGGGATAAAAATATGCCAAAGAATGTGTTGGCTGTAAACATTCTTTGGCAGGAAAGGAGATTATGCGATGGGAATTGGCAAAATATCAAACAATATGTCAGGCATGCCGATGGCGATGACAGGTGTATCGGATGCCAAAAATAAGAAAATTCAAAACGAAATCACAGGTGTGCAGCAGGAGATGCGCGCGTTGTCTTCAAAGGAAGAGCTGTCTGTGACGGAAAAAGAAAATGAACGAAAGACACTCCGAAAGAAGATAACCAGTCTCAATACAGAGTTAAAACAACATGAGGAAGAATTTCGCAAGTCACAGAAGCGGGAAATCATGATGTCCAAACTACAGGACAATATGGGACTGGCAAAAGAGGAAACAGCCAAAGACCAGACCGATGGGGCCGCCCTGGATAAGGCAGCCGAGAAGCGTCCGGAAAGCCAGAAGACCGGCATTGACGAAAAGGGAGCAAAACCCTCAGAACTTGAAATGGACGCAAAGAAGGAATTGTCTCAGAGCGAGAATGCCGCAACCTCATCGGCAGTTACTTCCGCACAGCAGCCGCGCGACCTTCAGGGAACCGTCATATCCAGGACCAAAGATGGCGTCGTTATTTTGAAAGATGACGCAAAACAGAATATGCCCCAGTCCGAGGAAGCCAAAAGCGCAGATACTTCTGAGAAGGCTACAAAACCCTTAGACCCTGAAAGCGGCAGGGGACTGTCTCGCAGGGAAATTCATGAAATTGTATCGGCTGACGCTTCCGTACAAAAGGCAGACCGCCAGGAAACTGTTATCGCAAGAATTCAGGGTGGTATTGCCATATTAAAGGGAGAGATAAAACAGGACGAAATTCGGGGGATAGATACCGAACAAAAACAGGCGGAGCTTAAAAAAATGGAACAGAGGGAAGAAAGAGCCCAGACATTCCAGGCCCCTGTTTTGGGAGAATCAAACACCCCCATGAAGCCAGCGGCTAAGACGGGCGAAACACCAAACAGCACGCAGCTTCATACGGAAAATAACACTTACGTGAGGGCTTTTCAATTAAATCAGGAGATGCAGGCGTCACAGCAAAGGTTTTATATCTCTTTAGACAACTAGACAATATTCCGCTTTTTCAGATTTCATCGCAAACAGCAAAAATGAGCAAATACAAGTGACTGCGCAGTCAATTCTGTGCCCTGTATTTGCTCGTTTTCAGTTGTGTCAGCCGGTATCGGGTTCTTTATTTAGTCCTATTATAACTCCACCATTGGCAATCACATTCGTCGCTATGTATTCTCTCGCCGGATGCCTCGCCGGTATCCTGGGGAACATAAATTTCAGAAAAGGCGATATTCCTTTCGTAAGCTTTTGAATCAATCCCGCTTTCTGGGCGATTTCCATCAATCCCATCCACAGTGCCACCACACCTGCCATGGTAATACAAAGTGAAATCGCCTCTCCCGCACTGTCCAGTGCCGCATCCGTCACATCGCTCATATGACCTGTCAGGGCTCCATATATCACCGCCAACAGTATCATCGCTGCCCAAATTGCATTCAGCATATTTCATATTCCAATCAGGTTTTATTACTCCATCTTATGTATGAATCCCCTGTTCCATGCCATACAATCCCTCTATCTTCTTTTCCTGCCATGTCTCATCCCCGCAGCCTGCCAATAGTAATACGCCAAAAAGAGTAATGATACAAAAACATATTTTCTCTGCTCTCATTTCTTCATCCCCTTATAATCAAAGACCCCGCTGCAAGCAACGGGGTATCAAGCTTGCAACGCCCCAAGGGGCGGGGTATTTGACCCTTGCGGCATTCGCCAACTGTCCGTGCAAGCACGGCCGCTTGGCTCATTGCCCGCGGGAATAAACTATATACAATTTTGTTAATCACATCCAGGTTCCGTACATTGGTATACAGGTGTCTGATAACTCACAAAGTTATACCAGCGACAGAGTTATTCCAAAACAAAGAGCAAAAAGGAACAACTCTGTCACTTTTATACTTTTCTCCTACAAATGTATTCTTCCCTCCTTTGTATTCCCTTTATCCATCTCCTTTAAAGCCTCACCCCACAAAACGGACAGAACACCATGTCTTCTTCTACCTTCTTATTACACCCTGGGCATACTCTTTCCTTAGCTGTTCCTGACGCCTGCCCATAACCTGTATATGCATTGTCTTCTTCACTTTTTCTCTCCCCATTGGGCTCCGAAACTTCTTCTTTCTGCTCCTCTGCTGCTTCCGCTTCCATTATTTCGCCGCACTTGGGGCAGACAGTTGCCTTCCTGCTTACCTCCGTGCCGCAATTTACGCATTCCCGCATCCCTTTTACGCGCAGTATTTCCTCTTTCAACCGTTGTATTTCTGCCTGAATAGAATCCAATTCTTCTGTTCGTCCAGATATATCCAGCTGGCCCCAATCCTCACGTTTTTCATATACTACTTTTCCTATTTCCGCATAAATCTTTTCGGCTTTGTTTTTCTGGGTATGAATCTGTCCGTTAAGACGATTTACCTCCGCCATCTCCTTTGCTTTATCCGCCACATCCCTGCTCTTCGCTGCCAGCGTTTCACCAACCTTATCCAAAAAAGCCATAGCTCTCTTCCTTTCGGATGTAAAACCCATATTTTTCTTATTATCATACTATGATTTTTCCATGGATTTTAAACCATGTCTCCTAAAGCATTTTCTTATCTGCCTTTCCTGTTGCTACTTGCCAAGAACATATTCATTATTTTTCATCACTTTTTCTCTCCCTTTTACCTTTCGTGTTGATGAAAGTCTGGTTTCTTAGTTTTTTGACTCTTGCGGATACCATTATCCACAACACTCGGACAACTTCAAGCGGAAATAAAATCAGAAAAAACGCTGCCGAATTACATCGACAGCGCCTTTGGGTTTTTGTTCTTTTTTCTTTTGTAATGAAATTGCTTACAGAGTACCCGTTGTGAACAGCTGCTTTACATGCGCAACCTCTTCATCCGTTGCCTTGCTTGCGGGTACATAATAAGACTTTTCTCTGGCAATATTGTACAGTTCCTCCTGGGATTGCTCGCAGGCATTGCGGAATTGCTTTAATGTCTGTTTCAATTCTTTATTCTCGGACTGTGCTATCATCTCTGCGTAACGTATCAACTCACCGTTAATACCAGCCAGCGTATCCGCTACCATTGTCTTTTCCTGTAACTCCATATGATACCTCCTCCAATATTCCTTTTGTGCTGTTCCTGACACTGCTTATTACTGCAAAAATTTCATAAGCTGCTGCTTATTATCCATGGCACATTTTGCGCCTTTCTCAAAAAACTGCTTCACCTGAGAATCCGTGGCAGCCTTTGCATATTCCTGCATCTTGCAATGGGTAGTGTCATAACCGCCGATCAGATGGCGCAGGTTCTGTAAATCAAGTTCAGAAATGCTGGTCATATCTGTAACCTCCTTTTATTCCGCAGCCAGTATACCGGAACGGGAACACCGGGCGCTGCGTGATATTTGACTTTTTGGGAACGAGAATATTGTCTGTTTTAGATGAGGAAATTATTCTAACCATTTTTTCATATTTTGTCATTTTTTTCATATTGATATTCTCTCCCCATTGGCTACAATTTTTAATAATGCTCATCCAAATACAGCTGCACCCTGTTCTCTATAATTTTCACCACCTGGTCCAACTCCTTGTCACCGGAAAAGTACGCCCCTGCCTCCTCAACAATAATATTCACCAATGGCATAGTATACATTGGATATGCTCTTACCTCCTCCAACTGTTTTCTCAGCGCCGTCATCCTTTCCTCCGTTGGGTCGTACAGCGCCCTGTATGCCTCTTCCCCAAGCTCCTTGTATTTACGTCCATCTCCCCCTCGATAGCTTATACCATCGGAGCGCCTGACAATAGCCCCCTCCGCAATCGCCATTTTTGCGTACTGTTCAAACGCCTTCCTGTTAGTGGGATAACCACTGAAAGCGAATTTATCTGTAAAAAATAGTTCCTGCACCTCCTCTGACAGCATGTATTTGATGAATTTCCATGCCCCCTCCTTGTTGAGCGACGTGCTGCTTATGCCCATCACGATACTGGTATCCTTCACCTCAGCCTTCCCACCATCGTCAAACAAAAACCCCACCGACACTCTTCCCTCGCCCTCCAATGCTTCCATGGCTGCACTATAAGTATAAAGATTATCCAAATCATAGATCCAGCCAGCAACAGGAGAAATACCCTTGGTTCCATCGCTGGCATATCTTTGCGAAATCCACAATATGTTACGAAACAGTTCTCCACTAAAATCACATGTACCCTTGTCCCAGTCAACCATCCCCCACAGATCCTCTGATCTCAACATAAAATATTTCAATATCATACTGCCTGACCAGTACTCACAGAAAATTCTTTCCTCTCCCTCATATTCTGACAAGGCTTCAACCATAGTATGTATATTTGCTTCCCTCTCCCCCAGCACTTCCTTATCCATCCAAAAGCCATTAATCAAAACCAGCGCATTGACACCATACACCTTGTCTCCATCCCGCCATGTGTCAAACGCAACAGGAAAATAATCCTCTTCTTGTATGCCGGAATCCTCCATGTACGGCACCAAATCCTCAAATGCTCCTCCTCTTACCAGTTCGTCCACTTGGGAATAAACCGCATCTGAAAGAATAATATCCGCCCCCTTACTGGTTGCAATTTCCATAGCTGTCCTTTCCAAAAATTCTGTTTCACTCATTCCCCCATTTTGGCCTTCTTCCAATAATATATAATACTCCTTGTTCTCCATGTTAAACTGATCCACACAATGTTTTAACCATTGAGTTCCTCGCCAGGTTCTTACCACAATCACCTGCTCCGGCGCATACAGTTCCAAATGCTGCAAAACACCGTCTTTTCGCAACACATCCACCGTCCCATCCTTCAATACACGAAAATCTCCTACCTGAAACCCTGGACCATAGGCCGTCCCGAAAGGCATAATACATTCTCTTCCGTCCCCCTCTTCCCCGATTTTAGGATTTTTCACCTTCCAGACACCATCTTTATCCATCAGGAGCAAGCCATCTTCCCCTGCGCTGATGCTCTGATTGGGATTTGCATCCAATTTCAGTCCGCTCCATCCGATAACCGTTCCTGCGGCGGGGTCTAATTCAGCAATCTCCATCCCTTTTTCCTTATCTTCCAAAAGCAGTATTACCCTGCCGTCCTTTAACTCACAGAGATCCGTAACCTGTGCGTCTGTCTCCCAGCGACATATTTCTTCATCCTTCAGGATAATTACTTCTTTCCCCACCGTAATATAGTATGTCCCATTCTTCCCCAAATACCATGGCCCACGATATTCCTGAGAAACGTCTTTCACCAGAATTTCCTTTTCCCCACCTTCCCTGTAAAGACAGATTTCAGAACCCTCCTCATTTCGTTCCGCACAGACCAGTACCGTCTCCCCCTGGTCAAACTGTCTTGCCAGCACCTGACTGCGAATCTCCCAGCCTGGGTCACTCTCTCCAGGGGATGCAAGGGTTACTTCCTCTATCCGCACCGCTATATGGCCTTCTCTCTGACTTTTGCTATCTGCATCTTTCCCGCAACCATAAAAAAAAGTTACACAAAAAAAACTCAAAAGTAACAAAACTAATTTTCCTCTATTTTCCATTGGCATTGCCATCCTTTCAACCCTAAATTGAACTATATCCTCCTAATAAATATAGCTTCTGTCTGTAAGAAAAGGATTTTAAGCAGGCAACATATGCCCACTCAAAATCCCTTTCTTTCATTTCCTCATTCCAAACTGGTATAATGATATAAAATTTCTCTATCAAGTCTCAAAAACATCACTTTGCCATACGAATTATACCTTTTTCTTTCACTCTCATACAATATCATAAATCATTTTTTATTTATAAAAATCTCCACATTCACATTCAAACCTGTCACCTTTCCAGTCATATGAATGCTCCTCATGATAAGAATATACTTCACCATCCCTCTCTTCACCACAATTTGTACACTTCATAATTTCAAGCACATAACAGGTATGAGCATTTGCATCAAACCATTCACAATCAATGTATTGCCCATGGTCAAATACAAAATTATGCGAAGAGCAATATCTATCTCCTTCATGCGCCTGAGACGCCATCGGAAATGCGGACAATGCCATTACACCGGCAAGAGCCCCTGCCGTCAGGTACTTTTTAAGATTTCTCATCTTATGCCTCCTTTTATTAAAGAATTTGGAATCTCAAAATCGTCCGCGGTCAATTTATACATCCATGCTAATATTATACATCACCTCGTATTGCGTTTCAAGCGCTTTTTTCCACAAAAACATCACATTATTGGAACAATTTAAAGAAATCCCGCAAATACGGACACTGTAATGACAGTCAGTATTCCCGCTACCACAATGGACAGACTGCTCATGGCGCCTTCCACCTCCCCCAGCTCCATTGCTTTTGTTGTGCCTAACGCATGGGCTGCCGTGCCAATGGCAAGCCCTTTCGCAACAGACTCCTGAATATGAAATACTTTGCACACACCCTCTGCCACAATATTTCCCAGAATTCCCGTAATAGAAATGGCTATAATAGTGACATTTACCATTCCCCCCATTTTCTCCGATATTCCAATGCCAATTGCCGTGGTAATGGATTTAGGCAGCAGGGAAACATACTGTTCATGGGTCAGGCCAAACGCCAGTCCCATCAAGAAGATACTGCCCATGGCCGTCAGCACCCCTGAAGCAATCCCGCCAAACACTGCCGCCGGATACTTTCTGATATATGCCAACTGCCTGTAAAGCGGAACTGCCAGACTGACTGTGGCAGGTGTGAGAAAATACTGAATATACTTTGCTCCATTGTAATAAGAATCATAATCAATGCCTAACAGCAATAAAACCGCAATGATGATAATCACTGACAACAACAGTGGGTTTGCAATGGCCAGTTTTGTCTTTTTCCGCACCAGCACACCTATCTGATAACACAGCAAACTGATTACCACTCCAAAAAATACGGATTGTGTCAAAGCCTCTCTTATCGCTCCCATTCCTTTTTCCATCCTCTTTCAAACTTCTGTTTCCCGTTTCCATGCATTGTCTCATTTCCTGCTTTTCTTCTGTTCTTTCGTGACTTTCTCCGCCGTCTCCCGCTCCACGCCTTTGTTTCCGGTCTTTTTCATAATTCCCTGTGCCACCCTGCCGGTGACTGCCATCACAAGCACTGTAGATACCACGGAAATCACCGTGACGGGAACTAACAGCTGGCTGAGTACCTCAAAGCTGGTCATGATACTCACTGTGGGGGGAATAAATAAGACAGGCATAATCTCCACCAGAAAATCCGCTGCCCCCTCCACCTGTTCCAGCGGTATGATTTTGGTTATCAGCCCTGCCAGCATCAGCACTAATCCATATACGCTGGCCGCCACGGGCAGAGGAATCAAATACTCCATCAACTCCGCTATGAGAGATATACTGAAAATCACAGAAAGCTGCCTGACATATTTCATAACACTCTTCTCCTATATCTGATGCCGCACCACTCCATATTCGTCATCCAGACGAAAATAAGGACACTCCCTCCGGCTTCCCGCCAAAAAATGATACATCTCATCCTCATCCAGGTTCACCATACAGCAATAACATTCATTCTCCTCATCATACATATAATTAACACATCTGTCACAAATATCCGCCGCCATCTCTCCTCCGCTCCGTAATATGCGTTTTACTCTCATTCCTGCCATCCGAACCCATTCCATCACAAGCAACCATCCATAAACAGTTATCCCCATTCTGTCATGTACTGCTGCCATGGAGATACGCATAAATTTCCCGCTTGCCCACTCCCCTGTCTTTTGCTGCCTGTTTCATGGCGGACTTATGGTCCATTCCCTGTTCCTCGTAATATGCCACATGCTCCTCTATACTCATAACTTTCCACGACGCAATCTTCTCCCGCCGCAGTTCTTCCTTACTCTTCCCCTCAAGCACCAGCACATATTCTCCCCTGGGGCTTTCCTCTCTGTAATACTCCGCTGCCTCTTTCAGCGTCATGGGAATGATTGTTTCAAATTTTTTGGTCAATTCCCTGCACAAAGTGATTTTCCGCTCCCCCAGACAGCCATATAATTCTTCCAGTGTTCCCGCCAGATGATGGGGGGCCTCATATATAATCATGGTACGAGTTTCCCCAGCCAATTCTTCCAGAATTTCCCTTCTCTCCCGCTTATCCCCAGGCAGAAATCCCTCAAAGCAGAATCTCCTGGTGGGGAGCCCGGACAAAATCAATGCCGTAATACATGCCGCAGGCCCCGGCAGACTGGTGACAGGCAGTTGATTTTCGTGACACATCCGCACCAGTACCTCGCCCGGGTCTGAAATCGCCGGCGTTCCCGCATCGGAAATCAAAGCAATGTTCTTCCCTTCCTGCAATAGCCCTATGAGATATTTTGCCTTCTCCACTTTGTTATACTCATGATAACTTGTCATGGGTGTATGAATATCAAAATAATTTAACAGCTTCTTACTGTTGCGAGTGTCCTCCGCCGCTATCAAATCCACTGTTCGCAAAGTCTCTACGCCCCTCGGCGTCATATCCTGCAAATTCCCAATGGGTGTGGCACACAAATAAAGTATCCCTGCCATGTCGTCTCCCTCTCATCAATCACAAACCAGCTCTCCGAACCGTTATCCCGCCCCTTATCCTATGCCATACACCACATCATCCTCTCCAAAACGGACTTTTGCCGCCCTTTTTTATCAATAACCGTATATTTCATAAATCTCCGGCATATACACGCCTGGTTCCTGATATATAATCAAAGGTTTCTCCACACACATCCTGGATTTTCCTCCTCGCACGGCCTCCAAAAGTACCATGTTGGGTTCCTTGTCCACATATGGATACACCAACTGCATTCGTTTGGGTTCCAGCTTATATTTCACCAAAGTTGTCATGATTTCTGCCAGCCGAAACGGACGATGTACCAGAAAAAAATGTCCTCCGGGCTTCAGCAGCTTTGCCGTCTGCGCAGCCACATCCTCAAAAGTACAGCAAATTTCATGCCTCGCAATGGCTTTAGGCGCATCCGGATTCACAATGCCATGTGACCCGATCATATATGGCGGATTACAGGTAACGCAATCAAAAGAAGCAGACGGGAAAATCAAGTCTGCTTCTTTGATATCTCCTGTAAGAATATCTATTTTGTCGGATAATCCGTTTAATTCCACACTTCTGGCTGCCATATCCGCACTGTCCGGCTGAATTTCCAACCCATAAAGATGTGCGCAATGATATTTGGCCTCCATCAGAATGGGAATAATTCCCGTCCCTGTGCCAAGATCCAGGAGCCTGTCCTCCCTGCGGGCCTGGGCAAATCCCGTCAATAATACCGCATCCATCCCGAAACAGAATTTATCCGGATGCTGAATAATGCGATAGCCGTTCCGCTGTAGATCGTCCAGCCTCTCATTCTCTTTCAGTTTGACTGCCATGGGTATTTAACTATCCTCCTGTCCGGCCTTGAAATCATATCGGTTCCTGTTATCATGGCGCCCTTTTCCACTCTGATTGCCATAATTGTCCTGCCGCTGCCTGTGGTTTCCCTTCTGATGAAATCGGCCTTCCTGGCGTCCGCCGCCTGCGTAATTCCCTCTGCCAAAACGGCCTCCTCCATTCCCATGGCCCCTGTCTCCCTGCCTGCTTTCCGAATTCCCGTTGTTTACATTATCACGCTCATTCTCCCCGTAAGCAATATTTCTACTCTCATGAGCCACATCGGAAGACGGGACTCCCCCCTGACGGTATCTCCTTCCCTGACGGTATTCCCCTTCCTGATGATTCCCCTGGGCCTGATGATATTCTCCAGATTCCTGACGTTCTGCTTCCTGTTGGTACCTTCCGTCCTGGCGATTCTCCCCGCCTTCCGGACGCTCTTCTCCCTGGCGGCGCCTTCCGTCCTGGCGATTCTCCCCGCCTTCCGGACGTTCTTCTCCCTGACGGCGCCTTCCGTCCTGGCGATTCTCCCCGCCTTCCGGACGCTCTTCTCCCTGGCGGCGCCTTCCGTCCTGGCGATTCTCCCCAGGTTCCGGACGCTTTTCTACCTGGGAATTGTCCCCTGACTGATAGTTTCTGTTCTGTTGACGATTTCTGCCATCCTGGTGAAATCTATTCTGCCGATTTCTTGCACCCTGAAATGGACTGCCTTCTTCCGCAGTCTCTTCCACAGCAGATATGTCACCCTCCCTCGGATTTTTCTCCTGGCGTCCTTTTTGATTCTCTCGCCTTTCATAGCGCCCTTTTCCGCCCTGGCGCTGTCCGCCGGAACCTTCGCCGCCATTCCCCTGCAATTCCTGCCGTTCTTCTTCCTCCAAGCGCTCCAGCTCTTCCAATTCCTCCTGGCTCAGCTCCATTTTCTCCTTCTTGCTTCGCTTACGACGAAATTGCAGCTGTTCTACTCCATACTCCTTAATTTCCTTTTCATCTCCAACATTGACTATGACCTTCACAAGCTGCCGAAGAACATTGACACTCTGCACTTCGCCCTTCAGCCCGTCTGCGGTAGTCACCGAATCTCCAATATTGGGCAGCCTTCTGTTCAACTCCTCGTATGTCTCTTCTTCGTTTTTCAGGCAGCACATCAATCGGCCGCAAACACCTGAAATTTTTGCCGGATTCAGCGATAAATTTTGTTCCTTTGCCATTTTAATGGAAACAGGCACAAAATCAGCAAGATAACTATGACAGCACAAAGGTCGTCCGCATATCCCAATTCCACCTACAATCTTAGTCTCATCCCGAACTCCGATTTGCCGCAGCTCTATTCTGGTTTTAAATACGCTTGCGAGATCCTTTACCAACTCCCGAAAATCAATTCGCCCGTCCGCCGTAAAATAAAAAAGCACTTTATTATTGTCAAAAGTATACTCTGCGTCAATCAGTTTCATTTCCAGGCCATGATCCCGGATTTTTTCCAGACAGATTTTAAAAGCATCCTTCTCTTTCTCCTTATTAGCGGCCTCTTGTTCCATATCCCGCTCATTGGCAATACGAAGTACTGGTTTTAAAGGCTGAATCACCTTCTCATCCTCCACTTCCGTAATACCCGAAACCACCGTTCCAAACTCAATTCCCCGTGCCGTCTCTACAATTACATTGGCACCTTTTCTTATATCAAACTCAAGAGGATCAAAGAAATAAATCTTCCCCGCAGTACGAAATCTCACACCAATTACTCTAATCATCTATCTACCTCACATTTGAATCAAAATCCTGCATCCTATTCCACTGCTATTCTATCATATCCCCCCATAAAAAACCATAGTTAATATTGGAATTTGCCATGACTTCAGTATTCCTTTCTGCCATATAGACATACGGTCAATGGATAAGATAACGCAAACGCAAGAACCGCGCACACAAGAATAATTACACCGCCCAAAATAACCTGTATTGTATCCATGGGCGCCGGGAATAGATAATTGATATAAACAGACAGCCCTTGAACAATTCCAATGGCACACAGTAAGCTTATCCCTATAAATATTTCACTGCGTTCCGCCCCACCCAAATAAAATAACGGGAAAAATATCGCCCCCGTAAACAGACTTACCGCAATCCCCGCAACAAACAGCATAAAGACATCCGTAGTTCTGCTAAAAGGATACCCTTGCAGCGTAATAAATAGAGCGACCCCACCCCCAACGAATACCATCCCCACAAGCACCCACATAAGCAGACTTATAAAATAACTCTTCACAATGACGGATCTTTTTACAGGTGTGGTCAGTTTATATTTATTCCATTTGGCTACGCTTTCTTTTCGCAGGCTTGCAATAGAATTCAGAGAAAACCCAACAATTCCTAATAACAAATAACCTGTAATGGGCAATGTTCTTTTCTCACCTGCTGCCATGACAAAGGCCCCCAGGACCAGCATTACAGCCAAGAATACTTTCACATTTGAAATGGTTGCGTAAAAATTATTTCTTAAAAGTCCCTTCATACTCGTTCCCCCTTTACCAGCAATAGCATGATCTCATCCACTGTGGCATGATCCATTACAATCCCTCTGTACTTTCTCTGTGCTTCTTTGCCGTCAGATACCAACACATCAATTTGAAAATCTCGCCTGCGATACGCAAGAATATCCTTGGCATCCATGGCACGAAACTGACTTTCCCCGCAATGTATCACAGCATATTGGTATGCCAGATCGTTTTTTGACACGGTCATAACCAGCTTCCCCTTGTGAATGAATGTGATATAATCCGCTATTTTTTCCAAATCACTTGTAATATGGGAAGACAGCAGAATAGAATGCCTTTCTTCCTGAACAAACTCAAGAAACACATCCAACATTTCATCACGAACAATGGGGTCCAGACCGCCGGTGGCTTCATCTAAAATCAACAGCTCCGGGTGATGTGCCAGCGCTGCGGCAATGGCTAATTTCATAGTCATTCCTCTTGAATAGTGTTTGATTTTCTGTCTGGCAGGCAGTTGAAAATCCTGTAAATACTTCTGAAACAGCACATTATCCCATTGCTTATAAAGCCCCTCCATGACTTCCGACACTTGTTTCGCAGTCCAAAAACCAGGAAAATTATCCCCGTCATACACAACACCTATCTTTTCTCTCATCTTTGTATCGGCATCCAGCATTTCTTTTCCAAAGAGTTTTACTGTTCCTTTGTCTTTGGCAATTGTGTTCATAATACATCCAATGGTGGTTGTTTTGCCTGCGCCATTTTCTCCTACAAAACCCAAAATTGCCCCATAAGGCACTGAAAATGTCACATTGTCCAATACAAAATCCGACTTTGGAAACGCCTTGGTCACATGCTGCAATTCTAAAATATTTTCCATACTACTCCTTCTCCTGATAAAATAAAGCCAACAGCTCTGTCAATTTTTCGAGGGAAATATTGTTTGTCCGCCCAATTTCCGCAGCGGCCTGCAAATGTTCCTCCGCAATACGCTGCTGCTCTTCTTGATAAAATTCTTTATTTTGAGTCGATACAAAACTTCCTCTGCCAACCGTCGTTTCAATAAAACCGTCCCTTTGTAAATCCTCATAAGCCTTCTGAACCGTTATCACACTTACATGAATTGCCTTTGCCAACGCTCGCATGGAAGGAATCGCTTCCCCCGCCTTCAGTTCTCCACTCATTATCATGGCCTTTATCTGAGAAGTGATTTGCTCATATATGGGCTTGCTGGCATTGTTGCTGATAATGATTTCCATAACTCACCGCCTTCGCCAATTGTACTTATTGTATAAGTATATTATAGCACATATATTATATTAGTCAACTATTTCATCCATATACAGCTGCACTCTATTCTGTATCACTCCAATTACTTCATCCATCCCCTTCACATCAGTAAAATAATCCTCCGCTTCCTCACAGACAATATCCAGTATCTCTTCTGTCCGTGTGGGCAGAAACCTGGCATTTTCCAAAGTCTCTTTCAGTTCATCCACCCGCTCGTCGGTAAGGTCATATAAACCTTCCGTCCACCTATGGTTTCCCTGCTGCCGCTCCCTGCCCAATGCCTGTTCCTGCTCCATCATCATGTCAAATACCTTTCTGCTTACGGGATAGTCGATGTATGTCCTGCGGCCCCCTCCCCTGCTATCCACTGCCATCTGCGCTTCTTCCCCCAACAGAAAACGGATGTATTCCCATGCCCCTTCCTTCTTACCGGAATTAACATTCATAGATACAACCCCTCCCGACGCTATCGCATAACAGCCGTCGTCAAAAAGGCCTGCCACCATTGCCCTTCCTTCACTCTCCAATAATGTATTGTCAAGAAAATAATATGTTTGGTACAGCTCTTTCCTCGCCATTGCAGGATATGGATTCTTCCCGTCATACCCATAGCGTCTGGCCGCTTCCAGCGCCTGGGGGAACAAACCGCTTCTGAAATCACAGGTTCCGGCCTGCCAGTCCACTGCCCCTCCCAAACTCTCCGAGCATTCCAAAAGCGCCCGCAGCGTCTCCTGCCGGCCGGCCTTCACCGCTTCCTGGTATCCATAAGGATCCGCCTCCACTGCGTCGTAATAGACACCACTCCCTTCCCAGGCAAGAAGGGACTCCACCAGCCCCTTAAGGTCCGCAGTCTCTCCCAGAATTTCCCTGTCCATATGGTACCCTCTCATCCGCAGATACAGGGCTATGCCTACAATCCTGTCCCCATCCTTTACAAATGCAGAAGGAAAATATTCTTCCCTTATCAACATCTCCTTCAAATATGGCGTAAGCTCAACAAAACCCCCTTTTTGTGCCACCCCATTGGTGTATTCCCCCAATACATCCCCAAACAGCAGGTCAGGTCCTTTCCCTGCCGCAATCTCGATGCTGGTCTGCCTTGCGTATTCTTCCGCATCCCCATAGACGCCGCATTCCTCCAACACTACATAGTAATCATTGCTGCTCTTGTTAAACATCCCTGTCCACTCTGAAATCCAATTGGGGAAGATTTCTCCCCGCATGGTAATCACTTCTTTTCCTTCCCCCACTTTCACCCTGCGAAGTACTTCAAAGCATCCCCCTGTGCCAAAGTTATTCCCGCTGCCCATCCTGAGCAATTCCACACCACCGTCAGCCAGCATACGGAAATCCCTTATCCCTTCATCCACAGCCAGATTCCAATGATAAGTAGTCCCCTGAAAAAGCAGCGCCTCTTTCCTGCTTCCATCCTCCGTATTCAGCTCCCAGAATCCAAGACCATTCGTATAATATAAGCCCCCATCTTCTCCGGCCCCTATGCTGATATCTCCTCCCCCTCCCTCTACCAGAGCCTTATCCAATTTAGATATGTCCCCCGTGTCGGGATTCAATTCCCCAAGCAAATACTTCCCGGTACTGTCCTCCAGATAGATAACAAAAAGCCTGCCGTCCGCCAATTGAACGAAGTCACCCAATGACCTTGCGTCAAGACTTGACATGGTTCTGGATAATACCAATTCCCCCTCCTGGTCTGTCTTAGTCAAAACGCCACGCTTCGGATCGTTCTGCCAATGATAATAATTCCTCTCCTCATCCAGGTACCCCTGGCCAAAAAAGCTATCCTCTGACATATGGTCATATAATAAATCCCTGCTCCCGTCCTGCCGGTACAGATATATGTCCACAGAACCACTTTCCCTGTCCTGTAATGCCCAAAGCTGTACTGGTTCTCCCTTGTAGAACTGTACTCCCAGGCTCCGTGGCGCTCTGAACTTCCCATCGGACTCCATGACGACATTTCCTATATCATAAAGTGGTTCCGTTTCTGATAGCAGGTCAATATATTCTGATATTTCTTCCGTATTATCTGAGTTTCGCCCCTCCTCTGTTTCAATTTGAATATTATTCTCCTCCCCGAGTCCACATCCCATCAATACACAACAGTACAAGGCCAATAACAATATATGCCACAGCTTATCTCCCCTGTGTTTTTTCTGTTTGGTATTTACCTTTTTTTCCATAATGTTCCCCCTTAACATCAAACTACAAATCATAATACAAATTTCTTGACCCATAAATCATCTCCACATATAAAGTATGGGGCAAGCTCTAATAAAAGAATTTACCCCACAATCTTCATTACATTATACTATAAAATTCTTTACCTA
Source organism: uncultured Acetatifactor sp. (assembly GCA_910586435.1). GTDB lineage: Bacteria > Bacillota > Clostridia > Lachnospirales > Lachnospiraceae > Acetatifactor. The sequence continues at coordinate 10,907 of CAJUGT010000040.1, read as the reverse complement.
CTCAAGTCCACTATTATTCCTCATAGCCACATTGTAAACACCTGTATCTATGCGGCGGTTCAGCGGCGCCTCCCATATCATGCTCTTCATAAAAACTCCCCAGTTCATTCCATTCCGCATAATCACAGTCAATACATGATTTAACTGTGCCATAATAGCGATAATGGTAAACACTGTTTGCTTCTTCGTAAATATCATGGGGCTCAGTTTCCGCAAACCTGTGCATATGTAAGGGTAAGGTTGTTCCTTTATTTGGTTCCGCAGCAACAGCCTTACTCACCATTAAGGAAGTCAGTACCGCCACGGACAGCATCAATGTTGCCAGCATTCTCTGTATTCTTTTGTTCTTCATAAACTTCTCCTTTCGTTTCAGAAATTCATGCTAAGTACACTTCAGCGGCCGCAGATGTCCAATAGCAATACAGGCGCTTTATTCCTCGACTGTATATAAATATTATAACGTATTGTACATTTTATTACAAGTGACAGAGTTATTCCAAAATCAAGGCTAAAATGGAATAACTCTGTCACTTTACATCATTACATTTACATGATAAAATATTTATTATGCTTTTATAAAAAGGAGAATTCAAACAAAAAAAAACTGTTTACATCACATTTACTGAAACGCACCGGATTAGCCTATATCGCTTTGCTTTTACTTTGCGCCACAACAATATCCGTCACCGCCCCATCCCTTAACACAGAATATCCAAGCCACTGCGTTTTCCTCAATGACACAAAACATTTAGAAGACGAACCTGGCATTTCACCACAGCATGATTGGCCTCCTGTCACTACCCCTCCCGTATTCAATAAATAAGCCTCTCTTTTCCTGACAATTCCTCCAATTTATTTTTACAAAATGCCGCATTAAAATACTGCTTACTATACTCGCAAAGTATAATACATCTTCTCAGTTCCTTTTCCCCATCCAGTTTTATGTTGGTGGGGATTCCTTTTTTAACCCTTTCCGCATGATTCCACCATCTGCCGTAAAGACACACTTCGACAGAATCCATTCTTCTATACCACAGGCACCCCCGCAAAATGATTTCATTGAAATGATCCGCCAGGTCCAGATTCCCCCTGTTTCCCCAAGAACTGCTCAAATTCCCCATCACAAACTCATACATTGAAGCCACCGCCGCATGTAACCTTTCCTCTATCAACGGCTGATACATCTCCTCCAACCTCCTCATACAAACCAAGTACTCCTTACCCTGCTCATCCATCGTCAGCATCATATTCATCAGACAGATCTGCTCCTCATATGTTAAATACTTTTCTCCTTCCGTAAACATTACTTCATAGGGTAATGTCAATTCCAGAGCCTCTTTCATTCGACTTTCAAAAACAGCATTGTTCAACTTTCCCTGGCCCCAAGCGATTAATACTTCATTCTGTATCATTGCCTGCCGATTGCACACAACCCCCATATCCAACAGCCCTTTGACCTGCTTGAAAAGCTCCTCTGCTCTGTCCCATTCTCTCTTCCCTGTCAGTCTTCGGAGTTCAGCCATATATCTTCTGACTTTTGGCTTCCCTGTGATCAACTCTGTACGTATCAAATCTCCTGGTAGTCCAAGTCTCCCAAACATTTCCTTCACTATATCCTCGTGAGTCCTGTGTTGGTTTCTCTCCAGCCTTTTCAAAGTCCTTAAAGAACATATGCCATCACACAACTCCTCCTGACTCATTCCCAGCATAATACGCCGAATGCGAATCACATCATTATAGCAGAACACTCCCTTTTCCACATAAAGAAAACAATACTCTCTGGTTTCTTTCCGAATTCCGAACTCCTGATACAGCTCTTCCAAGCATTCCTTCCACTGCAGCACCTGACGATGCTGGACTTGAAGTGCCTGCGCCCTTTGATGCTCTTCCCTTGACATAAACGCTTCTATCATTCTGCGCTGAATCTTTTCCTGCGTATCCAAAAGTTCCCACAAAAAATACATCCTTTGACTCTCCCGCAGAAGTTCTATCGCTCTCCCACAATATCGATGCAGCTCCGGCAGCCCCCAATCCCCATCCATTTCAACTGCCCCTGCCATCACACACCTGCATAGAAAATACACAGCCTTCGGATACAATAGGACGCTGTTCCACCTGTCTCCTCCGCTTTGTTCTATATATTTTATGACTTCAAGATAAGTATCTCTCCGCTCTCCCTCCCTGCGATATTGTTCCGCTTCCAAAATCAGATTTAATTCCTTTACACACAGCATTCTTTTTATAAGAGGCTTTGCATCCACTCTGGGCACAGTCAACGCCAAAGCCTCCCCATACAGCTTACTCAGTTCCTCTTTTCCTGCTCCCTGTCCTCGTCGAATCTGAGCTTCCATACTTAGGCAAAACTGTGCCTCTATTCTGCCTACGGCCGATAACTCACCATCCTCTTGCTTGCATGTATTGACAAATCTACTCTTATATACTTTCAGAAGCTCTTCTGCATCTTCTTCCTTAACAATGCTGTCAAGAAGTTTCATCTTTGCCTTCCACTTATGGTACTGGTCATACCCTACAAAGGATTCATAATCCTTCATTCCAATCCCCAGCCGCTCCACAATACGTTTTCTCACTTCCCAATCCAGCGCCCTGTTGCCCTTTTCCCAAGAACGGAATGCCCTCGTACCACATATCCCCTCACAAAACAGCTCGGATAACTCTTCCATGTTATATTCCCCCACCCAAGCCATCTTTTCCATATATTCCCTTTTCAGCCAGTCAATCAACTCTTGAAAAGATTCTCTTCCCCTTTGTCCCATACCATTCCATTCCCTTCAGGCAGTTTACCTTTGTATCCTCTAACTGTTCTCCTGAATCGTCAGCATCAGAAGTTCCATGGTCAGCTCAAAATTAACATTGGCATCTATTCTCTTCTTAGCGGTATCCAACGCCTTAATAATGGTTTCTATCCCTTCATAGCTGCTGCGCTGGGCCGTTCTTCGCAGTGCCTGTATCTCCTCCCGAAATACCAGATGATTCACATCACTGGTAGCTTTGAATAACAACGCATCCCGATACCAAATGGCGCAAATATCCAGATAGTCATTGATTTCCAATTTATATTCCGCAATTTTCTTGACTGCCGCAATAATCTCGTTTAACTCCATATCCTGTATGTACTTCAGCAGAGAAAGCGCATCGGACTTAATATTGTCAAATTCTTCACTGGATGCCAGGGCCTTGGCCTTTCCAATATTCCCTCTGGCAAATGCTGTACACACTTCCGCTTTATAATCCGGTATCTGAAGCTGCCTGCAAAGATACTCTCTTACCAGTGTATCCGGCACAGGTTTCATATTCAGCACAACACAACGGCTCAGAATGGTAGGCAGCAAAGCATTGATATTAGACGTCAGCAGAAAAATTACCGCATACGCCGGCGGCTCCTCCAATGTTTTCAACAGAGCATTCTGGGCCTGCGCCGTCATTTTCTCAGCCTCATTGATTAAATATATCTTATGAGCGCTGCTGTATGGCTTCAGCGCCACATCCCCATTGACCTGTTTTCGTATATCATCCACGCTGATGGTATTTGGCTTCTCATGAGTCACCCGAATAATATCCGGGTGGTTTCCAGACAGCGCCTGCTTACAGGAATGACATTCCTGACATGGCTCTCCTTCCCCCTTTTCACATTGCAGCGCCATGGCAAATACCTTAGCTATAAATTCCTTTCCGGAAGACTTTTCCCCATGAATAATATAAGCATGTGACACCTTGCCTGTGGCAACTGCATTCCGCAAATGTTCCTTTATCTGCTCCTGTCCTATAATGTCCTGAAATCTTGCCATAGTAGCGAATCCTTTTATCCTTTCTATGTTGCCACGGCCCCATAGCCCCCTCTATCCAATCTGTAACCTTCGGCAAACGAATTCCCTTACCCCGAAAACGTTTCTCACCGCCTGCCATCATGGTACTCTAATCCAATCTAACTTACCTTCAAGCAGCTCCCTGTCTCTGCCCTGGTATGGCTTTCACTAATCCTCCACTTCATGTAAATATATCCAATAAAAGCCCGCGAATTTCTCCGATTTTACTTAATATAGCCAGATGATCCTGCTCATCCTTCATCAATTCCTGTGCCAGCTGATCCAGATTCTCATCGATAAGCCGAATAATACCATATACCCTGTGACGCCCCCTTCTGTCCAGAAAATTTTCCCTGGAAAAAGCATGGGAACGAGTCACCACTTCATTTAAAAATTGTTTTACCAGTCCCCTGTATCGCCGCATATCCTTCACATCCCGGCGTTTTGCCAGACGGTCGCCCTGCATGGTAATATCCTCCATGAGCGACTGAAGCCTTGCCTGCAATTCCGACTCTTCTATATGACTGGCCAACATGAATTTAAAGCTGCCATCCGTCTGCTGCACCGGTGTCGTCTGCTCCACCTGCGCAGGTTCCGGCTGATTAATCTGACCTATCTTAATTGCCATTCATTTGCCCCCTTATGTACTCCTGAATTTCTTCCAGACAATGCTTAAAATCTTCATTAATAAATTGTCTTACAATTCCTGCCGCCTTAATCTTCTCCATGGTAAAATCTTCACTGTCCGCAAGGAACCTGCGGCACAACTCCTCATACTTGGGCTGTTCCTGCTTTCTCTCTCTATCCAGTGCCCTTTGAAGGCGGATTCCGTCATCCACCTTCAAAAGTATTGGAAGCACTTTTTCTTCTCCAAAATATTTCCGGAATTTTTGATACGACTCCAAAGTTCCAATAACAAGATAATTTTCCTGCGCCTTGATTCGCCCGTCATCCACTGTAAAGTAACGCCACGGCCCACACATGGTATGATATAACCTCTCCTCAATAATCTTTCCTTCCGCTTTATATCTTTCATATCCAGCTTCATCAGTAAAGAAGTATTCCACACCATTACATTCTCCGTCCCGAATTGGCCGGGTGGTATAAGACACAATGACACTGAGTCCCAATGCCCTGTCCTCCAACAATTCCTTAAAAACAGAATCCTTCCCAACTGCGCTTTTTCCCATAAGGCATATTATCTTCCCCATGTCTTTTCCCAGCCTTCCTTTACAACTCCCTTGCCTCAAATCCCTTTCTTACTCTACCACTCTCATTGCCGTCCAAAAGCGTCTACTCTTTCAAGAAAAGGGCACATTTCTCTTGTTACATCAAAGCCTGACTCCCACAAAAGGACATTCTTCGTTTTTTTCATCCCGCAAAGCAGGCTATTATGCGTCCACAGTGACTACATGGAGCATATTTGTAGTGCCGGCAATTCCCAAAGGCACCCCTGCCGTGATAACCACAATATCTCCCGCTTTCACATAGCCGGCTTTTTTCGCTTCCAGCACTGCGTTTCCAAACAATTCCTCCGCATTGTCTTCCTGTTTTAATATCAGCGGCGTCACTCCCCATAACAGATTCATCTGCCTGTATACATCTTCTCTGACAGTACAGCCAATAATTGGGCATTTGGGTTTGAATCTGGAGATGGCCTCCGCCGTAAATCCGGACATGGTCACAGTAATAATGGCTGCGGCGTTCAGATCCATTGCAGCTGTACAAGTAGCATATGCGATGGCCGTGGTAATATCCCCTTCCCTGCCATGGGCATTCCGCTGCATTCTGGAGCGGTAGTCAATATCTTTTTCGGCACATTCCGCTATTCTGGCCATAGTACCAACTGCTTCCACAGGATATTTGCCGGCGGCACTTTCCCCTGAAAGCATAATGGCAGTCGTACCATCATAAATGGCATTGGCAATGTCCGTTGTCTCCGCCCTGGTGGGTCTGGGATTTTTTATCATTGATTCCAGCATTTGTGTCGCAGTTATGACATGTTTCCCCTGGGCATTTGCCAACTTAATCATCTTTTTCTGCAAAATGGGGACCTCTTCCAGAGGAATTTCCACTCCCATATCCCCCCTTGCCACCATGATGCCGTCGGAAACTTCCAATATTTCCTCCAAATTCTGTATTCCCTGCATGTTTTCGATTTTAGCAATAATCTTCATACCACTATGATGCGCATCCAAAATCCTGCGCACATCCAGTATATCTTCTTTACATCTGACAAAAGACGCAGCCAGCAGGTCATATCCCATCTCGATACCAAATAAAATATCCGCCCGGTCCACCTCACTGATGTATGGCATGGAGAGAACTGCACCGGGAACATTGACTCCTTTGTGATTTGACACAAAACCGCCATTAATCACCTGACATATAATTTCCTCTCCTCTGATTTCTTCCACAACCATTTCAATTAAACCATCATCAATGAGAATGGTGGTTCCGGCATGAATATCGTTCTTCAATCCCTTATAAGAAATTGCCGCTTTTTGATTTGTTCCCAGAATTTCTTCCGTAGTCAAAGTAAAACGCTGTCCAGGAACCAGCTCCACCCTTCCGCCTTCAAAATCACGCAGTCGAATTTCTGGCCCTTTGGTATCCAGCAAGGTTGCCACAGGAAGCTTCAGCTCTTCCCTCACTCGCAATACTCGTTCCAGCTTGATTTTTTGTTCCTCATGTGTACCATGCGAAAAATTAAATCTTGCCACATTCATTCCCGCAAGCATCATCTTGCGCAGAACTTCCTCCGATTCACAAGCTGGCCCAATAGTGCAAATAATCTTTGTCTTTCTCATACTTCATCCTCTCTTTCCTCTATGTCCTCTATTACATAAATATATAATCTGGTTTTCCCTTCCATTTGTCCCTCTGTATTTTGCCCCCACACCTGACTTTCAATCCCCTGAACTGTCAATCCCTGCGCAAATTTTTCAAGAATACTATGATATAATTCTTCGGTAATCCGTTCCCCTGGAACCAGCAGCGGAATGCCAGGAGGATACAAATTCACAAACTCTCCCGCACATCTTCCAATGCTCTCTTCCAGCGGCACCTTTTCCATCTGTCTGTCCCAAGCCTCAGCAAAAGGCAGCAAGGCCAAACCACACTTCATGTAATTTTCTTTTTCTTCTTTTCCTTCTCTTTCTTCTCTTTCCTCTATTTCTTTACATTCCAGCTTGTTCTTTTTTCCCCTTTTCCCCATTTCGTCGTCAATCTGAAGCAATGCATCCGTCATACGTTGATAGGCTTCTTCCCTGTCACTCACAGTAAACATTGCAAGTACATAAGTTGCCGACACCATTTCCAGTTGCAATCCATATTGATGCAGCAGGATATCATAAAGCTGTTTGCCTGTATATCCACTTCCTTTTACAGAAATGAGAAGCTTTCCTATGTCCTGTTTTCTATCATTCATTGGCAGAAATGACAAATATCTGCATTTTTTCAGCGCTTGCATCATTTCTCCATACAGACATTGAAACCTCTCTAATGCTTTATTCCCTTCTTCTTCCATATATTGAAGAGCACTGTCAATGCTTGCCATCAATAGATAGGATGGACTGCTGGTCTGATAAATATGCAGAAAACGCTTTAGTAGGCTTCTGTTCACCAAGCTGCCATTTACGTGAAGCAGTGCTGATTGTGTCAATGCCGGAAGCGTCTTGTGAACACTGTGAATCACCAGATCCGCCCCCGCCTGACAACTGTTGCAAGTCCCCGACGTCAAACCCAAATGGGCACCGTGAGCCTCATCCACAATTAAAGGTATTCCCTTCCTGTGAACCACTTCCGCAATGGCTTGAACATCTGAAATCCTTCCTTCATATGTGGGTGACACAATCAGCACTGCCCCGATTCCAGTTTCATGTTCCAGCGCCTCTTCAATTAATTCCGGCAACACTGCGTCAAAAATATCAAATTGCTCCAAAAGCGGGGGATAGAGATATGAGATATTCAATTTTCTTATATATGCCGCATGGTATACTGACTTGTGGCAGTTTCTTCCCATTAGAATACGTCCCCCCACAGGCAGCGCACAACTGACAGCACTCAAAATTCCCCCGGTACTTCCATTTACAAGATAAAAACTTTCCTCCGCCCCATACAGCCTGGCTGCTTTACTCTGTAGTGAAAGAAGAATTCCTTCCGGCTGATGCAGATTGTCAAAATCTTCTATCTCCGTTATATCCCATTTACATATGCTATCTGGAAGCTTCCCAATGTTCTGACGTTTATGTCCTGGCATATGATATGGATAAATTTCTCCCTCAGCATACGCTTCCAACATTTCAAATAGATGCTCCACCTTGTTCCTTTCCTGACCACGCCTTCACCAGCCGGCCTATATGCCTACTTCCCAGTCATAGTTCTTTTCTTTTTAACTTATCCAAAATTGCCCCATGTCCTCTACGCATATGCAAAGTTTCAAGCAATGAACACCACTTATCCGCAATTGTAACTATCCAGGCTTCCCTGTACTTGGGGGGCACCATGGTTAATGGCCACATATGCCTTTTAATAATATTTTTTTCCCTTTCTGTCAATGTATATTCTTCCGATGCATTCCTGAGCGCAACCCCCGGATGGTAAAATCCATGCAACCTATGTGGTTTTTCTTTGTCCGGAATATGCCAGTCATATAAAAAGTAGTCATGAAGCAACGCTCCTCTAATAAGTTCCCTGCGGTTACAGGATATATGCAGTCTGTCACTGAGAGCCACACTATATCTGGCAACCGCCATTACATGGGCGTTGACCGTCACATTTCCATGCTGAATATGCTCTTTCATACGATAAAAATTTCTTGACCCAAGAATATCCGATGCGTCCGATTGAATCTCCCGTTGTATTTCACGGTATCTCTCCAATTTTTTTCTCCATTTTTGCGCCTGCCGCTCTGTTCGTCCCATCATTGTCCGCTGCATAAATTTCTATTTGTCTACCTCCTATTCCACTCGCCATTTATGGCGATTTGTCTCGCTTGCGGGAACTTGTTCCGGTCTCTTCACTATGGTGCCAATCTTCCTCTCTGTTCCCATCCTCCCCATTATCCATAGCATCCTAACAATTCCATAACCTGCCTGCACTGCTACGCTTTTTCTCAATCGTCTTCTGCGGCTTCGTCCTCATCCCATTCCTCTGTATCACCTTCCTCAGAATCCGTATTTTGCCCCGCAAGAGGGTCCACCTCATAATAATAACATATGACAGGAAACCCTGCATAGACATACTGATATATTTGAGCTGCTTTGTCAAGGGGAAGATTGATACAACCATGTGATCCATTTGCTATGTAAATATCCCCTCCAAATTCACTTCGCCAGGTAGCATCATGCATACCATAATTGCCAAAATACGGCATCCAGTAAGTAACCGGTGTCCGATAGTCTTCCCCCCGAAGTATGGCATTGGTAGTTTTATAGGCCACCCCAAAGACACCTTCCGGTGTCACATTGCCAGGCTTAGAACTCATATCACCTGACACAAAATCCGTTTCTAATACTATATTTCCATTTTGAAATAAATACAAATGTTGATGTGTCAAATCAGCCTCTACATAAGTATTCCCAATATCCGACCTTCCTTTTTTTTGTGCTGTGCTACTGTATATAGGAGTTCTTTGCGCTGCCGCCCCTTCCTGAATCAGACGTATCAACTCTTCTGTCTCAGCTTCCCTGTCTGTTTTCCAGCCATAATATCCGCTGGGCAGCGTCAAATCCACTCCCAAGGCAGTTCTAAAGCTCCTCCACATACCATATGTATCGTGCAATGCAGCCTGCTTAGCCACAAACTGCGCAATAGCCTCCTTATCCAACACAGGCCCATTATCTCCCATTGAAATCCATTCTTTCAGTTCCTCATAAGCCACCCCCACCTCTGTTCCATTCCAGTCATATATAATATTGGCACTTAACCAAGTATTGGCCGTTTCCACCGCATTCGCCAGAATACTGTCATCTTGCTTGATTTCCGCAGATTGATAGCAATCGTATTCCTCAACATCCAAAACCTTTTCCTGCTGTCTGACCGCCTCAGCTGCCAATTGAACGACTCTGTCCACATCCAGTTCCGTCCCAATCGTCTCCGCAATAATTTCATAGCGATTATTTCTTGCCAGGGAATCATCAATATACGCATCTTGTGCTTTCAGCATATTAACTTCCTGACAGGCCTCCCAGGAATTTATCAGGCTTTTCAACTTTTCCTCATCAAAAGTAACCTCCTGTTCGCACACATACGATACTTCCTTCTCCCCATATCCATAAATCCATTTATATGGTTCCTGTTTTCCCAGCAATGCCAGTACAATTCCTCTGGTATCTAAAAAAGTGAGATTAATATCGTCAGGAACAATCCTGCCCAACACTGCTTTTTCCTTACCTGTTAGGTAATCACGTCCCACAACCTCCAATAGATAACCTTCTATTTGAGCATCCAACATGGAAATCACTTCTTCTGCTTCCAAATCACTACAGTCAAAGCCATTGACGTATGTTCCCGGATAAAAATGGGTTTCATAATATAAAGCTTTTCTGTTATAAAAAATGCCGATTATGATAACTGTAACCAATAAAACTAAAAATATTATACTCATTATTATGTTTTTTTTCTTAAGTTTCATATCCGCCCCTATCCTTTATCATTATCTATACAATAGCTATAGATATGACTATTGATATTTTTGTTACTATTGTTATTGCCCTTACTATTGCTATTACCATTACTATTGCTATTGCTATTGCCATTGCTATTGCCATTATAATTATTGCCACCGCCATAACTTCACAGATAATACTTATGAAGATAAATGAACTGAATCAATTATAGCATATGGAAGCACAAAAAAATAGCACCAAAAGGCACAATCCTCACCTTTTAGCGCATCCTTTTCTTTCCAACAAACAATGCCCAGAACCGGAATCGAACCAGTGACACGAGGATTTTCAGTCCTCTGCTCTACCAACTGAGCTATCTGGGCATATCAAACTTTATCAAGCAACTTAAAAAGTTCTAGTAGCGGGGACAGGATTTGAACCTGTGACCTTCGGGTTATGAGCCCGACGAGCT
>CAJUGT010000039.1 GCA_910586435.1 uncultured Acetatifactor sp. | reverse complement strand
GTCCATCCCAAGAGATTCGTAAATTTCTGTCACTTCCTGTTTTAATGCTTTATCTGCACGAAACTGTATCAATACTTGTTCTGCCATAATATACCTCCATTTTACTTCATACGGTAGTTGTTTTGCATTTGTTTGTATTACTATTATATGCCTAATATGGAATTCTATCAAGGCAAATCAGGTAAAACATTAGTAAATTGATTGACCCTGTACTAAGATTTGTTCCATTTTGTGCTATCAAAGTCAATTTCACATCAACCTAATACGTTTTGCAAACCTGCATAATGTAATAAAGTATCCACCTCTTACTTATAACTAATAAATGGATAATAAGAATTCTGCGTCGTACCAACAAAAACAGGCATCTATACGCAGAGCAGGTTATGGGCCATCTTCTTGTATATTGGGCTGGGTTAGAGCGCTGGCAGCATTATAAATTATGTTAAGGCGAATGGAACATTGGTATATGTTTTTCGGACAATCTGGTAAAAATAAATGTACTGGGGCTGTTGCATTAAGGGTTATGGACACTGGATATAGGTATGCCTGATTACCTGACATCCTGTATCTTGTGTAGAATTTCTTAATGCGACAGCCCCAAGAATGCATGGTATGCTTCCAATTGCAATTTGTGACTGTCTGTCCCAGTGCCAAACAGTCACAAAAAATGAAGTTCATTCTTTTTTACGTGTCAGGAAAATTCCAATCATTGCGCCAATAAGGATAATCGGCGCTGCTCTCACAAAGAGCCATTCTAATGAATGAAGTCCCACTCCCAGAACAGCGGTTTCAGGATCACCATAATCCCACCTCAAGTAAGGACTTTCTAATGCCAAAAGAATTGCGAAAATTGCCGCAATGACCACACATAATGCGATAAGAAGCCAATGAAGAATTCTTTTCCATGTGGTCTTTCTCTGTGCAAGCTGCAAATTTATCACCTCCAGCTTTGCGGAAATTGCTTTTAGGTCATCAATTTCCGACGCAATGACAGTTTCTCCAAGCAATGTACTCACGGGTGTTTCAAGTGCTTCTGATAGGGAGATTAACATATCAGAATCGGGAACGGATAGTCCTTGCTCCCATTTAGAAATCGTTTGCCGCACCACGTTCAGCTTGACAGCAAGTTCTTGTTGTGAAAGTCCTTTAGACTTTCTGATTGCTTTTATGTTTTCGTTGAGCATTAGGGATAGCCTCCTTTTTCTATTGTTACCACTATTATAGGCAGAATTGACCGTTGCTACAAGCAACGCAAATTAACATTGTCTTTTTCCGTCAAATGTACTGTTCCCAAAACCTGTCTCTTTGGTATAAAATAACTAAAAAGTCAGCTGCGCAATTGAAAATCAGGAAAACGCAGAGTATCGCTTGTGTGTAAATTCTCTTTTTTGTGCAAGAATAGAGAGGAAAATTTTAAACATAAGCCTTATAATAATAAAGACAAATTCATGTCCATCAGGCACAATATTTGCATATAAGGAGGTATCCCATGGAATGGGTTGAAAGACTGAACCAAAGCATGAATTATATTGAAGAACACTTGACAGGCGAAATTGACTATGAACAGCTTGGACGGATTGCCTGCTGCTCCACCTATCACTTTCAGAGGATGTTTACTTATATGGCGGGTATCACTCTGGCAGAATATATCCGAAAAAGAAAAATGTCTTTAGCTGCGGTGGACTTGCGGGGTGGAGAGGAACGGATTATTGATATTGCGGAGAAGTACGGCTACCATTCACCGACTGCGTTTACCAGAGCGTTTCAGTCTTTTCATGGGATAGCCCCCTCGTCTGTGAAAGAAGAGGGAGTATCTGTGAAATCTTTTTCCCCCATTATGTTTAAAATTGCTGTGAAAGGAGCAACAGAAATGAATTATAGAATTGAAACCAGAGAAGCATTCCGAATTGTTGGCCTATCTGCGCCGCTTGATAAGGAAATCGAAAATAACTTTATGGTTGTGCCCAAAATGTGGCAGGAGGCATCTGTAAATGGAACAATACAGAAATTGGCAGGAATGATGGATACACCGCTAAGGGGACTTTTGGGCGTAAGTGCCTGCAATGACGAAGAACAATGGAAATATTTCATTGCCGTTTCCAGTGCAAAAACAAGTTAAGAAAGCGTCTGTCTGCAAACGGCTTATCAATCCCAATGACTGTAATCCGAAATGTGTCATGGGATATACCTTTGTATTGGATGGCGAGCAGTATCAGAAATGCCGTTACATGGCGTTTCAGCCTACATTGAGTGAGGAAAACAATCCGTATATAATGCAGTTTTTAGAGAAAGAACTGCGGATGAAAAGCAATCATACTCATGAGCCAGAGGTATAAACCCGAAGCCGGCAGACTTGTGAGAAATCACAGTATGCCGGCTCTCTTTATGCCCAGGCCCGTGCAGAGGAAGCATGCCGCTTACGTAGCGCACGGGCCCACAGGCGAGTAAGGGAAGATAAATTTCCTGTTTGATTGCGCATGGGTGTCCATAGGAAAATGTCAGCAGCAAAATGGGATAGTCATTGACCTGTCCAAAATTAAGCCGTTAACAGAGACTACCAGAACTTTATTTCTTGAGAATTATATGTTTTATCCCATTTGAGTGATACATTCAAATGGGTATTCGTAAAGATTCTATTTCTGCTGGTGTCAATCCTGTTGCTTTAGCAATTTTGTCAAATGGCATATCCATATCCATCATTTTTTGGGCAATTTCAAGCTTTTCTTCCCGTCTTGCATTATGCAGCGCCTGTGCCTCATCGTGTCTTGCTTTTGCACGCAGTCTTTCCTTTTCACGGAACTCTGACGATGCAGTGATCGTATAATAAGCATTGATCGCCTGACTCATAACTGGCACCTCCATCTCTTTAATCTTCTCCAGTTCCTCTTCCGTTTCTGCCTTAAACAATGAAAGCCACAACAGTAACATGTCATCTCCACCAACATCGGATGGCAGTTTGGGGAGCTCAAAGAAATGAAATCCCATTTTGTCCGACAGCAGTGTATGGCGTGTGATTTCCAGTGGCTGGAAGAAAGAATGATATTCCTCACATTCAAACAACGGAAAATCTATAATACTGATAACGATTGTGCGTGGCAAGGAAGAATAGCCCTGCCCAGTAAGCAGCGCTGACGAAAACTCCCTCGCCCAGTAGTACATAACCCTTTCCGGATAGTCCCCCTCATTGCAAACTTGTATTTCCAGGTCAACTCTCTGTCCGTTTACGACCATATTGATATCCAGCCTGCAAAATTTGTCTCCCAGGTTCTCAGGTGGCATCTCCGGGTTACGTATCACAAACTGCCCGATGTCCTCCAATGGTATCCCAAGCAGGTCTGCAATCAATTTCTTTAAAAGTTCCGGGTACTGCACAAACAACATTTTGAATAATGTATCTGTTTTACGTATATTTAAGTTTCCTCATGGTATCATATCCCTTATATATTATAACTTTACTTATGGACAGTAATACCATATGCAACAAATGATTTCCATAAAGATTTTTGTGGCCAGATTATTCAAAAGGCATGTATAGAGACATTGCATACATTTCACAACATGCCGCCTATTTATTATAATAGGCGACAAATTTATTATTGAAAAGTTTTCCATTGCCTTATCTATATCCCAACAGTTCATCAACTACTGGGCAAGACTATATGATTCTTTTGACATGGTGAATCAGCTTTCGGGAAAATAGCCCCCATGGCCCTGTGTCAGTGCGAAGCTTCTTCTTTCCTCCGATAATCACCGGGGGTGATACCCATATATTTCTTAAACAATCTTCTGAAAGTAATATCGTTCACATATCCGCAGGCCTTTGAGATATCATTGACGGATTCATCCGTTTCTGACAGAAGGCTGCAAGCATATTCTATTCTCTTTCTATTGACATAATCCAGAAAGTTACAGTCTGTAATTTGTTTTATCCTACGGCTGATACTGCTCTCGGACATTTGGAAAGTATCTGCCAGTTTGCCAAGAGAAAGGTCCTCGTCGTACAAGTGTAATTGAAGGTAATCTGTCAGGCTTTGGGCAGAGTGTAACATTTTTTGCTCCTTGGATTCTAAAGTGCCCTGTTCCAGTTTATCACAGGCCAGCGCCGCCAGCTCTCGAAGGCATTCCAGTGCTTCGGGCTGTTCAGGTGTCCAGGCGTTTAAGGGAACGGGGTTGAAATAGAGGCCCTGCTCCTTCTCCGCTCTGGACATGGCGGCCAATAGCTGGTCTTTTGCATGGGTCAGGTGCCTTTTCTTGACCAGACCATAGCGTGTGACAGACTGAAAATAGAGGTTTAGGCTGTTGCGTGCTTCTGTGTACTGTCCTGCGCCAAAGGCATTTGAGAGGGCGGCAAGGTATGGCGGTAGGGAAAGTCTCAAAATGCCGGACTCTGTAATCTGGCTCCAGGAAATACTGCGGCTGGTAGGATTTGAGGGCAAATATTCTAATGCGCTGCGAGACTGCTGACATGCGCTGCCGAGCTGTTCCAAGTCGTCCACCACATCACTGATTCCCAAAAAAGCATCCGGGTTGACCTCATCCAGCAGGTTCAGAAGTTTTGTGCCAGCCTCCCTGCATTTCTCCGGTGAAGAAGCACTGATTAGGAAGATACCAAAGCGTTTGCGGAAGGTTGCGTAGAGACAGCCAGTCTCGTCACTTTGTATTGCCTGGGCAAGATTCCTCAGGAAGTCCTGAGATGCGCATGCGGTAAGGATACAGCAGCACATATGATGAGAATAAGGAAACTCAATGCCAAGTTTCTTCAGGCCGGGAAGGACTTCCGTTCTGGGCTCAGTTCCCTCTAACAACTCCAAAAGCATACTGTTCACCAGAAGGGGCCTGTATATCAGGAGCTGTTCTTCAAGAAGGGATTTATCCTTGAAAATAGAGGTGATAATGGATTTCAGTACTTCGTATTCCATATCCTCATCTTTGATCCGTTCCTCGGGGGAGCTTACAATGAATGCCAACTCACGAATCGGAGCATAATTTTTGCGGCATATGGTATGGGTCATAAACAGACCCAGCAAAAGCAGCGACAGCCAAAATCCTGCAAGAAACCAGAGTTTACTGTACAGGCGCTGACGCAGGTAGTTCTCGGAATAACCGGCATACGCTATCCATCCGGAATATTTACCGGTATTTGCCTGGTAATTATCGTTGTTTTTCAGACGAAAAAAAGTGTGGGGAAGTTCCTCGGGGTGAACTTCACGGCTGCTTACAATTAACTGTCCTTCACCGGCAAAGAGATAGTATTCCATATCTTTATTGTTAAGAAGGTGTTCAATGTCTTCCTGCATCTGTTTTTCGTCAAGAAAGATAAACAGATTTCCGTATCGTGTGCTATGCCCGTCTATCACGGAAAGGACAATGAGTGGATGCAGTGGAGTGCCGGTTTCTTCCACAGAGCCCCGGGGCAGAAAAAGAAAACTGCCGGAACCTAAGGGCCGCAGATATTCCGAATAGACTGTAGGACTCATATTGAAGATACTTTGATAGAAGCTGTCAAGGGTAAGAGTACCATAATCGGAAATCACATATTGTTTGTTGTATAGGTAAACCCCCAATGTGGCGGCAAAACGGTTTAACGCTTTGGCGGAAACCAAATCGTGCTGAGCCGCAAAGAGGGTGGTGGAATCCAGCAGGGAAAAGTCCAAATCTGTGGCAGTATTGACAGAGAGATTCAAAAGGCGTTCACTCTGGCCCACACTCGCAGAAAGCTTCTGACAGGCAGCCAGCTGATCGTCTGCGTAATATGCTAAATTGGCGGCTGCCTGTAGAGTATTATTCCTGACAGTGTGGGAATCCTGATAGAAAATGAACAGTCCCGCCGCCAACAGCAGCAAGAGCGAGGAGGCCGCATATTGTGCGTAATTATGTAAAAACATGCGCCTGTAAGTGTGAGAATGTCTGAAAAAATGAAACACTTTCATGAGAACCTCCTTAGTAGAACCCGCTGTTGCCAATAGCACATTGGTCTGTTGAACAACATTTAAAAAGACACAGAATTAATGGGAAATCATTGAAGCGGATTCCTCATCAAGGAACAAATCAAAATGCTGGTGTGTCTTTAAGAGGGTTGCAGGAATTTCGGGTGTGGTGTCGTGGCTTAAGGTATCCGCAATGGCTTTGGCTTTTACTTTGTGGGGCACTGCGGAGATAATATGGCGGCATTGCATAATCTGCCATGTGGTCATGGAGATAGCCTGTGCCGGCACATCCTCCGTTGTGGGAAACCATCCTTCGCCCACTTGCTGCTGCTTGCACCTTTCGTTCAGATTGACAACAATATAACTTTCCCTGGTATCAAAATCCGCAGGCGGATCATTGAATGCGATGTGGGCATTTTCGCCAATGCCAATCAGTCCCACATCTATGGGTGATTTGGTTAGTTCCGCAGTCAGTGAGGGAATAGAATCAGGATTTCCATCTACCAAATAATAATCCTTCAGGGTAACTTTTGAAAGAAAACGTTCTTTTAAATATTTGCGGAAACTTGCCGGATGAGATTCTGGAAGATTTACGTATTCATCCAGATGAAACATGGTAACTTTGCTCCAATCAACGTCCTCTTTTACCAAAGCTTCCAGCGTCTCGAACTGGGAACTGCCCGTGGATAAAATCAGGCGTGCGCTGCCATGTTCTAGGATAGCTTCACGCAGCAGGGAAGCGGTGAGTTGGGCTGCTTTCTGGCCTAACAGAACAGGTGTCTTTTCGATGTGTAGATTCATATGAGTATCCTCCTGTAAGTAGTCTGCATTGCAAACTTTATTGTTTACAGAATTCATTATATTATGAAAGGGATGAAAGACGCAACAAACCGTTCTTGCCGGAGATACAATTTTTGCTGTACATGTGATAAACTCAGGAGATATTTGTTAAATCTGACAGATTTGTATGTCTGCAAAAATAGAATGTTGTATATTTTGATGAAATTTCATATGATGTAACCACAAACAAACCGGAGCAATTGCCAAATACATCCGAAAAGTCATCCAGGGAACAGACATAAGAGAAAATCAGGTGCTGGCAACAGATTGCGGAACACAACAAGGAGGTATGGTAAATGATGAGAAACAATTGGAAAAGAATTCTTGCAACAGCGAGCGCGCTTACATTGACGATGGGGTGTCTGGCCGGATGCGGAGAGAAAACACAGGACAATGACAATAGTTCCACGTCGTCAAATACTCCAGTGGAGTCTCAGGGGACGGAAGGGACTGCAACGGAAAAGATTACCTTTCCCCTGGCGGAGCAGGTAGAACTTACCATTGCTACACCGGACGGAGCGGTTGCTTCCCTGGCGGACAATCTTCCTGTGTGGGAGGAAATTCAGAAGCGCACCAATATCAAGATTAATTGGGATGTGACAGCATCCAAACAGTATGTGGAAGTTATGAAACTGAGAGTGGGCGCAGGCGGTGGAAAACTCCCTGATATAATGTTTCTGCCCAATGGTCTGAGTCTGGCAGAGCTGGGAGGAGAGGGAACCATCCTGCCCTTGGAAGAGTACATTGCAAACAGTGAAAATATATTAAAGGCCTACGAGGAATTTCCTAATGTAAAGGCTCTCACATCGGCGGACGGACATATTTATTCAGTAAACACTTTGAACGAAAGCGCGTACTTCGCTCCCTATTGCTTTATCATTCGTAAGGATTGGCTGGAGCGCCTGAATTTGGAGGTTCCGGAGAGCATTGATGACTGGATGACCGTTTTGAGGGCGTTTCGTGACCAGGATGCAAACGGTAACGGCGACACCAACGACGAAGTTCCCTTCTCAGCAGGGGGGCATGCATGGTATACCACATACTGGGCAAATGCCTGGGGGCTGCATCTGTTCCAGTCAGATGGATGGTACCCGGACGAGAACGGCAAGATGCAGTATGAATTTATCAGCGATGAAGCAAAAGAGTTTTATACCTGGCTGAATGCTTTTTATGAAGAAAAGCTGTTGGATGAAGAGTTCCTGACTTTGGGGGATGAAAACAAACTATATGAGAAAGTAGCCCGCAACGAGGTGGGGGCGTTTACAGCATATCCTTCCCGAATTGCTACTCTGGAGGCGGCGCTGGCAGCCAATGGAGTGGAAGACGCAGAGCTGATTCCGGTGATTCCGCCCCAGGGACCTTACGCACAGATGACTGAGGTAGTGGGCGACATGACGGTAAACGGATATGTGGTGACAAACAGTTGTAAGCGTCCTGACGTGGCGGTAGCCCTCATGGATTACATGATGAGCGAAGAGGGAAAGGAATTGATGAACTTTGGCATCGAGGGAGACACCTATGTGAAGGAAAATGATGGAACTTACAGCTTTACGGAGAAGGTGACAAATAACCCGGACGGTCTCTCTGCCAGTGAGGTATTGAGTTCTTATGGCTGTCAGCTGGGACTCTGCTATCTTAAATCCGATAAGCGGGAACAGGCGATGCTGTTCAGCTATCCGGAAGACTTGCAGCAAAAGATAATTGATGTGACGGACGCAACCAGGCCCTTCATGGTGCCGGGCATGACTCTTCCGCCCCAAACGGAAGAAGAGAGCGAGTCCATCAGCGGCCTGTCCGGTGATTTGGCTACTTATATTTGGGAGATGACAGGTAAGTTCACCGTCGGCACTGCTGACATTGAGAAGGAATGGGATAGTTATGTGGAATATGTGAAAAGGCTGGAAGTGGAAAAAATACTGGCTGTAAAACAGGCGCAGTATGATCGCCTCACTTCTCAACAGTAATAAATCAGTAACCGTCCCGCAGGTGTGAGAAGAGTACAGGAGGGACGGTTACGGAACTGTAAATCAGTAACCGTCCCGCAGGTGTGAGAAGGGTACAAAAGGGACGGTTACGGAACTGTAAATCAGTAACCGTCCCGCAGGTGTGGGAAAGGTATAGGAGGGACGGTTACGGAACTAAAATAAGAAAGGAGAAGGTACCTTTGAAAGAAAATGTGCTGAAAAAGGAAAAGCAACCTTGGGGAAAGCGGGTAATGGCTTGGGGGAAACGGCAGCTGAAAAATATAAAGCGGGACAAAGCGCTGCTCTTGATTATTCTGCCCGTTGTGCTGCATTATCTGTTGTTTGTCTACTATCCCATGTATGGAAATATTATTGCCTTTAAGAAATATTCCGCAGTAAAGGGAATTATGGGAAGCGAGTGGGTGGGTTTTAAATATTTTATACAGTTTTTCAATTCCCCTTACTTTACAAGGGTGTTAAAAAATACCCTTTTGCTCAGTGTATACAGTATTTTGTGGGGATTTCCCATACCCATTTTGTTTGCGCTCATGACCAATGATTTAAAGCATGGCGTATATAAAAGGGTGGTACAGGCGGTCAGTTATATTCCTTATTTTATTTCTACGGTAATCATCTGTGGAATGCTGGTAAATTTTTTATCCCCCAGCTCAGGTATTGTTAATTCCATAATTGAGGCATTTGGGGGAAAACCCATCAATTTCCTTATGGAACCCAAGTGGTTTCGGACCGTATTCATTTCCAGCGGAGTCTGGCAGGGGTTTGGATGGTCTGCCATTGTGTACCTGGCGGCACTCACCGGAGTCAGCCAGGAGCTATATGAAGCGGCTAGGGTGGATGGAGCCAGCAAAATACAGCAGGTCATCCATGTCTCTATTCCCTGCATTTTGCCCACCGTCATTGTCACATTTATCATGCAGATTGGGACACTGATGAGCGTGGGATATGAGAAAATCATACTTTTATACAATCCTGTCACATTGGATGTGGCGGATGTAATCTCCTCTTATACATACAGGACAGGTCTTGTGGAAGGCAATTATAGCTTTGGCTCTGCGGTGGGACTGTTTAATTCCGCAATTAATCTGCTTTTGGTTATATTTGCCAATAAGCTCAGCAGAAAAATATCGGAGGTGTCTTTATGGTAAACGAAAAAAAGAGACTGGGACATGTTACCAAAAGACACCATAAAATGTCCATGGGGGACAAGGTTTTCACAGGCTGTACCTATGTGTTTTGCTTTCTGGCGGCCTGTATCACATTATATCCTCTGATTTATGTGTTCAGCATGTCTGTCAGTGCGCCGGAAGCGGTGGTATCGAATACGGTAACATTGTTGCCCAAAGGTTTTTCACTGAAAGCCTATGAGATGATATTTCGCAATAAGGAAGTTTGGCGTTCTTACTATAATACCATATGGTATACCATTGTAGGCACTGCTATCAGCACTACTCTTACCATGATGGCGGCGTATCCTTTGTCAAGACGTCAATTTTTTCTTAGAAAACAACTGTCCTTTTTCTTTACCCTTTCCATGTTCTTCTCAGGGACACTGGTACCCATGTACCTGCTGATCAACAAGATTGGGCTGTATAACACACGTTGGGCCATTGTACTGCCCACAGGAGCTGCGGCTTACTATATTATTATGGCCAGAACTTTTTTGTCTGCGATTCCCGATAGTCTGTATGAATCGGCCAGGATAGATGGCGCTTCGGAGTGGACGATACTTCGGAAGATTTTCATTCCCCTTTCCATGCCAATTATGTCTGTGTTAATTATATACTATGCGGTGCATCAATGGAACGGATACTTTAATGCCATGATTTATTTGCCGGGGCGCAAGGATTTGCAGCCGCTTCAGGTGTTCTTAATGAAAATACTGATTAACAATGAAAGTGTGTCAGGAGAAATTGCGGGATCGGCTACCATGAGTATGATTAGTCTTCAATTGAAATATGTGGTTATTGTAGTGGCACTGGTGCCCATTCTGTGTGTTTACCCATTTCTGCAAAAATATTTTATTAAGGGAATGATGATCGGAGCTGTCAAAGAGTAGCATTGCTAATATTAATATTAGAAAAAAAGCGCCGAGGGTTACATTGGAGGTGTATATGAGTAAGAGACAGTTTTCCATGCAGGCTTATTGGGACAGGAAAGCGAAAGAGCTTGTACCGGCACTGCGGTTTGGGGTTGTTGATATGGATTTTGAGAACTGGCAGCGGCAAACTCGGGCCCAGCTGTTTAAACTAATGGGTGAATTTCCAGGAAAAGTCCCATTGGAAGCTGAGGTAGAGTACTCTGTGGAAGAGGAAGATTTTATTCGGGAAAGGGTGGTTTTTGACACGGAGGAGTATATGTCGGTGCCCTGTCAGGTGCTAATTCCAAAGCGCTTTAAAAAAGACCGCTCTCAGCCGGCAATCTTGTGTGTGCATGGTCATGGCAGCTTCGGGAAGGATCCGGTGGCAGGGCTTGTGTCCACACCGGAACATCAGGCGGATATTGATTTGATGAATTATGATTATGGAGTTCAGATGGCAAGAAAAGGGTATCTTACACTGATGCCGGATTTGCGGGGATTTGGGGAAAGGAGGGATGGGGACGATTATCTGGGACGTGACACCTGTAATGTGAATTATTTGAAGGGCGGCATTATGGGATTGTATCCCCTTATGCTCAATATCTGGGATATGAAGTGCTGTGTAGATTATCTCTGCACCCGGCCGGAAGTAGACCCGGAGCGCATCGGCATGATGGGCATGAGCCAGGGCGGTACTATCACCGCTTTTACTGCGGCGGTGGAGCCAAGAATAAAGGCGGCGGATGTAATTGCTTATATCAATCCCTTTGCGTCTTTTGGAGTACACAGGGGAAATTTTTGCGGTTCCCAGGTATTACCGGACATTTTAAGGTGGATGGACACCGACGATGTGGGGGGATTAATTGCTCCACGGTATCTGATGTTGGAGATGGGGACTGCGGATACCTGTTTCTATTATCAGGATATGTGGAAGGGATATCTCCATGTGAAAGAGATTTACGAGGCGGCAGGAGCAGGAGAAAAACTCTGGACGGACATTCATCCAGGAAGCCACGCCTTCAGCGGCAAAAGGGCGGAAGCCTTTTTTGCGCAGGCTCTGCGGCCATAAGACAAAGGCGTGGGAGCGCCGAGAAGACTTTACACTTTAGTGCTGCCTGGCAGCGACTTAAAATTAGTCCAGCTAAGAAATGTCAAGAGAAAATTTAAAACAGTCTCGGAACGGGGGTGAAATGTGTCTTTCAGACACAGAGAAGGGTTTTCAGACGCATATGCGGCTAAATAACCCTTCCCTCATAGGAGCACCGAAGTGCAGAGACCGGAACAAGTTCCCGCAAGCGGAACAAATCACCATAAATGGCGATTGGAATAGTCCAGCTAAGAAATGTCAAGAGAAAATTTAAAAACAGTCTCGAAAAACAGTCTCGGAACGGAGGTGCCCGGAAGGGTTTTCAGACGCATATGCGGCTGAATAACCCTTCCCTCATAGGGGCACCGAAGTGCAGAGACGGTACTGGAATAGGAGGAAAATACTCAATGAAAGAATATGTTTTGGTTGGAGCCGGAGGAAGAGGTTATTGGATGTATGCGTCGGCCATTGCGGAGAGGTATGATGATGTGGCGCATTTGGCAGGCATTATGGATGTAAACCGCAAGCGCGGGGAATATGTGGAAAGCCTGATTCCTTATGATGTGCCGGTTTATACAGATTTTGACAAAATGATGGAGGAAGTCAAGCCGGATTGTGCCATAGTCACCACAGTGGATCGTTTTCATGGCGAGTATGTGGTAAAAGCTTTGGACCGGGGAGTGGATGTCATCTGTGAGAAGCCAATGACCATGGATGAAGATAGCTGTAATGCCATTCTGGACGCGGAGGAGCGCAATGGAAGGCGGATTACAGTGACATTTAATTGCAGATATATGCCTTTGTTTGCCCGGATGAAAGAATTGCTGGAACAGAATGTGGTGGGGGAAGTACTCAATGTGCATTTTGAGTGGATGCTGGACACGGTTCACGGCGCGGATTATTTCCGCAGATGGCACAGGAAGCTGGAAAACTGTGGGGGTCTTTTGGTACATAAATCCACGCATCATTTTGATATTGTCAATTGGCTTATCGGACAGGAACCAGAAGAAATCTATGCCAACGGCTCGCTTCGATTTTACGGGGCTGCCGGCGAAAAAAGAGGAGAAAGGTGCTGCAATTGTCCCTATGCCCAGGAGTGCGAATATGTCTTCAAAGACAGTCAGGTGCCCTGGGTAAAAGAAATGTATTACGGATGTGAGTCGGAGGATGGATATTATCGGGACCGCTGTGTTTTTGCGGAGGAAATTGACATTTACGATACCATGTCTCTGGCCGTCAAGTATCGGCAGGGCGCTTTTATGTCCTACTCTCTGGTAGCCCATGGGCCATATGAGGGCTGGAAAATGTCTATAAGCGGCACTAAGGGGCGAATGGAGGCATGTCAGTTCGACACAGGAACTCAGGCAGGTGATGACTGCTTCCATATCAAGATTTTTGACAGAAAGGGCGGCACCATCACCTATGACCTGAAGAAAGAGGCGGGAGCCCATGGCGGCGGAGACGAAAGACTTCTTCGGATGCTGTTTCGGGGAGATTTGCCTGATCCTTTGGGGCAGTTTGCCGGCTCTAAAGACGGCACCATGTCCGTATTAATCGGGGTGGCGGCAAATAAAAGTATCAAAGAGCGGCGTCCTGTGACCATAGAGGAACTGGTATCTTTTGACAGATGGGGGGAGGAAAAAGCGTGATGAAAGTTACCACTGTAGTTATTGCAGGCGCCGGAGGCAGAGGAAGGCTCACCTATGCGCCTTATTCCAAAAAATTTCCCCAGGAGATGAAGCTGGTGGCAGCGGCTGACAGAATTCCCGAACGTCTCAGGGAGATGGAGCAGGAATATGGACTTCCAAAAGAATATTGTTTTTCCACCGTGGAAGAAATGTTTCAGCAGCCGAAGCTGGCAGACATGGCCTTTATCTGCACGCAGGACCCGGAACATGTAAGTCATGCCTGTATGGCTTTGGAGAAAGGATACGACCTTCTGCTGGAAAAACCCATATCCGCTGACGGGGCGGAATGTGCCATGCTTCTTCATAAGGCGGAAGAGCTGGGAAGAAATGTCACGGTCTGCCATGTGCTGCGTTATGCGCCTTTTTATCAGAAATTGAAAAGTCTATTGGAACAAGGAGAGATAGGGCAGATTATCTCCATACAGGCCAGTGAAAATGTGGGATACTGGCATCAGGCCCACAGTTATGTGCGGGGCAATTGGAGAAAAGGCGGTGAGACCAGCCCAATGATTCTGGCAAAGTGCTGCCATGATATGGACCTGTTAGTCTGGCTTACAGACAGCCGCTGCAAGCGAATATCATCCATGGGGAATCTCTCATGGTTTCGGGAGGAGAATGCGCCTCAGAACGCTCCTCATTATTGTATGGAGGGCTGCCCTGTGAAAGCGGACTGCCCCTATGACGCCGAGAAAATATATGTCACAAATCCGGTCACAGGTTATGATACCAATGGCCCGGGCTGGATGCAGAAGGCGGTTATGGCAAATCCCACCAGGGAGGGACTTTTGGAGAAACTGCGTACCAGTCCCTATGGCAGATGTGTGTATCACTGTGACAACGATGTGGTGGATAATCAATCTGTTACAATGGAGATGGAAAATGGAGTCACTGTCAGTTTTCACATGTGCGGTTTGAACCGTGATAACCACAGAACCATACATATTATGGGGACAAAAGGAGATATTACCGGAAACCTGGAGGAAGAAATTTTGGTACTTCACAGGTTCGGCGGCCAGGAGGAAACATTTCGTATGGAGGTACAGGAGACCATTTCCGGACACGGCGGAGGGGACTATCGTATGCTTCATGATATGTTTGAGGCCAGGAGCCAGGGCCGGACAGCGCTGACCTCTTTAAGGCAGTCCATTGAAAGTCACTATATGGCCTTGGCGGCGGAAAAGTCCCGAATATGCGGCGGTAAAATGATTGTTATGGAAGAATTTGTAACTGAAACGGCCAAATGCCTGGCTGATCAAAAGGCATAGGTGGGTTAATTTCAGAAATGGGATGTGGGACGGGACAGGAAGCATGGATGAGGAGAGACTATGAGAGCAAATGGTTTGTTTGCCCTGAGGGAGCCGGATGGGAGAGCCAGGCTGTGCATTCTTGGGGCTGAATGTCTGAAGGCAATCTACACGGCATTTACCACCGGTGTGTTTTTGACAGGTTTTTTGCTGTATGCGGGAATGGATCAGGCACAGATTGGCATTGTGACCAGTCTGCCGTTGCTGTCCGGCATTCTGTACCCTCTTTCTCCCCTTCTGTTGGAACGGTTTCGGAGAAGAAAAGTGATACTGGGGAGCGCCAGGCTGTTTTATCATGGGCTGGTCATCCTGGGTGTAACGCTATTGCCGGGACGTGTGTCGGAGGGCGGTCTTCTGTGGTGGATGGCAGCAGCCCTCCTTCTGGGAAACGGTCTCAATATTTTGGTGGCCAGCGGTTTTCCCGCATGGCATATCGGTTTTTTGCCGGATGAAATCAGGGGACGGTTTTTTGCCATATCGGGCATTGTAAACAGTGTATTTACGGCTTTGGCAACTTTTGGGGCAAGCGTGTTGGCCGATGCGGCCAGGGATTCCGGGAGACAACTTTATTGGATGGGTATGATTCGTCTGGCCGCCTTTGGGTTGGCGCTACTGGAAGTAATATTGCTGCTTCTGCCAAGAGAGCCGGACTATCCCAAAAGCAGTGTGGGGGGCGTTCGGCTGCTTACACTGCCTTTTGGCAACCGAAAGTTTTGCCTTACTATGGTGCCGGTCTTTGCATGGATGATGATTTCTACTATGACATTGTACTGCGCCAATACTTACCTGCTGAAGGAAGTGGAAGTAAGCTATGTGTTCATCAGTATATTGCAGGCCATGAACATTGTCACTACGGCTGTTGTGATGCCCTTTTGGCAGAGGCTTCTGCTTCGTTCCTCCTGGCTTGGAGCGTTTCAAAAAGTGTTTTTGCTGTTTCCGCTTTACCCGTTTCTCCATATGCTGGTGACGAAGAATACATATCTCTGGCTCCTGCCTGTGACCATGCTGGTATATCAGGCGATACTTGCCGGAGGAACCTTATATTTTAACAATATGGCATATTTGTTTACTCCCAGGGAGGACAGGACGGCTTATCTGTCCTGGTATCTGATGCTGGTGAGCGCAGGCTCTCTGTGCGGACAGGGGCTGAGTGCCCTTATGTTAAAGCTCTGGCCCCAAGATTGGGTGTTCGGGACCGTGTGTGTTGCGCCGGCGCAGAGAATTCTTCTGCTTCAGGGAATACTTGCCATGGGATTTGGAATGTGGTTTGGCAGGGTGTTGCTGAAAAGACTGGAATGTGAATCCAGGGACAGTGACAGGCAGAGCCGGTAGTGGGATGACAATAACAAAATGGTGCCGGAAGTGAAAGCAGAGAATGAATGAATTATATCAGGAGGAGAACCCGGGACAGCGGCGGGGACAAAGAAAGGTGTGTGGATGGAAATGAAACATACATTGTTTGTAAACGGAAAGATTGTATTGCGTGACAGGATTCTTGAGCAGGGCAGGCTATTGGTGGCCGGGGAGAGGATTCAGGGGATTTGGCCCCGGGAAGAGGAAGGAAACAGGGACTTATTTAAGACGGCGGACGAGGTGGTGGATTTAGAGGGAAAATATTTGGCCCCCGGCTTTATTGATATCCATGTACATGGCGGTGGTGGCGGTGATTTTATGGATGGAGAGAGGGAAAGCTGGCAGCAGGCTCTGGAGACTCATCTGCAACATGGTACCACCTCAATCTGTCCTACAACTCTGACCGCCTCCATGGAAGAGATGGAACAAGTATTCTCTCTCTACAGGGAGTTTTGCCAGGAACAAACTGTTTCCAGACCCCATCTTCTGGGGCTGCATATGGAAGGGCCGTATATAGCGGAAAGTATGAAAGGGGCCCAGGATGCCAGATATATCAGGAAGCCGGAGAAGGAATTGACGGACTGGCTGCTTGAGAAGGGGGCGGGAGTGCTGCGGATTCTGACTGTGGCGCCGGAACTGGAAGGAAGCGGCCAAGTGGCGAGGAAGGCAAGAGAGGCGGGGGTATTGCTGTCTGTGGGACACAGCGATGGGCGATTGGAGGATGTGGAGCAGGCTGTAAGGGATGGCTATACCATGGCAACTCATCTGTATTCCAGTATGTCCACCATTGTCCGGGAAAATGGTATGCGCAGGCCCGGTGTTTTGGAAGCGGCGCTTTTACTGGATGAGTTGGATGTGGAAGTGATTGGCGATGGGATGCATCTTCCCATATCTTTGCTTAAATTAATTTTGAAGACAAAGGGAGCAGACCATATGATTCTTGTGACGGATGCCATGCGGGCGGCAGGTCTGCCTTCAGGGTATTATAAGCTGGGCAGTCTGAGAAAGGGCCAGACGGTTTGGTCTGATGGGAGCATAGCCAGAATGCCGGATGGGATTTCTTTTGCCGGAAGTGTGGCAACTGCGGATCGGCTGGTGCGTGTCATGTACCAGGAGGCAGGTGTTCCGCTCTGGCAGGCGGTATCTATGATGACTTACAATCCTGCCCGGGCGTTGGGAGAAAAGGAGATTGGGGTGTTGGAGCCGGGAAAGAAAGCAGATCTCATAAGTTTTGATGAGCATATCCGTATAGATAAAGTGTATCTGTCACAGAAATAGAATTTCTTTACTTGACAAACTAACTCTGTTGGCCACTGTAAAACCAATACAAATATGTAAACCCGCTCTGGGAGAGCGGGTTATTTTTTCCCCTTATTAATCCGATGCTGAAGGGCTTTTACCATATCAAGAAGGTAGAGCTGTTCATCTTCTGACAAATCTTTGGCTACCTCATACAGTTCCGCAAGTATCCTGATGCTCTGAGCAGTATGGCTGGTATCTTCCATTTCACCTTCC
The DNA here is from genome assembly GCA_910586435.1 of uncultured Acetatifactor sp. Taxonomy (GTDB): domain Bacteria; phylum Bacillota; class Clostridia; order Lachnospirales; family Lachnospiraceae; genus Acetatifactor. The sequence goes on along the minus strand of CAJUGT010000039.1, from coordinate 10,862 downwards.
CCTGTGAGCAGCCAGTCTTTGCTGATGTTCAGCGTTTGACAAATGGCATTTACCACAATGGTCTGGGGAGTGGTTTTGTTTTTCTCCAAATTGAAAATGACACCTCTTGAGACACCGATGGTTTCTGCAAGAGAATCTTGTGTATATCCTTTTTTCTTTCGAGCAAAATGCAGGCGTTCTCCTAAATTTTCCATGTTTATCACCTCACTATAGAGTATACTACAATAATTTTTTCAATGTCAATGTATTTTTGCGTTATCAACGCATTAATGCTTTATTAGTGAATAATTAAACGTATTATTTCATTGACGATGAAATTAATACTATGTTACAATTCATTCATAAAGCAAAAGAACAGGGGGTTAATACATTGACAACGCAAACTGACAAAGAAAAAAAGGTATTGGATGAACTTATTGATAATGCGGTTTTATTATCACCAGAAAGTCAGAATTTGATTTTGATGATGGCAAGAGCAATGCAATATACACGTAACTGTATTACGCGCCAGGGAACAGGGGGACAACCCAGGAAATATCCAAGACAGACCTCTGGTTCATAAATACATAAGTTTTGGCAACTTGGATAGATGCGGAATGGATAAGTCATAAACAGTGACAGGAGAAGGTGGATATGGGAAAAAGTAAAACTACAAAGAATGAAATGGTAATAAAAACAACCTGGAAACAGGCATTGAAGAGGGATTGGCAGCTTTATCTGCTGTTGCTGCTTCCTCTTGCGCTGGTGTTTATTTTTAACTACGCCGCTTACCCGGGCTTGAGAATGGTTTTTATGGATTTTAAGCCTGCCAAGGGGTATGAGGGCAGTGATTGGGTAGGACTGCGGACATTTCAGAAGATTTTTCAGGACTCGGATTTTTTCAGGGCGGTAAAAAACTCAATTATCTTTAATCTGTTGGACTTGGCAGTGGGATTCCCCATGCCCATTATATTGGCGTTGATTCTCAATGAGCTGCGCTACCCTAAATTTAAGAAAGTATCTCAGACCATATTATATCTGCCCCATTTCCTTTCATGGGTTATTATTGCCAATGTTGCGTATACCATGTTTCGTCCTTCCACGGGTTTGGTAAATATGGCATTGACCAATGCCGGCATTATTGAACAGGGAATTCCGTTTCTGACAGAGAAGTATCATTGGGCAGTGACATATCTGCTGATAGGTGTCTGGCAGGGCATGGGATGGGGTACCATTATCTACCTTGCGGCCATTACGGGAATCAGTGGGGAATTATATGAAGCGGCCATGATAGACGGAGCAAACAGGTGGAAAAGAATATGGCACATTACCCTTCCCGGAATCAAAAGTACGGTGGTTACATTGCTGATTATGAATCTGGGACGTGTGATGGGAAGCAATTATGAGCGTCTGAGAGAGTTTGACAATACACAGGTGAGAGATTTTCAGTATCAGCTGGCAGTCTACATATATGACAAGGGACTACAGGGCGGCAAGTTCAGTATGGCTACGGCGGTGGGATTGTTCCAGTCCGTTGTGGGTCTGATATTGGTTTTGCTTGCGGATAGAGTGGCCAAAAAGTTGGGCGAGGATGGATTGTTATAAAAGATGGCAGACGGAAGGAACTTATAAATAGTTCTCCCGCAAGCGGGCCAAGTTCCCGCAAGCGGGAACAGGAATACAAGACAGTCTCGGAACGGAGGTGCCCGGAAGGGTTTTCAGACGAGAAAGCGTCTGAATAACCCTTCCCTCAAAGGGGCACCGAAGTGCAGAGACGGAACTGGAATAGGAGAATGCAAAATGGCAAAAAAAAGAGAAGAAGTAATACGTGGGGCGGAAGTATCCGGTGACGGCAACAGAGCCATTAATAAATTTCGGTTAAGTGATTTTTTCATGATGGCCATAATTGTACTTTTGTGTCTGACCTGTATTTTTCCCTTTTTACACTTGGCGGCAAAGTCCGTGTCAGGAAATACTTTTGTGGTTGGAAAGCAGGTTTATTTCTGGCCAAAGGGCCTTAACTGGGATGCCTACGCATCTATTTTCAGGGATGGAAGCCTGATTTATTCCATGGGTTACAGTGTATTTGTAACATTTCTTTTTACTGTGCTTGGTATGGTGGTCTGTACCTGCGCAGCATACCCGCTTTCCAAGAAAAGACTGAAAGGAAAGACGCTCTTTACATTTCTTCTGATGTTTCCCATGTATTTTGGTGCAGGGTTAATTCCCGGATACCTGCTTTTATATAATTTGAATCTGCTGGATACCATGTGGGTGTTAATATTACCGCTGATTTATTCACCATACAACATGCTGATTATGAAAACTTCATTGCAGACCAGTATCCCGGAAAGCTTGGAGGAATCGGCATTTTTGGACGGGGCCAGCAACTTGCAGATACTGACTAAGATAGTATTGCCCCTGTCAAAGCCTGTAATAGCAACGCTTTCTCTGTTCTATGCGGTGGGCAGGTGGAACTCATATTCGGACAACATTTATTACATACGAACGGACAAACTGAAAATGGCACAATACAAACTTTCTCAGATGGTTTCTTCAGCCGCCGATGCGCAGACCGTCTCTCTCTCTGAAGGAGCGGCTGTGACCAGTACACCGGAAGTATTGCAGGCGGCGGCCGTGATGGTGGTGACGATTCCCATTATCTGTATCTATCCCTTTGTTCAAAAGTATTTTGTAAAGGGTGTCATGATCGGTGCCGTGAAGGGATGAAAAGGCATGATAAGAGTTCAGTGACTTGTCTGAACCGTTGCAAAGAACCATGATAGTCTGCCTGATGGTCAGGTTTACTATATACATCATTTAAAGGAGGATGACAATTATGAAGAAGAAGTTTCTTCAAAAAACCATTGCTGCGGCACTGGTGAGCGCCATGGCAATTGGAACTTTAGCCGGCTGTGGCGATACTACAGATCCCGCAAGCGGCAGTGTGGGAAGTAGTGATAATAACAGTTCGGGAACGGGCAGCAGTGGAGCCGGAACAAGCAGCAGTGGGGCTGGCAATAGTGGTTCCACAGGAAGCAGCGGGGCTGAGAATACCGGTTCAAGCGCCGCAAGCGACAATACTGTGGCCGGGGTAGAGGGCTGGACGGCTTTCGACAAAGCTGTAACATTAAAGGTTCCCGTATATGACAGAGGACGTGAAGGTGTTCCGGCAATTGGAGATTGCTATTGGGAGAAATGGCTTCAGGAGAACTTCGGAGATAAATATAATATCACCATGGAGTTTGTGCCAATTCCCCGTAATGCGGTGCTGGAAAATTACGCATTGCTGGCAAGCAGTAAGCAGCTTCCCACGTTTCTGATGGAATATGACTATCCGAAGGTGGCGCAGTGGGTTGCGGATGGATATATGGTTCCGTATGATTTGGAGGAGTTTGCGGCAATAGCTCCTACATATTATCAGAGAATGGTGGATCTTAACCTGATTAAGTACACTACTATGGACGATGATACATATTTTGTGCTGGCTGAGAGACCTTATTACAACACAAATTATACCTTTGCTACCTGGTATCGTATGGATTGGCTGGAACAGGTGGGATATGATCATATTCCTGCTACCCGTAAGGAATACCTGGATGCCATGCAGAAAATTATTGACGCGGGTATCGCTGAACATCCCGGCGGAGGCTCTATGACAAGCGGTACACCTGGTATGGACCAGAACTATGCCTTCAGAGAGTATCCCACAAATGAGGAAGAATGGGCTATGTACGGCGATTATGCGATTCCTTCTCTGGGCTGGGAGCCTAATAAGAGACTTTTGAAGGAGCAGAATGAGAATTTCAATCTTGGCATTACAGATCCGGAATTCTTTACCATTGACGCTGAAACCGCAAAAGCAAACTTCATCAATGGCAAGACGTATCAGTACAGTGATTATATTTCTGCTAATATGACATGGCTTTCCTCTTTCTATGAGACAAATCCGGACGGAAAATTGGCTGTTGGTATACAAAGTCTGGAAGCCGATACGGAATATGGCACTGTACCAGCATTTCGTTCCAATCTGCCCTGTGGTATGATGATTGGATTCTCTTCTCAGGCAAGCGAAAATGAAATCAAGGCAGCTATGATGTATATGGAGTGGATGCTTCAGGAAGAAAATCTCTTTGTTATGCAGTGGGGCTTTGAGAATGACAACTTTGTATATGGCGCTGACGGAATGCCCACTTCTACAGATTATGAGGCATACAGCGGAGAGCACAAACAGGGCTTTAACACCAATAAGGATTACTGGTGTGTGGCCATTGAAGCCAGGAATGTAGGTACCATTGAAGACACCATTAAGGCTTCTTCTCCTGTAGGACTTCCTCAGGACTTTACTGAAGACCTGATTCAGAATTATTATAACCAGGTTGCCGCATGGGAAAAAGGATGGGTTCCTACCGACTGTATGTTTGCTACTGAGATTAAATCTGTAGGTGAATACCAGGGAGACCTGCTTACCAGATATGCCGAACTGCGTGACAAGCTGGTAATGTGTAAGCCGGAGGAATTCGATACATTGTACGAACAATATGCGGAAGAGTATAAAAAGGCCGGCTATCAGGCAATTGCCGATGAAAGGCTGAAAGCGTTTAAAGATGGTCTGACTTCCAGACAGGAATAAGAGAATTAAGACAAATAAGAGAACTAAGAGAACTAAGACAACTAAGACAAATAAGAGAATTAAGACAATTAAGACAATAAAAAACCAGTTGGGGCAATTCCCCAACTGGTTTTTTAATTTGTCAATCAAGATTTATCTGGCTTACATTGTTTTGTCTGTCATAATTAGGTCTGCTGTAAGAATTCACATTACCGGTGGCATATTCCGCGCGAAGAATGAATTTTGCAACCAGATTCTTGAGTACTTCTGCCTGGCTGGAAAGCTCTTCGCTGGCAGCGGCGCTTTCTTCGGAGGTAGCGGAATTGGTTTGCACTACGCTGGAAATCTGATCCACACCCAAAGTAACCTGTTCAATTGCGTCAGCCTGTTGTTCTGCTGCGTTGGCAATCGCATCCACTTTGGTGGATGTGGTGCGCACTGCATCCACAACCTTAACCAGAGACTGCGCCGTGGAATCTACAAGCTGAGTGCCATGTGCCACGGCTTCAATGGAATGTTCAATGAGGTTTGCGGTATCTTTGGATGCAATGGAACTCTTGCTTGCAAGGCTGCGGACTTCATTGGCTACGACCGCAAACCCTTTGCCTGCCTGGCCTGCTCTGGAAGCTTCGACAGCTGCGTTCAATGCCAGGATATTGGTCTGGAAGGCAATGTCTTCAATGGTATGTATGATTTTACCGATTTCATTGGAAGTACGGGTAATTTCTTCCATTGCCACAATCATATCTCTCATCTGCCTGTTGCATTCTTCAGCCTCTTTGTCAGCCGTATTCGACTGTGTGCTTGCTTCCATGGCATTATCCGCAGTTTCTTTAATCTGATGAGAAATATTGGAAATGGTAGAGGCAAGTTCTTCCACGGCCGAAGCCTGTTCTGTGGCACCCTGGGCCAAAGCCTGCGCTCCATCAGATACCTGGCCGGAACCGGACGCAACCAAATCCGCGCTGTGGTTAATCTGTCCTAAAGTGGAACTGAGGTCACGGTTTAACTTGCGTATGGAAGCTAATAAATGCTGGAAGCTGCCCACATACCGCTTCTCGGCTCTGGTACGGACATCGAAGTTACCATTAGCCATTTCGCTTAAGAGTCTGGAAGCGTCCGAAATAATATCATCTAAGATAGAGGTCATATTCTTAAAGGCTTTTGCCAGACTTCCCAGTTCGTCCCGAGACTCGTAAGTTACGTTAATTTTAAAATCGCCCTCTTCGATTTTCTTAGCCGATATTTCCAGCTCACGGAGAGGCCGTGTAATGGAGCGGGTCAAATAGGTGGAAAGAATCATCGTGATAATCAATACAGAGATGGCGATTCCCATTTCAAGAATAACCAGCATATTCTGCATCTCAACAGTTTCCAGATAATTCTTTTCCGCATCAGCTTCGGCGATTGTACTGATTTCTATCAGATTCGACACAGCCGCTTCCACCATGGGCTGGTACTCGTTGAGCAGCATATCCTGGGCTTTTTCCATATCTGTCTGAGACATTTGGATAACCTCTTCCTGCAACTTAACCGCATCCTGTATGTAAGTGGCAAAGGAATCCAGTAAATCGGGAGCGCTGTTAAAGTTGGTAAACAGCCAATTGCCGTTTTCCTCCAACAATGCCAACTCTTTTTTGGCGTCCTGCAGGTAGGAATCCCTCTTGGTCTCATCCTTTTCGATGGTAATATAAGAGATGTCCTTTACAATGATTTGCAGTCCACGGCGCATATTCATGATTTTGTTTGTAATTTGATAACCTACATTATAAAAATCTGAATATCTTGCCTCGTTTTCTTTTAAGCCGGTTATGGAGACATAAACCGTACCGCAGAACAGAATAATGATAAGCAGAAAAGTTATCAATAGTTTCGTTCTGATTTTGAAGTTTTTCATTTTTACCTCCCATGTTTCTTAAACAATAAAGGCATTCCGGCTGTTGACAGCGAATGTCTGATTGTTTAGCGTGATTTATATTCTGATAGGTAAATTATAATAGATTATTGTCTGTTTGTCTACTCAATTCATAAATATGGTAAATATAATATTTTTCCTGAAGATCCTTTTGATACAGGTATGGCATTAAGAATATTTTGGAACAATTTCAGGTGTCAAAAGGCATTTTGCAATGGTGAAATCCAGAGTATGGACATTTGCGTTTTCTTACATTATAATAGTAGGAAGGAAAAAATCTGCTGCCTGCGGCGGCGGTGTGACTGGAATGGAGGAACCATATGGAAATTGTATTACAGAATCTTACAAAAAAGTTTCCGGGACGTGGTCGGAAAAATCACCAGGAGGTGATAGCGGTAAGCGATTTTTCGTTTAAAATTCCGGATGGAATGCTGATTGGTCTGCTTGGTCCTTCAGGATGCGGAAAAAGTACAACACTGAATTTGATCAGCGGCTTGCAGAAACCCACAAGCGGCAAAATATTTTTCGGGGCGGATGATGTAACGGATTTGCAGCCGGAGAACAGAGGGATAGGGCTGGTATTCCAGAATTACGCCCTGTATCCGCATTTGACGGTGAGACAGAATATTTTATTTCCGCTGGAGAATTTGAAAGGCAAGGATAAGCTGTCCAAGCAGGTGATGATGGAGAAAGCCCAGGAGGCGGCGAAGCTGGTTCAGATAGAGGAATTGATGGACAGGAAACCCGGAGAGCTTTCAGGGGGGCAGCAGCAGCGGGTGGCCATTGCCCGGGCCCTGGTAAAGATGCCAAGGGTACTTTTGTTGGACGAACCCTTATCTAACCTGGACGCGCGCTTAAGGCTGCAAACCAGGGAGGAAATACGAAGGATTCAGAGGGAAACAGGAATTACCACTATTTTTGTGACTCATGACCAGGAAGAGGCAATGAGTATCTCGGACATGATTGTAGTGATGAACGCAGGGGTCGTACAGCAGATTGGAAAGCCCCAGGAGGTATATGACAATCCGGAGAATCTTTTTGTGGCTAAATTCCTTGGGACGCCTCCCATCAATGTCTTTGAAGGAAGAATAGAAGGACATAAGCTGTATATCGGGGCTGATGCCGTACTTGATATATTTGCCCCCGGGAAGTCAGGAGAGGCGTCCGAAACGGATGTGGCGCCGGATAAGAGAAAAGGACCTGGCAATGGGGAAGTCTATGTGGGCGTCAGACCGGAAGGCTTCTCTCTGGAGGAGACAGGGCCATTGTGCTGTGTCTTTGGCGGCGTGGAAGTGATGGGGAGGGATATCACAGTGATATCCGCCCATTCCGCATGTCAAAGTCCCAAAATTCGGGCAATTATCAGCGCGGATTACAGGAAGGGAATAGAAAGATTATATTCTGCGGATGGATTTGCGGATAAGTCCCATATCAGATTTTCACTTTTACCTGAAAAGGTATTTTTATTTGACAAGATGACAGGAAAACGCATTGCTTTTGCCGCAAGTATGGAGAAAGGGAAAGGAAACTGATATGGGAGGGAAAAAATCCGGTCACGGAGGGGCAAAGGCGTGGCTGTATCTGCTGCCTGCGCTCCTGTTCCTGGGCGCCTTTATGGTGTATCCGCTTTTTGATGTATTTGTGTATTCCTTTGAGGAGGGATACCATTCCGCGTCCCAGACTTATTTTGGGATAGGGGCTTATAATTATTCTTATGTATTACATGACACCTACTTTTTGCAGGCGGTGAAAAACACGTTGATATTGGTGGTGATTACCGTTCCTCTCTCCACAGGGATAGCCTTGCTGATTTCCGTCGGGTTAAGTTCCATTACACCGCTGCGGAATTTATTTCAGACGATATATTTTCTGCCCTATGTGACAAATACTCTGGCAGTGGGACTGGTTTTTATGGTTCTGTTCAAAAAGACCGCATATTCAGATGGTTTGATAAATCTCATTCTTACCTGGTTTGGCGGTACTGCGGTGGATTTTATCGACGGACCTTATTGGGCGAAAATGTTTGTGCTGTGCTTTTATACCATATGGGTGGTGATGCCTTTTAAGATATTGATTTTGACAAGTGCTCTGGCATCCGTGAATCAGCAGTATTACAATGCCGCAAGGGTGGACGGCACTTCTCGGTTCAGGACTTTTACGCGAATCACGCTGCCGATGATTTCACCGATGATTTTCTATCTGATTATCACAGGGTTTATCGGTGCTTTCAAGGCTTACAGTGACGTGGTTGCTCTGTTTGGCACCAATCTGAACGCAGCGGGGATGAATACCATAGTGGGGTATGTATATGACATGCTGTATGGGGACAGCGGCGGATATCCGTCCTATGCTTCCGCAGCCGCCATCATATTGTTTTTTATTGTCCTGACCATTACATGCGTTAATCTGATATTCAGCAAAAAAAACATTCACTATACATGAAATAAAAATTCCGTACAGAATTTTTCCCGGGAAAAGGTATTGTACAGAGCGGAACTGGAATCATAAATCGTAATTTATTAGTCATAATCAGAGGGTAAGCATATGGAAAACAGGATTGATTACGAAAAAATAGAAAAAAGAACGGAGACCCGTAAGAAAATAGGGAATGTGGCAACATATGCGCTTTTGCTGTTTTGGGCCGTGATTGTATTATTTCCTTTTTACTGGATGATTCTCACATCCCTGAAAAGTTACGGCGCATATAATTCGGAATACATTCCCAAGTTTTACACTTTATCCCCCACATTGCAAAATTATGTGGATGCGTTTACAACAGTGTCTTTGGGCCAGTATCTGGTGAATACCGTGATATTTACTGTGGTGACAACGGCCCTGATGCTTGTAGTGATTACTCTGGCGGCATTTGCGTTCGCGCGGCTGGAGTTCAGAGGCAAGAATCTGCTTTTTGTGTTGTTTTTGTCACTGATGATGATACCCAATGAGTTGGTGATTATTACAAATTTTGTGACCATCACGGATTTGAATATGCGCAATACATTTCAGGGGCTTATTCTTCCGTCGGTTACGTCGGTTTTTTACATTTATTTGCTGAAGGAGAATTTTGAGCAGATACCGGACAGTCTGTATTATGCGGCAAAGGTGGATGGAACCTCCGATCTGAAATATCTGATGAAAGTAATGATTCCTATTTCCAAGCCCACATTGATTACCATTACCATTTTAAAGGTAATAGAATGCTGGAATTCTTATGTATGGCCCAGGCTGATTACGGATGACGAAAGGTATTTTCTGGTGTCAAACGGAATTCAGGAAATCAGGGAAAACGGATTTGGAAGGGAAAATATTCCTGCCATGATGGCGGCGGTGGTTGTGATTTCTGTGCCTTTGATACTTCTCTTCCTGATTTTCCGCAGGAAAGTAATGGCGGGCGTGGCAAGAGGAGGGACAAAAGGATGAGCGACATCAGAAACGCAATCAAAAAGAGACATATGTGTAGAACACTTCTGTCCATTCTGGCGGCGGGGAGCTGCCTGACGCTCTCAGGATGCCATGGCTCCAGGGGGATGGAGGCTTTTGAGATTCCGGAAGTCTTTGATACATCCAGGGAGATGGAGATAACTTTCTGGGCGAAAAACGATACCAATAAAACGCAAACGGATATATATGAACAGGCAATCGCTGACTTTGAGGCCTTATACCCCAATGTCACTGTCAATTTGCGGCTGTATACGGATTATGGCAGGATATATAATGATGTGATAACCAATATCGCCACCAATACCACACCAAATGTCTGTATTACGTACCCGGATCACATTGCCACATACCTGACAGGAGTGAACCAGGTGGTTCCGCTGGAAGAGCTGTTTGCGGATGAAAAATATGGACTGGGCGGCACGGAGCTGAGATTTGAGGGGGTGACGGAAGAAGAAATCATTCCCAAGTTTTTGGAGGAATGTTCTTTTGGAGGACATTATTACGCATTTCCCTATATGCGTTCCACGGAAGCCTGTTATATCAATAAAACTTATGTGGAGAAATTGGGATATACGCTGCCGGATGTTCTGACCTGGGATTTTGTCTGGGAGGTATCCGAGGCAGCCACGGCCAGGGATGGGGATGGAAATTTTCTCATAAACGGTCAGAAAGTGATGATTCCCTTTCTATATAAATCCACGGATAATATGATGATACAGATGCTGAAGCAGAAAGGGGAAGGGTATTCTACCCCGGATGGTGAGGTACTTCTCTTTCAGGAGTCTACAAAAGATTTGCTTATGAACATTGCGGAGCATACGAAAAATGGTGCTTTCTCCACGTTTAAAATTTCAAGTTATCCCGCGAATTTTCTCAATGCGGGCCAATGTATCTTTGCGGTGGACTCCACTGCCG
>CAJUGT010000038.1 GCA_910586435.1 uncultured Acetatifactor sp. | reverse complement strand
CTTGGGGCGTTGCAAGCTTGATACCCCGTTGCTTGCAGCGGGGTCTTTGATTTGTTGGTGTAGTCTGCGGCAATATCATCAAAGGGCCTGGCAGAGCCATAAGGACAGCAAATAGACTGGTGGGCGCTTTGTCATAATAAAAGAAGAATCCCCGAACTGTATTGTGTCACGGTTCGGGGATTTCACGCTGCTGAGAATTTACATTCAGGACAGTAACCAGTCAATCAAATACAAGGATTTGATTCCGTCATAGGAGTTGATGAAATTTCTCTCCATTGACAGTACGATTTTCTCATAGTTGTCAGGTATCATGCGCAGTGGTCTGAGTTCTCGTTCACGAGTCTCAGGTGACTGCATATTTTCTGTTACCTGGATATACAGTTTATCATTTGGCTTTTCCGCCACAAAATCCACCTCTGTCTCCCCGACTTTTCCAATATAGACATGGTAATCACGCCGAATCAGTTCCAAGAACACAATATTTTCCAAAATGTGGCCGCGTTCTCCGTCACGATAGCCCAACAATAGATTACGGAATCCCATATCAATGATGTAGTTCTTGCCCAATGTTTTCAGAAGCTGTCTGCCCTTCACATCATATCTGCCCACAGAGTAGAAGATAAATGCGCTGCGCAGCATGGAGATATATTTATCCACAGTTTTACCGGCGACATTTTTTCCTATTCCATGTTGGATTTCGCCTTCGTTGGACAGGACATTGCCAATGTTGTTAGGAGATGTAATACTTCCGATATTAGAACAAAGGAAAAGCATTATTTTTTGAAGCATTCCCTGATCGGCTCCGCTGTTACGTTGAAGAATATCACGCAATACCACGGTGGAATAGATTCCTTCCAGCGCCTGGTTGCTTCTTGCTTCGTTAAAGTGGTATTCTCTTAGAATGGGCATGCCGCCAAACTGAAGATACCTTTGAAATTTTTCCTCCACTGTGACAGAGGAATCAAATTCGTAGAAGGTTAAAAACTCCTTGAAAGACAGCGGCAGCATACGGATTTCCACATATCTGCCTGAAAGCAGGGTGGAAAATTCCGTTGAAAGTAAGTAGGCATTGGAACCTGTAATATAAATGTCAACATCAAAATCAAGGCGAAAAGACTCGATAGCTTTTTCCCAATGTTCTATTACTTGAAGCTCATCAAAAATAAGATAGGTCTTTCCGGCACTGGAAATACGTTCACTGACATAATCATAGAAGACAAGATAATTGGAAAGATTACGATAGCGCAAAGACTCCAGGTTCATGTGAATAATATTTGTATCTGCCACACCATTTTCTGACAGATATTGATGAAACAGATCCAACAGAGATGATTTGCCGCATCTGCGTATTCCGGTAACAATCTTGACCAAATCCACATCCTTATTTTGAATGAGCTGATGTAAATACTCAGGGCGATTGATCAGTTCAGCCATGCTGCGCCTCCTGTGTTTTTTATACTTATTATACCCAAAAATCCATAAAAAACAATAGTTTCAGACTTGAAAGTTATAAACTTTGCTATGTTACGTTACAGACACTATGGTACACAGCGGAGTTTTCCAGGATAGTAAGAGGGACGGCGGCTGGGGGGAAGCGCTGTTCGGTCCCGACGCTGTTCTCTTTGTCACAGTTTTCCAGGAAATTCTGGAACAGGAGAGAGCAAAGGGTATCAAGGTTAATGGGATGATAAAAGTAGCAGGGAGAGTATAAAAACGCTTTGTGGTGACGAAGTGATGACAGAATATTTACAGTAAAACGGCCAAAACCGGAATGAACTATTTCTTCATTCCGGTTTTTGGTCTTGTTGTCTAATGGTGCCGCAGGAATAAAATGGTTGTGGAAGAAAGAACGTTTGCCACTCACATTTTTATTGAATAAAAGAAGCATGTCTGATATACTTTAATAAAAGAATCCGTTAAAAAAACAGGTCTAAGGGTCTGTCTGGGAAAATAGGCCTGTGTATGTAGTAGGCCGGGAAATATTTGTAAAGTATGGGGAGGAAAAATGGAGGGAGAAATTCAAAGTGGAAAGAAACCGGAAACGGTTGAGGAGTATATTGCTTTGCAGCCGGAACATGCGCAGGTGGCTTTGCGGGCGGTGAGAAATACTATCCGAAAGGCGCTTCCGGAGGCTGAGGAGAAGATTTCCTGGAGTATGCCCACATTTTGGAAAGGGCATAACATTATCCATTTTGCGGGCTTTAAAAACCATGTGGGTTTATATCCGGGACCGGAGGCCATAGAGGAATTCGCGGAACGCCTGGAAGCATATAAAACCAGCAAGGGCAGCATTCAGTTTTTATACAGTAAACCGATGCCGCTGGAATTGATTGAGGATATTGCAAAGTGGTGTTATGAAACAGGAAAACATCATTAGAAAGTTTTTTAAGCGGCAATTTATTTTATAGAAAAGCGCTGGATTTGAAACTATGAGAAATAGGATAAAAAATACTGTATGTACGCTATTGTTTATAACATTGAGCGTTACCACCGTTCTTTTGATATATTTACACTTTTTCGCGTCAGAGGAAAGGAATCTCTCAGGAGAGTGGATTGCCGGTCTGGACATGACAGAACAGGCAAGCGCCAGGGCGCTTGTCTGGCTGGAGGACATAGAAGCCGTTTCCATTTCCCTGGAGGAGCTGGAGACATATATGCGGAATCTGACCATTGAGGTCAATATGACTTTGGAACAGACAGCGCCTTCGGAGGGAACTTTTCAGTGTCATATCCTTCCGGAGAGCTATGAGGAATGCAGCCAGGCGGCCTATGAGGCCTTGGCCAGAGCCTTTCACGCGCTTTTGACCGAGAGGCTGTATATGGCGGGGTATGGGGACGGCATGGAAGGGGAAAAGGTGGAAGCCCTTGTAACCGAGACTTTTGGCATGTCCACAGTTTCCTATCTTAGGACTTGCGGCCCCGCTTTGCTGCCCTCTCTGGAAGAGCTTCAGGCCCAATATGAGGGAAGCGGTACATATGAAGCGGCAGATGGCATTATGACCAGAATGGTTCATGAGGGCGAGGCGGTGACGACAATAAAGGAATCTTATATTCGGAAGGACGAAACCCTGATTTTAACAGAAGAAAGGGCAGAATCTGCCCAGGAGTCTTTTTTCAGGCATTCTCCAATGATATATACTTTACAAAGCCAATCACCGTAATGGGCCGATGATGTATCAGGTGCCGTTGACAAGAGAGAAACGGACCCTTTGGATGGTCCGGTCAATATCCTAGCTGCAAGCACCGTGTACCTATCTTGGGGTGCCCCGAAGCGCAATGGGGGAAAGGAAAATGTAATGAAAGCAATGCTGCGGAAATTGGGTTCTTTTCTTATATCTGTACTTCTCCTATGCTCAATCTTTCCGGTCAGGGTGGAAGCGAATTTTCAGATTCCCGGGCTCTGCCGGGCAGAGACGGACAGGGGCGGTAATTTCACTGTAAAAACCCTGGATTATGACTACGATAATAACACATACTTCTCCCTTCGGGATATGGCCATGGTTTTTCAGAATACGGACAAATCTTTCTCTTTGGATATTACGAAAAATGCCGTTGCGCTCAACATGGGGAATGTGTACGTGCCTGTGGGCGGGGAAAATGTGCCCTGGGAAGACCAGGAGAATCCGGATATTGCCCTGCGGCGGAATGAATGCAAGGTAAATGGTCAGAATGTATTTTACTATACAATGATTATGAATTTACCTTCCGGCGATTATGACTGCTATATGATGGCGGCGGATTTGGCTATGATTCTGGACGTGGATATTACGGTTCCCATGGAAGGGACTCTTCGTATTAATACGCAGGAACCTTTCCGGGTGGACGCTGTCTCGTTGGAACAGGCAGGTTATTTTTATGGGGTCAACAGCGTGCTGGTGGGGGATGCCACCACCGGAGAATGCTACTATCAATACCAGTCCGGAATATCCTATCCCATTGCCAGTACATCCAAGCTTATGACTTACCTTCTTGCCATGGATGCCATTGTGTCCGGACAGATTACCTATGAGGATTCGGTGACAATCTCGGACACGGCCCAGCTGTTGGCCGATTCGGACGACGGTGTGTTGCCACTGAAGGCGGGAGAGCAGATGACCGTACAGGAGCTTCTGTTTTGTTCCCTTCTGCCTTCTAGCAATGAATGCGCCTTGTGCCTGGCAGAATACATTGCCGGTACGGAGGAAGTCTTCGTGCAAAGGATGAACCAGAAAGCGGTGGAACTGGGACTTTCTCAGGCGGTCTTTTTCAACAGCCATGGACTGCCTTCCTACACGGAAGATCCCATTCCCTCAAAGCGGCAGAACCGCATGAGCGCAGAGGATATGTTTCGGCTGGTATCCTATCTGCTGAAGGTCTATCCCCAGATTACGGACATTACTTCCATGAAACAGGCAGGAATAAAGTCTCTTGCGCTGGATGTCCGCAATACCAACCCGCTGCTGCACAATCTGCCCGGAGTCACAGGGCTGAAAACCGGAACCACCAACAAAGCCGGCGCCTGTCTGGTCACATCCCTGACTGTGGATGACGGGAACATGGAGCATGACCTTGTGGTTATTGTTCTGGGCACTGAGGATTCCATAGAGAGGGGGCGGGTATCAGGACTGTTGGCCAGGTATGCTGTGCAGACCTTTTATACAGGTGTGGAAGAACCGGAAGGGGGGCCGTCTGCCCTGCCGTTTAAGAATCTGCCCACACACGCCGAAGCGGCGGTGGATTGTATCCTTCGGACCGCAAGGAGACATTAGAGCCGGGGGCACGCAAGACTTGTAGCGGTGAAATGAAGTAAAGGCGCGTCTGGGGGAAGAGGTTCTCAGACGCGCCTTTGGAATGGCTCTCTCATGACAAGATATTTCATGACAGAATTTCAAAAGAAAATTGTTCATATCTGGCCTTCAGATTAAAGTCCACATATCTGAAGGAAAGTTTTATGGGGCATTTTTCATCCATATGGAGTTCAAAGTTATTTTTTCCGTTTTTGAAACAGACTTCCCCCAGATAGTCAGTGCCATTTCTGGTCACACGGAATTTTAAAATGGTATTAAAATCTTCCCACTGACAGGATTCGGACACCCGTGACACCTCCTGATTGAATTCCGGCAAATTAAGAATTTCCAGCAGGGTATGTTCATCCAACTGGGTTTTTGTGGATTGGATGGCATCCAAAGTGTAGGGGATGCGCTGGGGGATTTTAACGGAGAAAATGGTTTCAAACGGTACGTTTTCTCCGTATTTCCGGCTCCAGCCCACGTCGGCCAGACCGCTCCATTTGATTGTCAGTTCATTATTCTCCACATCCAATATTTCAATGGTGCCTTTCCGAACGCATTCGTGTTCCTGTACACAGAGTGTTCCCGCTTCTTCGTTCTGATCGTTATATTCGCTTGTCCATATGAATTGCTGGCCTTTCAATGCCTCGAAAGAGGGGGCATGGGTCTGAAATCCGTTATTGTGATAAAGATGAATATGGCGCATCTCGTATTCCACTTTTTCCCGATCCGCTTTTGCTTCCAGTGCCGGGAACAGCACAAGTCCCAAATTCTGATAGCTGGCGTGTAGAGAAGTTCCAGTGATTTGATAAATAATATCCCGCAATACAAAGCTTCCTTTTGTGGCTTTTGGTGAGAAAAGACCCATGAATTCATGCCTCCTATTCCAGTGCCCGCTTGCGGGAACTTGTGCTGGTCTCTGCACTTCGGTGCCCTGACTAGGGAAGAAAGACACATTGCACCCACGTTCCGAGACTGTTTTAAAAATCCTCTTGACATTTCTTAGCTGGACGAATCTTTTGTGACAGATTTGATTCAGCGGTGCGGCGGCTTGCGGCAAATGTCACGTCCTTTAGCTGCCTGGCAGCAGAAAAGTATAATTTGTCAGAATAAGTATAGGTTATACCTGTCTTGCGCAATTGTCAAGAGGACTGTCAATTACCTCCTGCTTTTTTGACAGGCAGCCAGATTTCCACAATTGTGGAAATAGTATGGAGAAAATTGTTCATTCACATTCACTCCAATCATGATGCAGCTGCAACTGTTTGAAAATATTATATCATGTATATTTATTCTCGCTTACATTTCTTGCTTTGTGAAATCACCCATATTCCTGCTATCTGTTATGTTGTCTGCTTTGGGTTTCTTGTTCCTTAACTATTTCAGTCAGAAGGCTGTTTCCGCAGCAAATGGATATTTGCTACTCATTGAATTGAATTTTATCAATCCCTAAAATATTGCGGGAAGATATATACATAAAATTATTTTCTATTTGAGTATGTCCTGACAATTTTAATGGAATATTAATTACTTTTTTCTTTTCTAAGGTATCTTTATTCCAAAAGGCGATTTCCGAGCAAGGATAAGAAACTGTTACCAGCATATCCTTATATATCCCTGCGCAATCAAACATCTTCTTATGGACATTCTTCATGGAAGACTCAATTTCAAAGTTTCTCATATTGATATTAAAAAGTTTCCCATTGTGGCCTGCGGCATATAGGGTTTCTCCGTCAATATATAAACTACCGATATTTTTCTTGCCTAAAACAAGGCTTTTTTCAATGGAAAGCCCCACTTTATCTAACAGCAGCACTTTCCCGTCTACTGTTCCGCTTACCAGGTATGAATCATATGTTTTGATGCTCCACATACTGCTTTCGGAGACAATAAACTCATTTGACTGATACGATTGTCTGTCAACGGCAATCATTTTTCCATTGCGGATAGAACAATAAATGGTATTACAATCGATTGCCATTCCGCATATATCAGAACTCAAATCATTCCCCAATTGCCATTTGCCAATAAGCTCGTAATTCTCTCGGTTTAATACATAAAGTGCGCAAAAATCATATATAAAAATCTGTTTATCATCTGCGATTAGTTTCCTTGATAATCCGTCTTTTTCAAAAACCGGCTTTTGAAAAATAATCCTATGGGAGTATTTATCAATTTTTACTAGATTTTTTCCGCACATACAGTCAATGCAATGCTCTGCGACATTAAATCCTGTTACAATTCCGTCCAATTTTACTATATGTTCCATACTTTCACCTCAAAATATCTGGATTTCATGAATTGTTCAACATCATTATTTTACCACAAACGCATATACAATTCCATTTTATTTTACTCCCAGTTCTTCGATATGTTTTTTTATTTCGTCATTTGCTTTCTCTGTTGGCCAAAATCCACAGCCTGCCAATTCTCGGCGGAAGCCTCGAAAATGATACAGGCGCTCAGGGCGGCAGATAGGAGCGTTTCTGATTTTGACCAGAACGGGTCAATGTTAAACTGAACTTTGTGAATGTCCGGTGTCATTGAGGCGGAAGAGTGGTTACTGTTGACGACCTTCACAGCAACAGATGCACACAAAAAGCCAAGGTAGTAAACCGCCTTTGGACAGGCCTTTTGGCGCACAGCAACCTCGGGTTTGTCATGCAAAAGACGCATGAGAACGCCTTGCGGCGACACCGAGTGAACAGTAATGAAAAGTGTAACAATTGCGGAATGCGGTTAGTAAAAAGGGTTTTCTTATTGTGGTAATCGTGATATAATGTTGGCACAGAAGGGTGTTGCGTCAACTTCTGATTCCATGTGTACTGAAGTACAGGAAAGTATGGTATAATTTTGACATAGAAGAGAATTTTGTCCAAGTGGGCAAGGTGTATGAAATCGTGTTGTGATGCTGTCAAAAGGTATTATAGTACAGGACAATCTGTTAAATAATAGGCTCCAGGAAGGAGAAAGATATGGAATATGCTGCAATCAGACATTTCGCTGACAGAAGATATTGCTATGCGATAGGAAAAGGACGTTTTTTAATACGGCTTGAAGTAAAGAAAGACGATGGAGCAAGGGTTATTCTTCATACACAGAATAAATATCTGCCGATTCAGTATATGGATACAAGGCAGGAGTATGAGATGGCGGTTGTGTATTCGGACAATTACAGGGACTATTATGAGGTTGTGGCGGAGATTGATGTGGTCTGTCTGCGGTATTTTTTTGAAATAGAAGATAGAGAGGGGAAAGTGGCTTATTATGGAAACCATGGTTTTTATGATAGCCCTATTACTCATATTGACAGGATGTTTGACTGTCCCCAGACGCTCAGGGAGGAGGAGATATTTGATGTGCCTGAGTGGGCTGAAAATAAGGTGATATATCAGATTTTTCCTTCCCGCTTTGCCACGGACAAGGAGGTGCCGGAAGAAATCTGGTATCATGCGCCCATGGACGCCCGTACAGATCTGAAAGGTTCTCTCAGGGGCATTATTAACCATTTTGATTACATAAAAGATTTGGGGATAGATATTCTCTACTTGACGCCCATATTCAGTTCTGATTCCACTCATAAATACAATATTCACGATTATTATAAAATTGATCCTTCTTTTGGCGATAAGGAGGATTTGAAGGAACTTGTGAGTAAGGCTCATGAAGCGGGAATGTATGTCATTTTGGACGGTGTTTTTAATCACACGGGAGTGGACTTCTTCGCTTTTAGGGATATAAGAGAGAAGGGGGAAGCGTCCAGATATTTGAACTGGTATTATATCGAGAGCTTTCCGCTTGTGATGGAATGGGGGAAAAGACCCAGTTATAAGACTTTCAGTTACGCAGGGTATATGCCGAAGCTGAATCTGAGGAATAAAGAAACGGCGGATTATGTCATTGATGTGGCATCCTATTGGATTCGGGAGTGCGATATTGACGGATGGCGTCTGGATGTGGCGGATGAGATTGGTCATGAATTCTGGAAGAGGTTCCGGAGAGAGATAAAGGCAGTGAAGAAAGATGTGATGCTCATTGGGGAAATCTGGCATTATGCCGGGGATTTCCTGGAGGGGGATGAATGGGACAGCGTTATGAATTATCAGTTCTATCATTCCGTTGTGGATCTGATTGCCGCCGAAGAACTGGGGATTAGGGATTTTGTGGGGAACCTCAATTTTATCAAAGGAAATCTGAATCGGTGTTTGGAAGGATACCTCTGGAATTTTATTGACAGTCATGATACGGCGAGATTTTTGTACAGCGCCGGAAATGATTTGCGAAAACAAAAGTTGGCTGCGGCGTTGCAGCTTCTGCTTCCGGGGATGCCCATGATCTATTATGGTGATGAGGTGGCCATGGATGGCGGGCCGGACCCGGATTGCAGGCGGGGAATGCTCTGGGAGGAAAGCAGACAGAATCTGGATTGTCTGGCTTATTATCGAACCCTTATCCGCATCAGGCATGAGTATCCCGTATTGACAAAGGGGCTTATTACGGCACAATATGCGGATGAGGAAAAGGGGATTCTCTATATGGAAAGGCGATTAGAGGAGAAGCATGTCATAGTGGTTTTTCATGCCGGGAAGGGAAATGTCACGCTGCCGGAGAGAGAAGGATTGGGGTATCGTGTCATGGAAGGATGGAAGAACCTTATAAACGGCAGGGAGTTCTCGGGTATCCTGGGGGACTATGAAGCGGCAGTTCTGGCACGGTAAGTCCTTGCGCAGACTGCCGTGACAACCTGCATGAATGTCTGAGAGTTCGATGTTTGCCTGTTTTGGAGCGATTTGACGCAACAGCATTCATATAAATGCGGCAGTTCAGTCATGTCTGTGCTGTGGCAAAAAACGCAAAGACAGCGGGGGTGTTTGACATTGCAAACAAATAATGACGAGGTATCGTGGGAGGCTGGCATGGACGAATCTTATCATTTGCCTCAGCGGTTCAATGGCAGGTGGGGAGTATGTCTTGAAACATACCCTTTGGGATTATTCCAAAGGGTGGTATATTATAGGATGGATGGCATAAATAACAAAATGTTTATTTTATCGCCAAGAAGGGTTTTGCTGGAAAGTGGTACCATAATGAAAGAATTACAGGTGCCTCCCAGATTTTGGTATGGAGATATTGTGGTGCCTGTGAATCATCCGGATATGATAGGGGTGATTGTAGAAATTGTGTGGCATTTTAAGCTGGAATGCTGTTATTACAGAATAAAAGTTGGAAACAAAGTAAGAAAGAAACGATATTTTGATAAAGACTTGCGGGAGGGATTTTTGTTTATGAAGAAAAATCTTTATTCTCCTCAATTTGATGGATTGGAGGAGGCAGAGAAGCTGTCAATTATGGAGGCGTTGGCAGAACGATATGGTATGGAATGTAAGGGGCTGCGTACTTTTTCCAGGTGGGGCAGGGAATGTGTCACCGGACTGATGGAAAAGGACGGAAAGGAATTTGTCTTTGTGCCTGGAGGGACCGTAACTTTGGGCTGGGAGAAATTTGAGACTGGTCTGGATGAGGAGAATCAGGCGGAATTGGATGAGGCGCTGAAGGAATGTGAGTATCAGGGTTCCGGGGAAGAATTTATTCGGGAAGTAATGGCTCCGGTTAGAGAGGCTTTGATACCGCCCATGCTGGTGGGACGAAAGCTGGAAGAAATCGGCTGGGAGCCGGTGACAATGGACGATCCCAGGATTCAGGCACACCCGGAATGGCTGAGGGATTTCGAGAAACATGCGCCTTCCTGTGGAAGTTTGAATATTGTGGGATATGTCCGCTTTGAGTTTGTGGAAGGCGAATGGAAGGTGTTTCTCTATCAAGAGATTACTTATCCGCAGCTGAAGGAAATACTTGAAAAAGAGGGGTATTCCATGCCGACGGCGGACGAATGGGCCTATTTGAGTGGGGGAGGGTGCCGCACGCTGTTTCCCTGGGGAGAGGGGATTCAGGAGGACATGCATTTGTATTACTTTGAAGAAGAGGGGGATACGCGTCCCTATGACATGGAGGAACCGAATTTTTTTGGCATTTCCATTGCGTTTGATCCTTATAAGCAAGAGGTGGTAAAGGCGGAGACACTTACCACTTGCGGGGGTGATGGGGGATGCGCTCTCTGTGGCGGTAATGACGCGTTTGTGGGGTTCCTGTCCTGTTCTCCTCATTGTAAACCGGAGGAGGATGATGATGACGTTCTGAATAACGATTTTCACTTTTATCGGCCTGTGATTAGGGTGGAGTGATGGTCGTGAAAATGTTTAGGCTAGATTGTAGATACGGAGAGTAATGTGGGTTTTGGGGTTTTAAATAAATTATTAAGCCAGTTTTCCTTGGAGAAATTTCCGGAATATTGGGAAAAATATACATATCCTAATCCGAATCTGAAAGAAACATGAGATACGTTTATCAGATATAGAAATGGCGTTGCGCATGGAGGGGATATATCTTCTGAAGAAAAAATAACACAAAGTGTATACCTGAAATATAGGACCCTTGTGGGGGATTTGATGTATGCAATGCATGATAGATTTATGAATGGGATTGAAAAGCAGACTTATTTAAAGGGAAAGCATGCATGAAGATATGTGTAAGAGTATGAAGGTGCGGCAGTTTTTAAATTGTCTCTTGACATTTCCTAGCTGGACTATTCTGGATTTCAGCTCTTTCTTCTTTTGATACCCACGTTTAAACAACTGCTGAACGGATTATAGCACACAATGACTACGGCATCAACCTGGTTTTGCAGAAACTGCCAAAGTGATAGATACTACAACAAGATTTTTCTCAATTCGTAACAGTTCGGCGGGGCCTGTAGAACTGTTACGAAGTTATAAGCGTTAAGTCTCCTGCGAAAGGGTTGGGTCCATGAAAATAGAAAGGTCGGGCGGATGATACGTAAATAGGATAAAGCCAATGAAGAGAATACAAACGAGACAGCACAGTAAGAATGTACATGGCTTTAACCTGCATGAAAGTGTGAATTGGTAGGAAAGCAGGAATGCAATCAGTATACTGATAATAAATGTGGCTATATCTAAGATAAAAACATCTTTTCCAATGATGGCCGTATAGGAATAGAAAAGGATGGGAATGGAAGCCGTTCCCAATGAAAGTCCTGCGCATAGGGCGGGAACAATGCATGGATAACTTCTTCCAAACCTGAAAATCAGCAGGGCAGAATAGAGCAGCATGGGAAAAAAGAGTAATTTCATGTGCTCCCATATGGACTCATTGACTGGTGTGAACAGACCAACCAGATAATGATTGTCAGACCAATCATATAGGAAATGGGCCAGAGAACCGATAATGAATACAAAAATCATTCCAATCATCATATAGTGTTTTACTTGTCGCATGGAAGATACCCCCCGCCATAGTATATGTGATTTGGCGGGATAATATTCTGTCACGGACCTGGCCACAGGCAGCTGTCACATATCCTTATCTTGTTGGCATCTGAAAGTTTACAAGAGCCTTGTTCAGATAGTCGTTAAAAGGTTTCATGACACGGAAAATTTCTGCTGCTTTCGCAATAAGTGCTTCCCCGTTGGCCAATTCCTCATCCTTGAGCGGATATTCCAGATACCAGCTCTTAAATTTCAGATAATTTCCCTGGGGATGTTCCTTATCATATCCCGCAGGAACATTTTTCAGGGCGGTGCCCTGCACAGTGAAATACTTTTCAAACTCCGGCGTATGAATCAATTGTTCCCATTCTTCACCATTTTGGGCAATGTAATCCCGTACCATTGTTGTTGCGTCCTTAAACATATCGGCAAACAGACCGCCGCCTAAGAAGGACTGATTTTCAGGCTTTATCATAAGATAATATCCCACAGGAACAGGCAGTTTGCCCTTGGAGGAAATGTGGGCACGGAACGAAGGATTATAAGGTGATTTATCATGGCTGAAGCGGGTATCTCTTGTGAGTTTAAATGTAAGATCTTTGGGAATCAGGTGTAAGATGTCCTTGTCAAATTTACCGATTTCCAAAATCAGCACCCGCAGGAATTCTTCAAATTCAGCATTTGCTTTTTTGAAATCATCTTTGTTTGCGTGATACCATTCACGGTTGTTATTCATGCTCAAGGCCCATAAGTAATCGATGATTAACTGTGTATTCATTATATTTTTTCTCCTATTTCAGTTCCCGCTTGCGGGAACTTGTGCCGGTCTCTGCACTTCGGTGCCCCAACTAGGGAAGGGTTATTCAGCCGCTTTTGCGTCTGAAAACCCTTCCGGGCACCTCCGTTCAGAGACTGTTTTTAAATTTCCTCTTGACATTTCTTAGCTATCATTTATGAATTCTGGACAATGGATAGTTGTGTGGAGTCTAAAAATTCCTGTATCAGCTGCCTGGTGCGTTCCGGGGAGCGGTAAGGTTTGCAGAATGAGAAATCCTGAGATAAATCGTCAATATCTTCCATTGCGTTTTTTACATCATACATGGTCTTAAGGGGTATTTCCGTGGCCGTCATATAATCCAGCTGCGGCGGATTAAGCCTATGGGTCTGGATTGCGTAATTCAATCGTTCTTTGCATTTACATCTGCCGTGACCATATTCCCCACAATACTGCGCAAGAAACTCTGCCATTTTCTTTCGTGTGCGGGAAAGCTTTTGGCGATATGCGTCCGGGGTTATTCCCAGAATTTCTCCCGCAATGCGGCTGTCAATTTTAAACATGGTACCCAATATGAAGATGCACCTGCTTTCCATATCAAGGCATTGCAGCATTACGTTAGTGCAGGACATTTTCAGTTCTTCTGCCAGAACATCCTTTTCCACATTCTGCGTTAAATCCGGTATATCCTGTATTTTGGCGTTTTCTATGTCGTCTCCATAAAACTCAAAGCTCAGTGGGTGATGGGCAAACATATGTTTCTTGTAATTTTTCAAATGATTTGCTGCAATACGAAATACCCATGTTGTGAATGCGCTCTCACCTCTGAAAGAGGATAGATGTGTAATTACCTTCAACAGTATATCCTGTGTGGCGTCCTCTGCGTCAGCGAATGTGCCCAGCATCCGCAGAGACAGATTGAATACAATGTCCTGTACACTTGCAACGACTGATTCAAGGGCCTTTTTATCCCCTTCGGTAGCTTTGGCGATCAAAGCCTGTAATTCTTCGTTTGTTTTGTTATTCATAGATTTTACCTCCTGTTATATTAGACAATGTTCGGACGGCAGTGTGACAAGTTTTTTTCATATTTGTAAGATTATAATATATCCATAGAGCGAAAATGTAAAGCAGGTGTTATTCTTGAAGAAATCTCCAGATATGTGAGATTATGTAACAGTTGATTTGAATTTTATTTGTGATGGCAGGAATATGTGATTTCATCAGAAAGTCCAGGGAAGTGGAAATTGAAGAGAGTGACGAAAGAAACATAGCCCTTAGCAATGCGGCTATGGCCAGCGGTTTTAAAGTGATGAGCTTTGCCATGGGGGTATCTATTTTTGCTTTGATTTTCACAGGATATATGACGGTGGTATCTTGTTTTACAATCATGGGAGCATATGTTATGGGACAAATTGTGTTTATTGTGAGACTCTGGCATTTAAACAGAACCATGTAGGACAACCGAAGATTAAGAAAAGTTCAGCTGCTGGGCATCAAATGTGCCCTTGTCTGGCAGCAGGGGTGAAAACGAGGGCAAACACTTGAAAATCGGGAGCTTGAAGGGCAAAATACTCTGAACTATAAGGGATTGACTGGGATGACCTCTATAAGTTATGGGGAATATAATTTGCTCTTACCAAAATGCGAGAATTTCCCTCCATAATCCATTCATGAATTCCTGTGTCGCCTGTCCGGAATACATATTCTGAATCCAGGGGCAATCTGAAGAACGCACGATAGAGCTGATTAATCAGGCCGCCATGGGTGACGACTGCTATGGTGCTGTCAGGGGCATTTTCAGCTATCAGCTTTGACAGCATATATTCTGCCCTATATCTGAATGTAAGCATGCTTTCCTGTTCATATACAGAGGAATGCAAGGGTACTTTTACATGCGGATATTTTTCCATGGCAATACTGTGTTTTAAACCTGCAATGAGTCCATTGTTAAATTCCATTAAATACTCATGGGGAATCAAAGGTATTTGAGTTATTTGAGCCAGATGAGCGGCAGTTTGGGCAGCTCTTTTCAGAGTACTGTGATAAATCTTTACAATCTGATAATTCTGACTTACATATTCGCTCATAGCTTCCGCCTGACGATGCCCCCGTTCAGTCAGTTCAAAATCAGCTCTGCCCTCATGAACATCTAAAATATCAGCTTCACTTTCCCCATGCCTTATTATCAATAGTTTCATAGAATTATCCCTCTAATTTAGTTCCGCAACTTGCCCCCCCAGGCCCCCATAAATATATCATTTTTGAGTAGAAAAAAATGGTTGTATATGATAAAATAAATAGACAAAGAAATGAGAGCAGTGGCGAGAAGGCTGAAACAAATTCCCGTTTATGGGAATATAAAATAAAACAGTTTCGGACTGGAAGATTCCTGGAAACTGAAGAGTACAGACAGATTGGATGGTTCGGCGAAGAACTATCCAGCGGAAATGGCACTGGAATAGTACAGCTAAGAAATGTCAAGCCATTAATTACTGGACAGGTGAGGTTGTGAAGGCGCACGAGAGCAAATTTCATGAGACACTACTTAGTGTCTGCTGATTACTTACGAATGAAATTTGCTCCCATGCGTGCGCCGAAGGAACCTCACCTTTTAGTGCCGTCTGGCAGCGACTTAAAATAGGAGAACAAATAGGATGAGTGACAGTAAGGTACCAAATCATAAGATAGGGGCCAGGTGTCTGACCAAAGAGGAGGCGAAATTGATTCTGCCCACCTATGAACAGATATATGACCAGCTGGACAATTTTCGCAGGGAGAAAGCGCAGATAAGCGGCAATGACCAGAAGACCAACAATATCGGCATTATTGGTGTCAGAGGGGCCGGCAAAACCTCTCTTTTAAAAACTGTGCGTAACCGCCTCATAGAGGATGGGGGCGGGAAGGATGACGGTAACGGCGGGGAAAATAGCGGGCGGAATAAA
Source organism: uncultured Acetatifactor sp. (assembly GCA_910586435.1). Taxonomy (GTDB): domain Bacteria; phylum Bacillota; class Clostridia; order Lachnospirales; family Lachnospiraceae; genus Acetatifactor. The sequence goes on along the minus strand of CAJUGT010000038.1, from coordinate 12,847 downwards.
GGTTATGAAATGGAAAACAGTTCTCGGGATATTATATTGCCCATCATTGTCCCTGAGAATATGTCTGACTCAGGCACTCTTATGGCGTCAATTCTCGGAATGCTTAAGGACATTGTAGATAAGCGTGTGAAAAAGGAAAAGAATCAGGAGAAGAGAGATCCATACTGCATCAAGGAAAATGAGCTTCAGACAATCTGTCATAATGTGCTGAAGCAGTATACCTATATTCAGAAAGAATATCGTGATATTCTCATCGGGCAGTACACCACGGAAAGCGATTATGTGAATGGTTCTGCCAAAATCTTTAATTCCGACAACGAATTTATCCGGCAATTCCATACGCTAGTGGAGAAGCTGACAGAATCGGAAAAGGGGAATGGGGGACTTCTGGTTCTTTTTATAGATGACATTGATTTGAGTACCTGGCGATGTATGGATGTGGTAAAAACGCTTCTATCCTATCTGGCCAATAAGAATATCGTGACCTTTATCTCCGGGGATTTGGAGACCTTTGAGGAGGCGTTGACACTGGAATTTCTCAGGCAGGAAAAGTCCCTGCAGGGCAGCCTTTTGGAACAAACCATCCTGACAAAAGGGGCAGGGGAGAAATCCCTTCTGGAAAGCAAGAGACAATTGGCCTATGAATATTTGAAGAAGATACTCCCGCCCGTATTCAGGCATAATATCAAGGAATGGTCCCTGGAGGAGCGGGGAAAGTATTGTATTAGAAATCCTGAAAAGGAGGGAGAAGAAACCAATCTTGCCAAACTCCTGGAAGGGGCATTAACGGGGTGGGTGGATCCGGCTTTTTTCCGGTATGGGGAATCAGGGAAGGACGGCGCTATTCCGTATACATATCATTTATTTGACAATACATCCAGGGGCTTGAACAATGTATACAATGTTCTGGGCGAGATAGCGCAGAGCCGGGAAATGGAGCAAAAGAGCGAAACGAAAAAGGAGTATCTGGAAGAGAAAAAGCGTCTTCTGGACACCATCGTCGCTTCCAAACAAATCTACAATCAATACAGGAATGAGATTCAGACCAGAATGATTACCGTGGGTGCCACGGCAGAGTCCAGCAAGGTTTATTTTGATAATGCTTATGGGATTATTTATGAAACTGTGAAAACGCAGAGCAAAGAGTCCAAGGGTGAAGATATTATAATAGAAAGATTTAACCCTCTGGAAAGGTTTGCTTTGTTTGTACTGGTGGACTTTGGGGCGAGAATTCTGTATGAGACAGAATATTCAGCAGTAGTAAAAGGGGACGAAAGCTATCAGAACATGAAAAAGGAAGCCCTGTGGGATTTGTTCTGCTATCCTGTCATTGCGGAGAAGGTGATGGACATGAAGGGATATGGGAATCTCAGGAAGGATGGGCTGAAAAAGGGTATAAAAGAATTGGCGAATATCAACAACAGCTTTTTGACAAAAGGGGAATTGGTGATTAATCTGGCCTATTATAAAAACCTTCCTGTGGATAGGATATTGCCTTTGTATCTGCAAGAAAAATCACAGAATGACCTAAAAAACAGTGCCATGACTGTGGAGACAGACCAAGACATCTTAAGCGCTTTCTGGAAAGCGCTTAAGTCCGTGGCGGAAGTAAATATTGCGGGAGCAGATAAAGAGGAAGGGGATAAAAAAGAAATCGTTTGGAAAAAAGCAGGGGAGTACTATTACGAATTTAAAGAAGAATTGGATTATTTCCTGAGCATGATGTCAAGGAACAAAGAACAGAATGTTGTACTGCGTATGTTTGACAGGGATTGCCAGGAGGCATGCGCAAAAATAGGAAATATGCATTACGGGGAGTATGCCAGAAGGATATTGCAGAACGCGATGGCAAGGTTGTTAAAACAGGAAATAGAAAATGAAAAAGGGAAAGACTGGGAGGAAGTGGACTTTGAAAAGGCCTGGAGAACGGATGAAAAAACCTCCAGGACAGACAAGGATAAATTTATGAGAAAGATTGCGCTCCTGCGTGCTATTCATAAAGAAAATCTCTGGAAGGAAGAAATGGCGGAAGCGGCAATTTCGTATCTGAATAAAGAGTTACAAAGTCATCTTGGAAATATTATCCAGGAGTATACGGCGAATAACGAAAACTCGTATTGCGGCTGGATTGTGGATACACAGGGGGCAGAGGAGGATTGGAAGAAGTTTTTGAATGCGTATGATGGGGTCAGTGTAACCAAGGCGTCAGAGGCAAAAACAGAGATTTTGGGTGTTTTGAATGAGGGAGGTAATGGTGAATCTTTCAAGAAAGGAATATTGTTTTTGAACTGTCGTAAAATTATAGGTATATTACACGCTCTTGCAACTAATAACAGGGTCAGATACGGCCAGTACGACGCCTGGGTTTTGGAGAGGGATTTATGGGAAGCGCATATAATGCCGGACGGCGGCTGGGAGCAGGAAGGGAAGTTTTCATATTTTAAATTCCTTCTCCAGTGCTGTTACAGGTACAAAATGGCCACAGAGTACGCAGGGGAGGGCATGGAATACGCAGAGCTGCTGCAGGAGGTTGCGGAAGGTGTCTCCGAAGCCCACAGAACTGCCTACAAACAGGTTCAGAGTACATTTATGGACAGGCTGAATAAGGGCTTGGATGAAAAGGAAGAAAAGCCGGTGGACGCAGAGGAATTCAATCAGTTATTTGATAACTGAACCAGACAGAAAGGGGAATGACAATGCTCAATGATTCCATTAACCGCTTTCTGGGGGTACTCTGTTATCCTTTTACCACCAGAGAGGCGTTTCAAAGAGATGGTATCGGGGAATACATTGCGGAGTTACAGAGCAGAGGGGAAGGACAAAATCTGAAAAAGATACAGGAGGGATTAAAAAGGGAGCTGATTGGATACATACGAAAAAATTATACTATTTACTCCTATGATGAAATCTATCTGTACCTGGAAAAATGCTTCCTGTATCATGCGGAAAACTATAAGGATAGCCTGGAATTGTATGAATGGACTATGCGGAAAATGGCAAAAACCCTGATTTCCCACAGGGATGGCAGAATCGTTTTTAAATATTGGAAAAACGAAGATGATGAGGCTGTGTTTGGCGGTTTTGCAGGTGGGAACAAGGTGAACCTGTTTCATAGCATAAGCTGCCATATGCCCATGGATGTCATTGCCATAGTCTATATGATTATAAATCAGAGGGAACAGGATGCGTCATGCCTGGATGATTTCTATGGGAATATAGAGATAGCGGATCAGCAGCTGTCCCGGATTCTGCAACAGGGGGTGGCGGAGAATCATCTCCATAAAGGGGTGTCAAGAACCTTTTCCAGCATTTGGGATTCTCTTATGGAACCCCTTACCGCCCGGAAAGGGAAGGGATTTCTGGACAAAGAATTCGTAAGCGGAACCAGAGATGAAAATAAAGAAATGCTTTTTTATATATTGGGATGCGGAATTGTAAGGGCATGGCTGGTTTTACATTTTTCCCCGGACAGGGTGGAGCCGGAGGATGAGGAAGATGACCAGAAAAATGGGACAGGACTTGAGAGCGTTGGGCAGCTGGCGGAAAAGTTCCGCAAAGGAATGCCTTTTGAGTCATTCTACAAAGAAAATTTCCGGGAGAAAGAGGAAAGGGATATTATTGCCTATTATATAGGGCTGTGGGAAAGCCTGGCGGAGATTCTGCCGGAAGAAGCTTTGGAAGGGCGGTTTTGTACAAAAGTCCTAAGGGAAAATACACAGCTCCATACCTTTGATGAAAATGTTTTTTTATATTATGCTCTGAGCTATTTTCTTAATTCTGCCTCTCTTCTGGAACATAAACAATGTTTTATGCAATATCTCCGTATCAGAGGGTATTTGTTCCATGTGAGTGTACAACAGAAGACCATTAAGGGTCTGGATTACTTTCAGCAGGCTCATTACAATGTAAATTCCACGTTGAACCATATCAATACCAGTAACTTCTGGGAGAATGCCATCAGGGAGCAATTACAGAATCCTGATTTGCGCAAGGTGGAATTTCGGACCTCCATGCCTGATACATACAGCCGCTTTAAGAAAGATGTACTGTCCTTTCTGAAAGCGTATCAAAAGATTCTGCGGGAGGATTATTATGATGGGACGGAAACTGTGCCATACCGCCGCATACCCCAGGTGGGGCTGGTGATTCATTTCCTAAAGCGGCCGGATGCGCAGGGGTGTGAAAAATGTATTCAAAATGCCCATCAAAACTGCTCTTATCTGCAATTTGGAAGATTGCAGAAAGCATATGAGAAACAAATTGACGCCTTTATTCGGCTTAGGTCGGAACACAGTGAAATGAGCAGGTATCTGGTGGGAATTGATGCGGCCAGTCTGGAAAATTCCACGCCCGTCTGGGTATTCGCTCCCATTTATGAAAGGGCCAGGGACAGCAGTGTTGAGCGGGTGGGCAAAAGCGGCAGTTTTGGGGAATACATACAGAGTCTTGGTTTTACCTTCCATGCCGGGGAAGATTTCAGGCACATTTTGTCCGGGCTGAGAAGAATGGACGAAGCGGTGGAATACCTGAAGTTCCATGCGGGGGACAGAATTGGGCATGGAATCGCTTTGGGAATTCGAGCCAGGGAATGGAGGAAGCAAAACCCTGTGGTCATCATACCTCAGATGGAGGCATTGGAGAACTATCTCTGGGCATATGATACCCTGAGCAGAAATTACAGCGATTTTCAGGCGGCGGTGCTGGCTTATATGGAGCAGCGCATTCTATATTTTGCCGAGAAGATTTACGGCACACCGGGGCTTCCAGTAGAGACGCTTATCGCAGGGTACCATGGGCTGTTTCAAGGTACTATGGTCACAGATGCCCTAGAGGAGAAATATGAATATATCAGAGAAAATCTCTGTAAAAAATTACAGGAGGGAAAGAAAATTTCCTGGGACGCAGATCTCTTTGTGGCCGCAAGGCATTGCAAAAGGTTTGTCAGGAGAATGGAGGAACCCATTCATTATGAAGTCACGGAACAGGATTTGCTGATGATAGAAGAACTTCAGAAGATACTCAAAGAGAAGCTGGGAAAGAAGGGAATTGTGATAGAAGTGAACCCCTCTTCCAACACGGCCATTGGGGATTTGGATGTTCTGGAAGAGAATCAGCTATATCAAATGAACAGGCCAAACGATGTACAGAATGTATTGGTATGTGTAAATTCGGACGATCCTGCGGTTTTCAACACAAATGTATCCAATGAGCTGGCATACATTTATTACGGAATGCTGGAACAGGGCATTGCCAGGGAGGCGGCTTTATTGTGGATGGACAGAATCCGCAGGAACGGAGTTGACAGTTCCTTTATCCGCCGTCAGGAATCGGATGCCATGCTCCTGAAAAGGCTTTCAGATCTTATACATCAAATGTGATGATATCCGCAGTGCGCAGCCGGCTGCGCTTCGGGGCATTTCATTTTGACAGCGAAGTTCCCGCAGGCAAATCAGTTTTTATTATTTTAGAAAAGAAAAAATTACATAGACATTCTCTGTCATAGACATAGTGTATAATGAATTGTAAGCAAAGGACAAGCAGATGGAATGCTTCATTTGCAGTGTGAGGGAGAAGGCAATGGAGGAAGCAAAAAGAGATAAGGTGGAGAGGGTGCTGTCCATTTACACAAAACTGTTAAACGGGTATGTGATTAATAAGGCCAATGAAGCCGGCAAATATGGTGTGAATGAGAGAAGCATACAAAGGGACATAGATGAAATCAGGAATTTTCTGGATGAGGACACGGAGGGTACAGGAGCCGCCAATCTGGTGATTTATGATCGGGCCAGGAAAGGGTACCGGCTGGAACATGCTGATAAAATTAAATTGAAAGACAGCGAGGTTCTTGCCCTGTGCAAAATACTCTTGGACAGCCGTGCGTTTGTCAGGGAAGAAATGACGGATATGCTTGAGCGGCTGGTGGTCTGCTGTGTTCCTGAAAGCAATCAGAAACTGGTGCGGGATTTAATAAGGAATGAAGAATTTCACTATGTAGAGCCAAGACATGGAACACGGTTTATGGACACCATGTGGGACATTGGACAGGCAATCAGAGAATGCCGCCAGATAGAGATGGATTATTATCGGATGAAAGACAAAGCTGTGGTCTCCCGAAAGGTGAAACCTGTGGCGATTATGTTTTCTGAATTTTACTTTTACCTTACGGCCTTTATAGATGAGAAAGACAAGGTGAGGGATGATTTTGACGTGTTGAATGACTCCTTTCCCACCATTTACAGGATAGACCGTATACGGAAAATGAAAGTGCTGAATGAAAAATTTCATATCCCATATCACAGCAGATTTGAAGAGGGCGAATTTCGCAAGAGGATACAATTTATGTATGGGGGCAAAATACAGAGGGTGAAATTCTATTATAGCGGACAGGATGTGGATGCGGTTTTGGACAGGTTGCCCACAGCCGTCATATTGGACGAAGATGCCGGGGGATATGTGATTCAGGCGGAAGTGTTTGGGAAAGGGATTGACATGTGGCTTAGAAGCCAGGGAGATAATGTGAAAATAATGGATGAAAGAGGAGGGTATTTATTATGATGACAAGCTATGACAGGATAAAAGATGAGGTACTGGAATGCTATGTTCAATTTTTGGAGATTGTTCGGCGGGCAAATATGTCTGAGGAGGACCGTTCCCTTGCCGCTTTGGAGTCGCAGGCGGAGAAGATAAAGGAGGATAAGTTCTGCCTTATTGTGGCCGGCGAGGCGAAAAGCGGAAAATCCACCTTTATCAACGCTTACCTGGGCACTGAGATTCTGCCCACAGGTGTCTGGCAGTGTACAAGCTCTTTGATTGAGATTTGCTATGGGGAAGAATTTATTTTGCGTGCCACATTTGCCGACGGACATACGAAGCAATATGCGGGGGAAGAACAGATCAAAAAGTTTCTTCTGGAAAACGCTGCCTTGAGGGATGAGTATAGATGTATCCCTGTCCCCACCATAAACAATGAAATTATAGTCAAATATCATGATAAGACGGTTCCGGAAGGAATCATTCGGAACTTGCTGAAAAGTGTTGCGAAAGAGAATTTAGAAAGGCTGCCGCAGGAGGAATATGAAAATAGAATTCGGGAATACATCAAGGTGACACAGCCCCAATGGGGGAATATTGTAGTCAAAATTGACATCAGCTATCCCTTTGAAGATAAAGGGATGAAGGGGGTCAGTATTATGGATTCTCCGGGAGTGAATGCGGCAGGTAAGGTAGGAGATATTACGGCGTCTTACATAAAATCCGCCAATGCCATTATATTTTTGAGGCCCATCTTGGGGGCGGATATAGCGGCCACAGGGTTTAAAAATTTTTTGGAGTCAAACATTGTGGATAGAAACAGAAATGCTATGTTTCTGGTTTTGACACGCACTGCGGCAAATTCACCGGAAGACAATCAAAAGGCGCTGAATGGGTTTACAGCCGTGTATGGAACCCAGGAAAAGGGCGTCCTGGAAGGCATTGTAAAAGAACAGATTATACCCGTTGACAGCAAGGCTGAATGTTATTATAACTATTTTAAAAAAATGTCTACGGAAGAAATCAAAACGCAGATAAAAACCATGAAAGAGAAAGGAAAATCCGAGCCGTTTTTAAGAGAAGCGTGGCTGGACGCGGAAGGGGATAAAAAAGCGTTTTTGCGCGAATTAAAAAAGGATTCTAACTTTGACGTTATGCGTCAGTCGCTGAATCGATTTGGCCACAGAGCGCAATTTATTGCGTTAAATGAATTCCTTGACAGGATGCTGAAGGTATATGAAAAAATTACGGTAGGGTTAGGGGAATTAATCGCAGATTATGAACTGAAAGCGGAAGATCCTGTGAAACTGGCTGCCAGAATAGAGGAGGCCAAGGCTGCGCTTGGGGATATGGAGAAGAAAATGAACGAAAATGCGGCCGAAATTTTGAAGAAATATAAGGATTCTGACGCAAACGGCATGATTGAAAAAAGGGCAGAGGAGGTGGTGAAGGGGTATCTGGATGAAATTGAGAAGATAGACAGCAAGAGTGATTCCTGTGTGGATATGCTTGACAAACTGACACTTGAGCAAGTGGAAAAATTTAAGGATTTTCAGGTAGAGCTGCAAAAAGAAATTGTAGCGGAATGTAATGAGGCCATGGTGGAACTGAGTGATAAAAGTGTGATTCCATTTGTAACATTGGAGCCGGATCTCACAGAAGAAGTCATAGAGGAAATAAAGGACAGAATGCGGGAGGAAGCTACGAAAGAATCTTTTGTCAATAAGACGGGCACATGCGGCAAAAAGATAAAAGAAGCGCTTCCAAAGTTTATGCAGGATGTGTTTTATGATCTTGTAAAAAGCCACATTTTGGAGGAAATAGAAAAAATCAAAAAAGAGGCTGTAGACGAGTTAAGGCTGTTTGTAACCCATACCGTCAACGCCTATGAAGAGGAACTGAGAAGGAATATGCAGGCAAAGGAAGCTGAATTGAACAAGATAAAGGATGAGAAAAAAACAGCGGAGGAAATTGCGTCAATTTTATCTGGGCTGAAAGAAACGCTTGCAATGGCAGAGACGCAGGAAAGAGTTGTCAAAAGAATAAAGGGAGGATTGGATACCAATGTCTGATGGAAACGGGATTAACAAATCAAGCGCTGAACCAAATGTGGAAGAATTAAAGAAACAATTTGATGAAGATACCAAAGTGATAACAGAACAGACAGAACGGTTTGTAAAAGCGATGTATCCGGCATATGAGGTGAATTCTAAGGAAAGGGCGCAGGAATTGTCATATCGGAAAGCGGATGAGATTCTGGATACATTTACCTTTTATAGACTGGTGAGCTGTACCACCGAGGATATGGAAGACTTATATGTCTACTTAAATGAGAAAATGACAAGATTTTTCTCGGCAATACACTCTTTTGAGAGAACAATTCTGTATGGGGTGGTATCTTACCAGGGGTACACAAATCTGGTGGTGGGAATCTATAATAAGGATGGAAAAGTAGAAAGCATAAAAAGTGTAATGGAAGGGCTGCTGGATGGAATAGAACTTTGTCCGTATCAACCTCAGTTCTCAGAGCGCCCTTCCCGCGAAAAAAATGTCGGTTTTATTTCGGCAGTGCCATCGGTTAAGATATCGGAGGAAAAACAGAAATTTGATATATCCACATTGATGAAAAGTCTGAATGGCCAGGATTATACAATGTTCGTTATCGCAAGACCCTTGTCCCAGGAGGAGACCGCCCACAGGCATGGCGAGATAATAAAAATCAGAGATGCCTGTTTTGCGGTAAGCAAACGTAATATTTCCCGGCAGCGTGGAATTGCGCATACTGTTGGGAATACGGCGGGAAAGGCGGTGACAGACACCCATTCCGAGGGAATTACGAAAATGTTTGGAGTCAATGCCGGCCTGGGTTATATCTTAAGCCTCGGCGCTTCCTATGGGATTGGTAAGGTGGTGATGGATGCCCATTCGATTACGAAAAATATCAGCAAGTCCGTTTCCGAGGCGGTGAACCGGAACGAAAGTATTTCCGCTGAAATTCAGAATGGTTTTGCGTTGGAGATGGTAGAATATGCTGATAAGGCAATTGAGAGGTTCCGCCAGGGCAGAAATAATGGGATGTGGGAAACTGTGATATCTTATTCGGCCGACAGTGAAACAGCAGCCGGTATTATCCAGGCATGTATCACAGGGGAATTGGCGAAGCCGGATCCTGATATACTGCCGTTTATCTCTCAAAAGTATCAGTTTGAAACAGAGGAATCAGCCAAGAACTCTATGATTCTTCCCAAGATTGTATTGGAAGAAGATAAAAAGAAATCCTCACCGCTGTGTACTGCCCTGACCTCAGGGGAGTTGGGAATGATATGCGGCATTCCAACAGAATCCGTTCCGGATTTTGAGCTGAAGAGGGGGAAGGTATATCCTATGATTTCGGAAAGGGGGAAAGGAGTTTTTTTGGGATATCTTGCGGAAGGAGGCCGTGAGTTTAAGAACATGCCGTTTGCGTTATCTCACAGAGACCTGGCAAGGCACACGTTTGTCTGCGGTATTACAGGAAGCGGGAAGACAACGATTGTCAAGAGGATTCTAAGAGAGGCCAATACACCTTTTATGGTGATTGAGTCAGCCAAAAAAGAATACAGAAACATTGAGCTGCCGGAGGGAGAACACCCGGAAGTGTACACATTGGGTAAACCGGAGATTCATTGCCCCAGGTTAAATCCTTTTTATATTCAGTGCGGGGTCAGTCCACAGACACATATTGACTTTCTGAAGGATTTATTTAACGCTTCCTTTTCCTTCTATGGACCCATGCCTTACATATTGGAAAAATGTCTTCAAACCATTTATGAGAAGAAGGGGTGGAATCTTTCCCTGGGAATTCATCCATATCTCGCCAATTTAGAAAATACTGCCCGGCTATACGACAGGGAACATATGAGGCAACAATACGCAGCAGATGCGCATAAATTTCTTTTTCCTACAATGTGGGACTTAAAAAAGGAAATCAAAAGATACATTGAAGAGGAACTGCAATATGAGGGAGAGGTGGCCGGAAATGTTAAAACGGCAATTTTGGCCAGATTGGAGAGTCTTTGTTCGGGAGCAAAGGGGTATATGTTTGATACCCATGAGTTTGCCGACATGGATGATTTGCTAAGGAAAAAGACGGTATATGAACTGGAGGGACTGGCTGATGATGCCGATAAGGCCTTTTGTGTAGGGCTGCTTGTTATCTTTGTCAGTGAATACAGGCAGGTCACAAAGGAAATGGATATGCCAGAGAGCGGTCTGTCACATTTATTGGTGATTGAGGAGGCCCATCGTCTGTTAAAAAAAGTGGATACGGAGCGTTCCACAGAAGAGATAGGCAATCCCAAAGGGAAGGCCGTAGAACATTTTACAAATATGATTGCGGAAATGCGTTCGTATGGACAGGGGGTAATAATTGCGGAACAAATTCCGACAAAACTTGTTCCGGATGTGATAAAGAATTCATCCAATAAAATCGTACAGAGACTGGTTGCTGCGGATGATCAGAATGTGGTTGCCAACTCAATCGGTTTGAAAGATAAGGAGGCCATATATATCGGCAATCTTACAGTTGGCAGGGCCTTATGTCATAAGGAAGGAATGTCCTTGCCGGTCAATATAATAATTCATCCGATTGAGGAAAATATGGTTACGGATGAATCGCTGTACAACAAGGATATGGAAGACAGGCTGCGCTGCTTCAACACACATATGATGAAGGAGTGTATAGGGGATGATATGGAGATGCTTGCGATAAAAATGCTCAACTCGATTCTCATACAGAAATATGAATTGGTTGAGAAAAGTTTGGTCTTCATCCGCAAAAAAGTGCAGTCCATTGCCAGAAAGAAGAATGTTGAGTTAATCCTGGGGGACGATGAAAATGCGATTTGCGCTGAGCTTTTGTCTGAAGCGATTGTGGAGTATCTGTTAAATGGGGTTTACAGCGTGAAAAAACTGGTTGATAACTCTTTGGTGGAGGCGCTTCGGGGATTTTTTCGCTCTCCCAGTGATTCTGAGTTGGAAGAGGTACGGAATGCCCTCAAGGAGGCATATGGAGGAGAGGAGACGAAATATCAGGGAAAGTGTATGATTGGCCACAGAGTTTATAACCAAATGGATAAGAAAATGGATTTGGAAGGGACGATTAAAAATAATTTTATTATCTCTGACAATTCGGATATGAAGGACATTCAGGAGATTGCGGCAATGGTATATCAATTACAGACAGGGAATGTCAGAAGGTAAAAGTATATTTTATAATACGGAACAAAACAGACTGCCGTACTGTTGCGAAAATACAGGCATTAAGACGCTCGAAATTTTTCTGACGCATGCCTTTGCCATAACAGGATAAAAAGCGGATGCGTCAGAAGACCATGCGAAATTGAGATGAAGAAAGAGGTGGTAGTATGGCTATGGAAAATATGTCCATATCTGAAGAGGAAATGGCGATATGGAAGAAGTTTAAGGAAATGAGACGTTTATTTATTGAGGGGATAGAAATGCCGCACGAATGGAAAGAGACTGGCAGAAAAGGAGAAATAAAAGAACCCAATGTGGAGAAGGCTAAATATTCCTCTCTTGAATCCATTATAGAGGAAAATAAGGAAAAAGCCGAATGCGGGATAAGGGATGAAACGGGCGGCTTCAGACAGCTGACGGAGGATGAAAAGAAGGAACTGAAGGAAAAAACAGGAATGACGGATGCCAATGTAGAAAAGTGTACGGTAAATGAGGATGGTTTAATCAGGTTAAAGTGTATTAATGAAGAATATGCCGGCAGGGAACATCCAGAGACGAAGGTGCCGTATGTTGAGAAAATAGTGGATATCAATGGTGTAAAGATACAGGTTGTTGTTCCGGAATTTAAAAGTGTGGTTGATGTCAAGCTGCCTGCTGAATTAGAAAAAGCCCCTGAAGCCGATCAGTTTAAATATCTGAACAATTGTCTAAAAGACCTGATAAAGGCCAATCCGGAGTTGAGGACGCAATTTACGGAAACCCAGATTGCCATGATTGAACGTGGGATAAAGCCAAAGGGATTTACCTGGCACCACAATGAAGAAAGTGGAAAAATGCAGTTGATGAAGACGGATGTGCATGAAGGCACAAGACATACCGGTGGAAATTCCATATGGAGCGGCGGAAATTAATTTGAGATGTACAGCTGTCAAAAAGCAATTTTCAAACACGCTCTAGCAGCAACGGACCAGACAGGTCCCGGGAGTTTCAGAACTATATTAGTCCAGCTAAGAAATGTCAAGCCATTTATTCCCGCGGGCAATGAGCCAAGCGGCCGTGCTTGCACGGACAGTTGGCG
>CAJUGT010000037.1:13134-29296 GCA_910586435.1 uncultured Acetatifactor sp. | reverse complement strand
ATCGCCTCCTTCCTCCGCCTTGCAGACTGACAAAATATCCGGCACTGGCAGTGCAGTTACTGAACGGATGGAGCACTAGTTTTGTCTGGGGCCCCTGCTGAACTTATATTATGGCTCACCGATTTGCCAGTTCCGTGGTAATTTCCTCCCAGCCAATCCCCTTCTCAGCCATAAGCACCATCATATGATAGAGAAAATCGCTGATTTCATATTTGATTTCATTGGGATTGGGATTCTTGGCGGCAATCACAATCTCCGTCGCCTCTTCCCCCAGCTTTTTCAGAATTTTATCAATTCCTTTGTCAAAAAGATAATTGGTATAAGAACCTTCCTTGGGATGGTTCTTCCTGTCCTGAATCACATGCATCACATCCTCAAAAACCTGCAATGGATTCTCTGTCTCTTCATAATCCTTTTTGGCAATTTCATTGAAAAAGCAGCTCCTCTCCCCTGTGTGACAGGCGGCTCCAACCTGTGACACCTTCGCCAGAATGGTATCCATATCACAGTCCCCTGTGAGACTCTTGACATACTGAAAATGCCCGCTGGTCTCTCCCTTAAGCCACAATTCCTTTCGGCTCCTGCTAAAATATGTCATTCTGCCCGTGCTCAGGGTCTGCGCAAAAGCTTCCTCATTCATGTACGCCATCATCAAGACTTCCAGTGTGCGATAATCCTGCACCACCACAGGTACCAGGCCATCACTGTTTTTCTTGAAGTCTTCCCATTGGTAAACCGACTCAAAGCTTTCCACCATAATTCCGTTCTCCCTGCACAGCCCTTTCAGAACCAAAATTTCGTTATAATTGTCATTTATTGTGTTTCCCGTCACACCACAAACCTTTGTATAGGCAAAAATCTCCATTAGTTTGTTCAGGGCTATCTGATTTACCTGCACCAGAAAAGGAAGAGAAGTTACGCTTTCTGTCTCCCTGATTTGATGCGGATTCTTCAAAATCAATTCCGACACATATTGTTCCAGCAATTCTTTATGATCGTTGAATACCTGGGCGTTATCACAGGCGGCAAGAATCTTATCCCTGCCGAATTTCAGGGATACTTCCTGTGTAAGCGCAATATTTTCTTCTTTTTCATAATCCAGCGCTGCCCGTCTGCAACCCGCATAGAGCAGTTTCTTAATATCCTCCATGCGCTTCACACTGCCTGCGCCGATGACATCCATTTCTGCCAGGGCACAAATCTCTTTCACAAGGTTCAATGCTGCTTCATGCGCATCGTCTCCCCCGTCTAATTCCGACATATCAAATACAATCAGCTCATCCGCATTGTTTTCATTGTATAATTGTACCAGCCGCAAAGGGTCTGTCTCCACCACAGATGTATCCGTCAGGCTTCTCACCGCATGTTCGTGATACAGATAGATACATGGTACAAATTTCTTCCTAAGCATAATTATCCTCCCGTAAAAGCCTGCGACGATGCTTTTTATGTATGCCCCCAGGGACACCCATATGAAAGCCTTCCTGGAAGGCCCGTAAACATCCTGCCTTCTTTTTTACAGACTCCCTTTTGTGCTGAGTACATCCACAATACGCTCATCCATTCCCACCGCCTGGTCAAGGGCTTTCGCAAATGCCTTGAACATGGCTTCTATCATATGATGGGAGTTCCCGCCGTCCAGAAGCTTTATATGCAGATTCATGGCACTGCTGTAAGATACCGCATAGAAAAACTCCCTCACCAGCTCCGTGTCCAGCCCACCCACCCGCTCTGTGGGAAAAGCGGCGTCAAAGTTCAGATACGGCCTGCCACACAAATCTACCGCACAGAGCACCAGCGTTTCGTCCATGGGCAGAATAAAAGAACCATAACGCCGTATGCCCCTCTTATCCCCCACCGCCCGGGCAATGGCCTGTCCCAGCACAATACCCGTATCCTCAACAGTGTGATGCCCATCCACCTGCAAATCTCCTGACACATGACAATTTAAGTCAAAAAATCCATGTCTGGAAAACCCCTCCAGCATATGGTCGAAAAATCCGATGCCTGTGGAAATATCCGACTTTCCTGTTCCGTCCAGTTCTAACGCAACAGAAACCTTTGTCTCTTTCGTCTCTCTGACAATCTTTGCGCTTCTCGCCATTCTTTCGGTTCCTTTCCCCACCCATTACTCAAATCTGACCTTGATACTGTTCGCATGGGCGGTCAGACCTTCACTTTGAGCAAACAATTCAATATCCCTGTGGGCCTGTTCCAGCGCCTCCCTGGAATAAGAAATAATACTGGTTTTCTTTATAAAATCATCCACATTTAAGGGCGAGAAAAACTTCGCCGTCCCATTGGTGGGCAGAATGTGATTCGGTCCCGCAAAATAATCGCCCAAAGGCTCCGAAGCGTACTCCCCCAGGAAAATCGCCCCGGCATTGCGGATTTTTGTCATTACCTCAAAGGGATTTGCCGTCAGAATCTCAAGATGCTCCGAAGCAATCTCATTCACTGTATCAACGGCATCCTGCATGGAATCCGCCAAAAGAATATAACCGTAATTGTCAAGAGATTTCTGTATAATGTCCTTTCTGGATAACTGCGCCGTAAAGGTATCCACCCAACCGGAAACCTTTTCCGCCAGTTCTCTTGAAGTGGTAATCAAAATAGCGCTCGCAAGCTCATCATGCTCCGCCTGAGAAAGCAGATCCGCCGCCACATATTTGGGATTGGCGCTCTCATCCGCCAGAACAAGAATCTCACTCGGACCCGCAATTGAATCAATTCCCACATAGCCATATACAGCCTTCTTTGCAAGGGCTACAAAAATATTCCCCGGCCCGGTAATTTTGTCCACTTTCGGAACGGACTCCGTACCAAACGCCATCGCCGCAATCGCCTGAGCGCCCCCCATCTTATAGATCACATCCACCCCGGCAATATCCGCAGCTGCCAGAATTGCCGCATTTACACGCCCATCCGCTCCGGGCGGCGTGGCCATAATGATTTCCCCCACACCTGCCACTTTTGCGGGAATCACATTCATCAACAGACTGGAAGGATACGCCGCCTTTCCTCCCGGCACATAAACCCCTGCTTTGGCAATGGGCGAAAACTTTATCCCAAGAATACTTCCGTCTTCTTTTGTGTCAAACCAACTGTTTCTAAGCTGTTTTGTGTGAAAAGCACGAATATTCTCCGCGCAACGGCCAATCGCCCGAATCAGCTCCACATCCAGACTTTGATATGCCGCCTGGATTTCCTCTTTCGTAACCCGGATGTTCTCCGAATTCAGCTTAAAATTATCGAATTTATCCGTATAGGCAAACAGAGCTTTGTCCCCCTGGGCCTTTACCCCGTCTATAATCTCACCTACGACTTCCTCATATTCTCCGTAATGATTGGGACTTCTCTTTAACAGATCATTCAATATATTTTTCCGTGTTTCCCTGGACAATTCCAGAATTCTCATCTTCGTCACCCTGTCCTTTCTTCCTCAAGTCCATCTGAAGTCATTCAAACAGTCATCTCTCTCATACGTCCAACCAACCCCTGGATGCGCTCCCGTTCCATCTGCATACTCACGGGATTCACAATCATCCTTGCCGAAAGCCTGCATACCTCTTCCAGGACTTCCAGCCCGTTTTCCTTCAGTGTGGACCCTGTCTCCACAATATCCACAATTACTTCCGAAAGCCCCACCAATGGCCCCAGCTCCACAGAACCGTTTAACTTGATAATATCCACCGTCTGATGTTTCTTATTATAAAAATACTCCCTGGCAATGTTGGGATATTTACTTGCCACCCGGATACGCTCATGATGCAGCAAAAGCTCCCTTGCCGAATCCGGCCCGCACACACACATCCGACATGCGCCAAATCCCAAATCCAGCACCTCATACACGTTTCGGTTCTCTTCCAGCACCGTATCCCGGCCCACCACACCTATATCCGCTGCGCCATATTCCACATAAGTGGGCACATCCGGCCCTTTCGCCAGAAAAAACTTTAATCTAAGCTCTTCATTGACAAATATTAATTTTCTGGAGCGCTTGTCCTTCATCTCCTCACAGGAAATTCCCATCCGCTCAAACAGAGCCATGGTCTGTTCCGCAAGCCTCCCTTTTCCCAATGCGAAAGTCAGGTATCTCTCCTCACTCATTCTCCTGCCTCCTCCCAAGCGTCACCGCAATGCCCTGACTGCGCATTTTCCGGGCCTCACAAAGTTTCTCTTCAAATTCACCTTCCGAATAATACAGCCTGCAAACCTCTTCTCCAACCGGCAAATCCACTTTCTGTCTGGCAAGTGCCTCCATAATACTGTCAATCACCATCACAAACCCCACTGCGGGCGCAGACTTACCAAACTGCTGCAACAGCCTGTCATACCTGCCGCCCTTCACAATGGCATCTCCCACTCCATAAGTATAAGCCTTAATCACAATTCCCGTATAATACCTGTATTTACTCAGCATTCCCAAATCAAAGGAAACATAATCGGCCACACCATACAGCGAAAGCACCTCCCGCAGCTTCTCCAGCCGCTCTATGGCTCCCAGCGAACGGGGATTCCCCGCCATGCGCTTTGCCTCCGACAAAGAACCCAAATCCCCAAACAAATCCGCTACCTTCAACAACCTGCCCTGGTACTCCTCCGGCACACCTCTCTCCTGCAAAAGCTCCTGGGCAGCAAAATAATTCTTGCCGGAAATACATGCACGCAGCTCAAGCTCCGTCTCTTCGTCAAGTCCCGCTTCCTCGCAAAGTCCCTTAAAATACTCCACCTCTCCCACTGTGACCTGAAACCGGGAAAGCCCCACATTCCGCAAAGCCTCCACCACCAGGCTGATCACCTCCGCATCCGCTTCCACAGAAGGGTCATTGATCAATTCCGCCCCCATCTGAGTGACTTCCTTGAGTTTCCCCTGCAAATTAGAGGTATTGGTGAAAGCATTCCCCATATACCCAAATCGCAGAGGCACCTGCTCCTCACAAAAATATTTTGCTGCGCATCGGGCAATGGAGGGCGTAAAATCCGGTCGAAGCACCAGAGTATTCCCTTCCTTATCAAAAAATTTATACAGCTCCCTGCTGGGCGTTGTGCCGATTTCCCTGGAAAACACATCAAAAAATTCAAAAGTGGGCGTCTGAATATCTTCATACCCATAGAGACGTATGCTTTCATGAAGCTTTTCCTCCACGAAAAGTTTCATGGCATATTCCTTTCCGTATATATCTCTGACTCCTTCCGGCGTATGCAATAATCTCTGACTCATATCTTCCACACCTTTTCCTTTCTCCCCTCTGTGTTCTATCCCAAATATTCCAGTTCCCACTTGGGGGAACTTATTCCCGCTTGGGGAACTTATTCCCACTTGGGGGAACTTATTCCACTTCCTGCGCTTCTGCACCCTTACTATGGAAGAAAATTTCAGCTGCAAGAGATTCAGCAGCAAATTCCTTACAGGTGCCTTCGTTTCGGAACTGTTTTTAAATTTCCTCTTGGCATTTCTTAGCTGGACTATTTGTTCCTTGCTTTAGCGCATTAACGTATTAGCAAAGCAGCGCAAAACTATCTCTCTAGTATATCCAATGCCGCACATGCTGTCAAGCCCTGTCATCCAAATCCTTTTGCAGAATATCCAGATACGGAACCAATATACCATGCTTTTGGGGTAAAATATATTCCGGATTCAATTCTTCATATCGAAAACTCTTCCTGCCCCCTGCCTTTGCGCGATTCCAGAAAAACAACAGCATTTCCAGCGGAAGATAGTACATAATATCTTTATGGGTGTAATAAATCAGAAAAAATGAGATACCTCCCTGTTTTTCAAATTTCTCCATAAAATCCACCTGGTGTTCATGAATGTTTTGGAGAGCAAAGGTATCCGCAGCGCATTCTTTGGCGTCAAAACACACAGGAAGCCCCTGTACAGCGCCTATGTAATCCACAGTACTCTTCTGCCCGAAATAAGCCAATGTAATCTGTCTGTTTTCCTTATCTATCTGAATGGGAGTAATGGGGGTGGGTACCTTTTGAATCAGAGCCAGCCCCGCTTCCGCATACTTTTCGTTTGTCCTGTTAATCATATCTTCCAATGTGGAACCCCTAAGTCCCCTGGAATTCCATGTAGCCATCCCCACTCCTCCCGGTTTCATTCCTTCCCAACATTTCATCCATTCCATTCGCCCGGACATCCAGCGATATTCACAGCCATTGGAACAAAAGCGGTAGTTTCACTCATATCCCCAGCAGCCCCTTTTGTATCTTCAGAAAATAATCCGGACAGGGGGCCATAAAACAACTATCTTTTAACTTTACACCATATTGGGTTGTGTTCTCTGTAAACTCCACCCCACATGCATGAAGCAGCTGATGTTCCAGTCCATACTTTTTCCCCAACATATCATTCACATCAGACCTGCCATATTTAAAATCTCCTATCAGAGGATAACCCATACTGGCCAGATGTGCCCGTATTTGATGTGTCTTCCCGGTGATTAGTTCCACCTCCAGCAGAGTGTAACCATGCGCTGCCGCAATAGGGGCATATGCCGTATGTATCAATGCCCCTTCCCGCTCTCCATCCTCAACACATGGACGGACAGTCACCCTGTTTCTGGCAGAATCTTTCACAAGAAATCCTTTTATTTCCGCCGGCTTTTGTATCTCTCCCACACAGATTGTCCGATAAAATTTTCTGATTCTATGTTCTCTGATACATTCATTTAGATACTGCAATCCCGCAAAACTCTTCCCGCAGAGCACTATCCCGCTGGTATTTCTGTCCAGTCGATTACAGACAGACGGATGAAAGGAAGAAAATTCCCCGGCCAACGCGGAATCCTTTGAAAGCAAATAGCCAATCAGCCATTCATTCAGGCTCAAGTCCTCTGCCGTGGCTTTCTGCGTCAGGACACCTGGGGGTTTGTTTACAAACAGGCAGTTTTCATCCTCATACAATATTGTGATACCCTTTATTTTTTCGTAAGCCGCCAAATATGCCTCAACACTTCCAGGACCCCCATCTTTTTTTGCTGATTCGGATTCCGCTGATTTGGCAGTGAATTTCGCCATGGTATCTTCGGAAAAAAACACTTTCACTTTATCTCCCAGTGCAATCATTTCCGCACCGGAAGCTTTTCTGTCATTCAAAGTAATATTTTTCTTCCTTAAATTTTTGTATAATACACTCATGGGAGCCAATGGAAAATATTTATGTAGAAATTTATCCAGACGCTGTCCGGCCTGATTGCTTCCCACCTCTATGAGCCGCATAAAGCACCTCCCGGAATAAGTTATCATGCCATTATCTACAGAACCGTGTTTTTCACAGGGCCACACTTTTCAATGTGGAAAGAATTGCTCCTGTCCGGTCCTCTTCCGGCGCCAGGGCCTTCATCTGTTCCAGCCTCTCAACATATTTGGACAGGTTGGTAAATATCTTCACTGTCACTCCCTGATGCCCATCCATTTTCAGAATATGATCTATATGTTGATAAAAGTCGCTCTCTTCAAACCCTCCGTTCTCCGAAAAGCCGCATACACATCCACCCCTTACAGCCAGGTGGCTGATTCTATAATTTTTCTTATAAGTAGTAAATACCATATCATACAGGCAGCCCAGTCCGCCGCTGTGTTCTTCAATTTGAGCCGCTGTCCGATGGTCACAGCTGTCAAAACGCAGATACATAATGGCGCTTACAGCGCTTTTGCTGGCAGGCAGACAGCCCAGAATCGCAACAATGGTAAGCAGGTTCGTTTTCTCCCCTGTCTGAAGATAACCTGCCACAAAGAGGGAGATGGACACAGCAAAATAAAGGATGGTACGGAAAATTTCAAATTTTTTCTGCGAATCAAGATAATTACGTGTTCCTTTTACATCCACCGTGGTAAACAATCGCTTCAGCAGCATTTTCATATCCCTTTCCTTTTCATAAGACCCACCAACCTGATCAGAAAATCATGGGGCAGCACTTTGGATAGTATCTCAAACATTCTGATGGGCAGACTACAGACGGATATGGAGCGCTTTCTGTATGAATCTTTCAAAGCCAGCGCCACCACTCTGTCAGCACTGACCATGGTATACTTTTTTACCGCCAGAGTAGAACCAGTTGATTCCGCAATCTCAAAGAAAGGAGTGTCCACAGGGCCGGGACAAACACTTGTCACATAGATTCCCTTGCGTTTCAGTTCTTCCCCCAGGGCCCTGGAAAAACTCAGCACATAGGATTTGCTTGCCGCATAAACCGCAAAGCCGGGCTGGGGCAGAAACGCTGCGCTGGAGGCCATCTGAATGATTCGGCTGCCTTTCTTCATATGGGGCAGCATCCTTTGGGTAAGACCGGTCAATGCCTCACAGTTGAGACGTATCATCCCCAGCGCCCCCTCAGAGTCCTGTCCCTCAAAATCTCCCATCAATCCATATCCCGCGCAATTAATCAGCACTCTGATGACAGACTTTTTTTCGGAAGAACCTGCTTTTCCCAAGGCTTCCTCCAAAACATCCATGGTTTCTTTTTTTGTAATATCCATGGGAAAAATTCTGGTTTCGTGCCGAAGGGCTTTTTTAATTTCTTCCAGTTTCGCCCGATTTCTTGCCACCAGCCAGAATTCATCAATATGAGCAAAGTATTTATCCATCTGCAACGCAAATTCCATGCCGATTCCGGAGGATGCTCCAGTTATCAAAATAATATTCATATCATCTCTCCATGCGAAAGATTTACAGTAAACGCCTTAAAATACCGCAACTCACATTATGCCTTTTTACTCCGGTGAACATTACGGATTGTTTTTCTTTTCTTCTTGTTTGGCTGCTGTATTTTAGAGGGCGGATTCTTTTCCTCTTTTTTTCTTCTGGGTTTTATCAGGCATTTGGGTCCAAAACCAATTAAGTCCGTTCTGCCGGCTTTCGTCAGCGCCTCATAAACCAAATCGTAATTCTTGGGATTACGGTATTGAAGCAATGCTCTCTGCATGGCTTTTTCATGGGGATTTCTGCAAACATACACCGTTTTTCCATCCCTGGGGTCGATTCCTGTATAATACATCACCGTGGACGCAGTGGAAGGAGTGGGATAAAAGTCCTGCACCTGTTCCGGCATATACCCAAGGTCTCTCAGATATTCTGCCAGCTCCACCGCTTCTTTTAAGGAAGCTCCCGGATGGGAAGACATAAAATATGGCACAAGGAACTGATTTTTACCCATTGTCTCATTCAGTTCCCTGTATTTTGCGGTAAAACGCTCATAAACCCCTTTGTCAGGCTTTCCCATATAGTGCAGCACTTTGTCTGACACATGTTCCGGCGCCACTTTCAGCTGACCGCTGACATGATGCTGCACCAATTCCCGAAAGAAGGAATCGTCTCTGTCAGCAAGCAAATAATCAAACCGAATTCCTGAGCGCACGAACACTTTTTTTACCCCCGGCAATGAGCGCAGCTTCCGCAGCAACGCCAGATAGTCCGAGTGATCCACCTGTAAATTACCGCATGGATTCGGAAAAAGGCATTGCCTGTTTTTACATACACCCCTGCTCAGTTGTTTTTCACAGGAAGGATGCCTGAAATTGGCAGTTGGTCCCCCCACATCATGAATATACCCCTTAAAGTCCGGCTCCCTTATAAAAAGTTCCGCCTCCCTGAGAATGGACCCATGGCTTCGGGCCTGAACTGTGCGCCCCTGGTGGAATGTCAGTGCGCAAAAACTGCATCCTCCAAAGCACCCTCTGTTGCTGGTGAGGGAAAATTTGATTTCCTCAATGGCCGGCACCCCGCCTTTTGACGCATAGGAGGGGTGATAGGTTCTCTTATAGGGAAGCTCGTAAATATCATCCATTTCCTCCGTGGTCAATGGGGGCTGAGGGGGATTTTGCACAACATAAACCCCATTTGGGTATTCTTCTGCCAATGGCTTTCCAGTACAGAAGTCCGTGTTTTCATTCTGTATGGCAAAGCTTTTGGCATACAGCCCTTTATCCGCCCGCATATCATCATAGGAAGGCAAAACAACAGGCTCAAAAATACCGGAAATGTCCTTTGTTCGATAGACACTTCCTCTCACAAATGTAATATCCCTTACTGCTATGCCGCTGGCAAGAGCGTCAGCAATTTCCACAATGGATTTTTCACCCATGCCATAAGAAATCAGATCCGCCTGGCTGTCCAGCAGAACAGATCGCTTAAAACTGTCCGACCAATAATCATAATGGGCCATGCGCCGCAGGCTGGCCTCAATACCGCCGAGGATAATGGGCACATCCCTATACCTTTGGCGAATTAAATTGCCATATACCACCGCTGCGTGATCGGGACGTTTGCCCATCTCACCACCGGGCGTATAGGCATCCGTCGGACGCCGCTTCCTGGAAACGGAATAGTGATTTACACAGCTGTCCATGTTGCCGGCGGACACCAGAAACGCAAGCCTTGGCTGGCCAAGGACAGTAATGCTGTCATTATCCTTCCAATCCGGCTGGGAGATAATCCCCACACTATACCCATGGGCCTCCAGAACCCTGCTGATAATGGCATGTCCGAAAGAGGGATGATCCACATAGGCATCTCCGATAATATATACAAAATCCAGCTGTTCTATTCCCTGTTCCCGCATATCCTCCCGGGAAATGGGCAGGAATCCTCCCGGCGCCTGTTCGGTCCGCTGCTGTTTATCATAAATCACTTTACACTACCTCATTATAATAATTCCCAATAGTTATCTATATAGTAATCCGCCAAAGCACGCTTTTCTTCCCGTTCTCCCGACGAATAGGCGTCCTCCACGGCACAGACACGCATCCCGGCGCTTTTGCCTGCCTGAATCCCCTGCACAATATCCTCAAAGACCAGACACTTCTCAGGAGAAACATCCAATTGCCTTGCTGCTTCCAGGTATATATCCGGGGCAGGCTTGCCCCGTACCACATCACATCCCGTCACAATACAGGTAAAATAATTTCGCAGCTTATGGACGGAAGCTATATTTTCTACCAGTTCCCTGGAATTGCTGGTGGCAATGCCAAGACGAATTCCCTCCTTGCCGCACAAAGTCAGAAACTCCGCCACGCCCTCTTTTAGCGGTACCTCATACATATATTTATCCCATGCCATCCTGTTCCATTCCGCCTTAATTTCCTCTATGGATTCCGGAATCGGAAAGCGTTCTTTAAAATAAATGGCTGTCTCCGTGAAGCTCATTCCCTGTATGTCATATTGCAGACCCTTGGGCAGAGAAATGCCGTACCGCCCCAGATACTCCACATCTATCGATTCCCATAACCACATGGAATCCACCAGAGAACCGTCCAGATCAAAAAGGACAGCATCTATCCCACACAGCATTTCATGCCTGCGTTCTCCTTTCCCTTTTTGCCTGGCAGTGTCTTCGGATACAACCATAATGCCAACCTCCATTTATTATCAACAAAATTAACAGTTTCCACATTGAGCGATTTCTTCTGATGTAAGCTCCCTGTACTCCCCCGGTTTCAGATTGGCATCCAGACGCAAAGGACCAAACGTGACCCGTTCCAACTCCAATACCGAATTGTTTACTGCCCGCAGCATACGCTTTACCTGATGAAATCTGCCTTCCTGTATTGTGAGCAATACGATCCTTTCATCTAAGACTTCTACCTTTGCGGGCATGGCAGGTTCATCGTCTCCAATGTCCACCCCCTGCTCTAACTGAAAAATCTCCTCCTCTGTCAATGGATGTGCCGCCACAACCCGATATGTTTTATCCACATGTCTTTTCGGAGACAACATACGATGTGCCAACTCACCATCGTTTGTCAGCAGCAGCAAACCTGTGGTATCCTTATCCAAACGTCCCACCGGAAAAATATCCTCCCGCTGACAATTTCCCAGAAGTGAAACTACTGTTTGAGCTGTATTATCCTGTGTGGCAGATACCACACCTTGAGGTTTATTCATCATATAATATACGAATTGACGATATTGTATCTTATCCCCATGGAAACAGATTGCATCGGTGAACTCATTTACTTTTATATCCGCGCTTTTTACAACGGTGCCATTTACCGTCACCAATCCCTGACGCACAAAGGCCTTCACCTGACTTCTGCTGCCCATCTTCATTTCACACAAAAATTTATCCAAACGCATATACAACCCTTTTTCATACATATATTGTATTATGAAACGCAGTTCAAACAAACTGCCACCCACACGGAGCGAAATGATATGCTGTTATTAACTCTTTTTTTCCTGGCACTGTGTATCTCCATCCTGACCCATCCCCAGACCAGTCTGACCTATGCGGCACTGGGATTAGAATTATGGTTTCAGAAAATGATTCCCTCCCTGCTGCCTTTTATGATTCTTTCCGGCGTCATGGTCCGAATGAGATTAACGGAAAAGGTGGTGTTTATCGCTTATCCTGTCATAAAACCTCTCTATCATGTTCGCAGAAATGTATGCTATGCCATGCTCATGGGATTTCTCTGTGGTTTTCCCATGGGAGCCAGAGTGGTGGATGATCTGTATGGCCGGAACATGATTACCAGACGGGAAGCCGAATACCTTCTGGCCTTTTGCAATAACATTGGGCCTGTATACTTTTGCACCTTTGCGCTCCCCCTCCTGAAACGAGAACTGGTCTTTCCATACCTGATAGGAATGTATGGCATACCGCTTTTATATGGTATGGTATTGCGTTATACTCTCTTTCGGGACCTGACCCCTTCCCAAACCCAGCTTCCAAAAGCCGGTTCCCTTGTATCCTGTGACAGAGACAAAGCGACTCCTTCTCTTGGAGAAAGATTACTGGATGAAATCAACGATTCCATCCATGCATCTGTTCAGAGTATGTTGCTCCTTGGGGGATATATGATACTTTTTAACATTCTCAACCTGTTGCCTGAAATCCTGCTGGGAAGACCCCTTCCCCTGCTTTCCCCGCTCCTGGAAATCACAGGGGGATTGGGTTTATTGCAGACCTCCCTGCCGCTATACAGCCTGTTGGCCCTTTCCTTCGGCGGTTTATCCTGCATTGCTCAAACATACAGCTGCATCAATAATTCCGACCTCTCCATAGGAAATTATGTCCTGCACAAGATAATTCTGACCGGATTAAACGGACTCTTTTATCTCTGCTGGTTTTTATTGCTGCCCGCTTCCTTTCTCCAATAAACCCTTGCCGCTTTCCTGTTTTTTCTGTTATGATACATCATCCCCTGCACCATGGTCAACAGAATCAACAGAATACTTGCAAATCCCAGGCACAGTGCCAATACTTCCACGGTGCTGCTCCCGTCTTCCGGCTTGGCATCATATTCGGACTGCATATCGACCGGTATGACATCCAATTCTGCCATACCCGCCCCATTTTCCTTTGAGAAAGTCTCCTCCTT
This sequence comes from uncultured Acetatifactor sp., assembly GCA_910586435.1. Classification (GTDB taxonomy): domain Bacteria; phylum Bacillota; class Clostridia; order Lachnospirales; family Lachnospiraceae; genus Acetatifactor. The sequence goes on along the minus strand of CAJUGT010000037.1, from coordinate 15,964 downwards.
CGCAATGTCCGGCAATTCTTCCCCTGCCCCAGAAGGTGAAACTGTCCCCTGGAAATCTTGAAATATCACGGCACTCTGATATAGATTGCTCTCTGTATAAAGATCATACTGATTGTACGCCCTGACAATGACTTCCGGCCGAATCCCGGAAGGAATCTCCAACCCCAGAACAAAGGTATTCTCATACTCTCCTGTCAAAGGGTCGCTCCCTGGCCAGGGTTCCCTGGCGCTGAATGTTTTCCCACCGTCCAGGCTGTAGCTGTAGTACAAAAGAGCGGAATCATAATCCGCCGCCGTAACTTCTAACGCCAAAATCCGCTGCTCACTGTCTGTATAGGACAATGCAATCTCACACAAATCCGGACGGGTGGTATCGCAAAGCGTCATTCTCACCGCCTCGTCATCACTTGTCTCTTCCAGGGAGTAATTTGAATAATCCACACCCAGAATACTGCTCTTCAAGCCAAAGTATCTTGCTGCGGCTGTCGCGTCCATACGCCCAAAGGCTTTTAATTTTTCATCGCTGTCACAGTAGGCAGCATCATGATCTTCGTCCACATGGCAGTGTTCAATGATTACGGCCGCAACTCCAAGCCCGGACGCTTCCCGTATGATGCCGTAATAATCTCGCCCCTTGCTGTCAAGCCTGGTCTTCACTCCTCTAAGCAGCAGTCCCAGGTCTCTTATATCCTTCAGAATCTCACATCCAAACTGATACCCATAGCCATTAAAAGGCGGAAATGCTGAAACCCATACTTCCGCTCCATACATTTCATGATATTCCGACGCATTATAATGGATGCTGAACAGGAAATCTGCCTCTACCGATTCCGCATATTCCGCCCGCTGCTTTAAGGACATGTCTCTATCGTCCGTATGTGTCAGATACACCTCAACATTATCATATAATTTCAGTTCTTCATACATGGCAATGGCGGTGGTCATGGTCATATATTTTTCTATGTGGTCATTCTCTGTTGTTCCAAGATTCTCTCCCCCATGTCCCGGATCAATGACAATCACCACATTTTTGTCCTTCGCAATATCCTGCGCTCTCGGTGCGGCAGTCGCTTTCCCGCCGAAAACCAGGGAAATCAATAACATACAAATCAATGCAGTCTGCACAAATCTGCGCATAAAATTCCCTTTCAGATGATTAAAATAATAAAACAGTTGTAACAAAAACTAATCTTTCTCCTCTTCGTTTCCTTCCAGAGACAGTTCATCCAAATCTTCCAGCGGGTGAAGCGCCCTGATATTGGATTGAATCAAATCACGATACTGAACAAGCGCACCCATTGTCTTCTCATAATTGGCGGCGGTGGTTTCAATGGCTGAAAGCACTATGGCGTTCAGTTCCGCCAGTCTGTCTTCCGTATATTTCGACGCCTGGGTTTTCAGTTCATTGGCCTCTATTGTAGCGTTATCCAAAATGTCCTTTGCCTGCTTTGCCGCTATTGCCACAATAGAATTTGCCTGCTCATATGCCTTCTGCATGATTTCATGCTCGCTGATTAACTCATTCTTATGAACCGTAGCCTCCTCTATCAAAGCTTTGGCCTTCGCCTGAGCGTCATTTAATATTGCGTCTTTGTTGCTGATAATTTTCTGATACCGTTTAATCTCATCCGGCGTTTTCATGCGCAGCTCACGGAGCAAATCGTCAATTTCATCCTTATTGACAATAATTTTAGAACTGGATCTGATTGTTGGCTTGCAACTTTCGATATACTCCTCTAATTCATCTATCAACTGCTCAATTCTGCTGCTCATAGTCACTGCTCCTGTTCCATACAATGCCTTTTACTTGCTATCTGTTTTTGGATTCATACTTTTCATAAATCAATTTTGCCACAAATTCCGGGACACACTGACTGATATCCCCTCCAAAACTTGCAATCTCTTTCACGCTGGAAGAACTTAAATACGCATATTCCAGACTTGTGGTAAGGAACATGGTATCCAGCCTGCCCTGGGAAAGCTTTCTGTTGGTCTGGGCAATCTGAAGCTCATATTCAAAATCCGTAATGGCACGCAGCCCTCTGACCGCCACATGTATATTATTCTCGGCTGCGTAATGAATCAGCAGGCCGCTGAAACTATCCACCTGCACATTGGGAATATCCTGTGTCGCTTCCTTCAATATCTTAACACGTTCCTCTACAGAAAACAATGGTGTCTTTGTTTTATTGTTTAAAACACTGATGACCAACACATCAAATATTTCGGAAGCCCGTCTGATCACGTCAAGGTGTCCGTAAGTGACCGGATCAAAGCTTCCGGGGTAAACCGCACGTTTCATATTGATACCCTCTTCATAAAAATATGTTTGTTTGTCTTGTAGTATTTTTCTTTTGTCAGACAGAAGCCATATTCTCCTATCCACGATGTATCCGTCTCCCGGGAAGTCTCCGCAACCACAAGGGTTCTGTCTGTCACATAGGGCATTTTTTCCAAAACGGCAAGCACCGTTTTCTCATATCCCTTCTTATAAGGGGGGTCCATAAAAATAATATCTATTTCCTTTTCCAGATGTCTTTCGGCAATTCCTGTCAAAGCACTGGATACTTCCTGTTTCAGCACAACTCCCCGCTCCCGTAGTTTTGTGAACGTCAGGTTCTGCTCAATACAGGATATGGCTTTGGAAGAATTCTCCACAAAATACGCTTTTCTGGCTCCCCGACTCAATGCTTCAATACCGATACCGCCGCTTCCGCTGAATAAATCCACAAATATACTGCCCGCAAGTTCAAACTGCAATATATTAAACAGCGTTTCCTTGATTCTGTCCGTGGTAGGTCTGGTGTCCATGCCTTCCGGCGTTTTCAGC
>CAJUGT010000037.1:0-13124 GCA_910586435.1 uncultured Acetatifactor sp. | reverse complement strand
GGCCGTTCCCGCAATCACTCTCATGATGTTACCTCATTTTCTTATTCCCTTACCGTCTCTGCCGCCCGTTTTCAAATGGTTGAGAAGAATGGTCTTACCTTTATATTCTATGGAAGTTTCCAGAGCATTTTGCGTATAATATACATTCTCCACCACATCATTCTCACCAAGTTTCATCCCCCGCACTCCCACAGCTGTCTTTTTCTTCTCCGGAATCTCCCCGATGGGAAATTTCAGAAAATACCCCTCTTTGGTCTGAAGGACAATGTTGCTCTGCTCTAAAAGCGGCATAATACTGACCACAGAATCCCCTTCACCAAGCTTAGTAGCGGCAACGGTCCGCTTTGATACGTCAAATTCTCCGCCATTTACCAACTTGCACATAGACTGTGCTGTCACGAAAATAATTTGCCTCAAATTCAGCTCTGTCTGATTGGTAATGTAAATAATTTCTTCCTTCTCAGAATTAAAATTGCTGATATTGTCTATGGGAACTCCTTTATCCCGGAATCTCCCAAAGGGAATGTCCATTACCTTAATCGTATGCAGCTGACCTGCTGAGGTAAAAAGGCATACCTTACCGGTATTCATACATGTAAAGACATACTTATTTTCACTGTCCGCCGCTTCTCTGTTGCGCTCATATGCCGCCATGTCAATGGTTTTGGTATATCCGAAGCGATCCATAAGAAACACAATTTCCATGGCTTCCACTTCTTTTTCCCTGTACACCGCCTCCTGCGCGTTTTCAATGGCAGTCCGTCTCTTCCGGGCGTGTTCTTTTTTAAAACCATCCAGTTCATTGATGATTACCTGCGCCATGGAATCCTTCCGTTCCAAAATATCTTCATAGCGATAGATATTTGCCATGGTGTCCTCATGTTCCCGTATCAGAGCTTCAATTTCCAGACCAATCAACTTGTACAGGCGCATTTCCAGAATGGCATTGGCCTGCTTTTCCGTAAAGGCAAGCTGCGCCGCCATGATTTTGGATTCTTTAGATTTGAATTTAATGCCAGTGGTTTTGCCCTCCACAAGACATGCCTTGGCCATTGCTCTGTCCTTGGACCCACGCAGAATTTCAATAATCAGGTCAATTACATTACAGGCCTTGATAAGACCTTCCTGCACTTCCTTCCGCTCCATCTCTTTGGCCAGAAGATTGGTATACTTTCGGGTTGCAATCTGAAATTGAAACTCAACACATGCTCTCAAAACTGCCTTGAGTCCCATTACTTCCGGCCGTCCTTCACTGATGGCAAGCATATTGACCCCAAAAGTATCTTCCAGCCGGGTCTTTTTATAAAGCAGATTCACAAAATTCTCGGCGTCAGCGTCTTTTCGCAGTTCAATCACAATGCGGATTCCTTCTTTGGAAGACTGATTGGAAATATCCACAACATCCTGGGTTTTCTTCGTTTCCACCAATCCGGCCACATCGGAAAGGAATTTTGATATGTTCATACCAATCATGGTATAAGGGATTTCCGTAATTACCACATTGGTTCGTCCCCCTTTCACCTGCTCAAATTCCACCTTACCCCGTATTTTGATTTTACCGGAGCCGGTTTCGTAAATATTCAAAAGTTCATCTTTATTTATCACGATACCACCAGTGGGAAAATCAGGTCCTTTCAGATATCGCATCAGTCCGGCGGTGGTAATATTTTCATCCCTCATATAGGCCTTCATGGCATCTATGACTTCTCCCAAGTTATGCGGAGGTGTGCTTGTGGTCATTCCAACCGCAATGCCTTCGGAACCATTCACCAGAAAATTTGGAATCTTTACGGGCAAAACGGAGGGTTCTTTTTCTGACTCATCAAAATTGGGTACAAAATCCACCACGTCCTTATCAAGATCTCCCAAAAACGCTTCCTGAGTCACTTTCTGAAGCCTGGCTTCCGTATAACGCATGGCAGCGGCTCCATCCCCCTCAATATTTCCGAAATTTCCATGCCCATCCACCAGAGGCAGTCCCTTTTTAAAATCCTGACTCATTACCACAAGCGCATCATAAATAGAACTGTCACCATGGGGATGATATTTACCCATGGTATCGCCTACGATACGGGCACATTTACGGTAAGGTCTGTCATAGCGGATGCCAAGCTCATACATGTCATACAGGGTGCGGCGCTGCACCGGCTTTAATCCGTCCCGGACATCGGGAAGCGCCCTGGCTATGATAACGCTCATGGCATAATCTATAAAGGACTTCTGCATTTCTTCAGAGTATTCCGTTTTAATTATTCTGCTGTCATCCATCAGTCTGTCACCTTCCGATTATATACTGCACATCAAATTAATGAATCCTGCCACAATCATGTAAGAGTATATCACAGATTGAAAAATTTGTATGCACTTTTTCTTTATTTTACACATCCAGTTCTGCGTCAACGGCATGATTGTATATAAATGTCTTCCTTGGAGGGACTTCTGTCCCCATCAGCAATTCCGTCACTTCGGATGCCATTCTGGCATCCTCAATCTCCACCTGTTTCATCATCCTTGTCTCCGGGTTCAATGTTGTCTCCCACAGCTGTTCCGCATCCATCTCCCCCAGTCCCTTATACCTTTGCAGCGTAAAGGGACCCTTATGCTTTTTGCGGTATCTTTCCAGTGCCTTATCATCATACAAGTATTCTTCCTGGCCTTTGGACGGCATGGCCTTGTACAATGGCGGCATGGCAATATACACATGTCCTTCAAAAATGAGCTCCGGCATAAACCTGTAAAATAACGTGAGAAGCAGCGTGGAAATATGGGAACCATCCACATCCGCATCGGTCATAATAATAATTTTATCATAACGCAGTTTACGAATGTCAAAATCATTTCCATACCCTTCGGAAAATCCACAGCCAAAGGCATTGATCATGGTTTTAATCTCAGCGTTTGCCAGCACCTTGTCAATACTTGCCTTCTCCACATTCAATATTTTGCCCCGAATGGGCAGGATCGCCTGAAACATTCTGTTTCTTGCGGTTTTGGCACTTCCCCCTGCGGAATCTCCCTCCACAATAAATATCTCACATTTGGAGGGATCTTTTGATTCACAATTGGCCAGCTTCCCATTGGAGTCAAAGGAAAACTTCTGTTTTGTCAGCATGTTGGTTTTGGCCCGCTCTTCAGATTTCCGTATCTTGGCAGCCTTTTCCGCACAGGAGATGATATTTTTCAAAGTTTCCAGGTTTCTGTCAAAAAATCGTCCGATTTCTTCCCCTGTCACCTTGGAAACTACCTTTGCGGCATCCTGATTGTCAAGTTTCGTCTTGGTCTGCCCCTCAAACCTCGGGTCCGGGTGCTTGAGTGAGACCACCGCCGTCATGCCGTTCCTCACGTCAGCACCTGTAAAATTCGCATCCTTTTCCTTTAATACACCAAGCTCTCTTGCATAGGTATTAATCACATTGGTAAACATGGTCTTAAATCCCGTCAGATGCGTACCACCCTCAGAATTATATATATTATTGCAGAACCCCAATACATTTTCATGAAATTCATTGATGTACTGAAAGGCAACTTCAACGGAAATCCCCTCACTTTCCCCGCTGAAATAAACCACATCATGGACCGGTTCCTGAGCCTTATTCATATCCTTGATAAATCCCGTGATTCCCTCTGGCTCATGATAAGTGAGAACCTCCGGCACTTCCCGCCGCCTGTCCTCAAACACAATGGTCAATTCCGGATTCAGATACGCTGTCTCATGAAGACGGCTCTTTACATCGTCTTCTTTAAACCGTGTCTTATCAAATATGGTATCATCCGGCAGAAAATTAATCGTTGTTCCCGTTTCCCTGGTCTTGCCCTTTACCGGAAGCAGACCGTTTTCCAAGGGAACAACCGGAATTCCCCTCTCATATTTGTCTTCGTATATAAACCCTCCTGTCTTGACCGTTACAGTCAATCTCACAGAGAGCGCATTGACAACGGAAGAACCTACTCCATGGAGACCTCCGCTTGTCTTATATGCGGAATTGTCAAATTTACCTCCTGCGTGAAGCGTTGTAAAGACCAGCCTTTCCGCACTGATTCCTTTTTCATGCATCCCCACCGGAATACCTCTGCCATTGTCGGTGATTGTCGCGGAACCGTCAGCCTCCAAAACCACCTTTATGGTATCGCATATTCCTGCCAGATGTTCATCCACCGCATTGTCCACTATCTCATAGATTAAATGATTCAATCCCTTTGTGGAAACGCTGCCGATATACATGCCAGGACGCTTGCGCACTGCCTCCAATCCTTCCAGCACAGTGATACTGGAAGCATCATAATTATCTCTATTACCAGTTTTGGCCATTTTAAAAACTCCTCATACAATTAATATGTCATAAAACAATATGAGTATAACATAAAAATGCAAAAATGCAAACATTTGTTTTGTTAAATTCATGTAGGGAAGGTTTGTCTCCCTTTGCGCAAAAAAGGTGCCGTTAGCGGCACCTGGAGAATTATCGGTTCCAATACGGCATCCTTTTTCACGGGACGAACCCTTTCTGTCTTGACTTTGTGAACCTTACCTGGGAACCGAAATCTTCCTGCAACACGCAAGGGCAAGTGCCCCGGGACCTATATGGCAGGACACACTCAGGGAAAGCGCCCCAATATGAATGTCATACCCTGGAAACTGCGCCTGTACTTCCTGTTTGTAAATTTTAGCGGCATCCAGATTCGCGGTATGAGCAATTTGCAGCCAAATATGCTTGTCTTCCGTCATGCCTCCGAAACGGCTCTCTATATCGTTTTTAATTGCGTTAATCATGATTCCTTTGCCCTGATTGGTGGTCCTGGCTTTGGCAAAGGCATCCAGTTTCTCGCCCTGTATCTGCAATACCGGCTTTAACCTGAGCATTGCGCCAATGGCAGCGGCAGCCGGTGTAATTCTTCCGCCCTTTTTCAGATAATACAGGGTGTCAAGCATAATATAAATACTGCTGTTAAACCTATCTTCTTCCAGAAAATCCCGAATCTCCTTTGCGTTCATTCCACTGGAAGCCAGGAGTTTCGCGTCAAGGCAGGACTGACGCTGGGTGACTGAAATTCTCTGGTTATTGACTACCTGAACTTTACCATCATAATCCTCAGCCAGCATAATGGCGCTCTGGCAGGAGCCTGACAAACCACTGCTCATAGGAATATGGACTATTTCATCATATTCCTTCAGAAGGGAATTCCAAAGCTCCATCACAGACTCCGGCGATGGCTGACTGGTAGCTATCTCCGCCCCGGAAGCCAGCATTTCATAAAATTGCTCCTGGGTTAGATTAATGTCCTCATAAAAAGTTTCTTCATTAATCATAAACGGCATGGGCAAAACATACAGGCCAAGTTCTTTTGCTTCCGCCTGTGAAATTCCACTGTTACTGTCTGTTACAATTGCGACATTTGACATAAAATCCTCATTTCCATGTGCGGTGTTCTCTGATTTTCCCGCAACATTATTCATCCTGGGCAACAGTTTGCATACGCAATTACCTGCTGTCTTCACGCCTTATATGGTTCTAAAGTCCACACCGTCCACGGCGGCATTGGATATATGCTGCCGAAGAAGCAGATGATCCGGTCGTTCCAAAGCAGGGTCTTCCTCTAAAAGAGCCTCCACAGCCCCGGAAGCCTGCTGTAATACAGAAGCATCCGTATAAATATCTCCTATCCGAAACGAAAAATCCCCGCTTTGCCTGACGCCAAACAATTCCCCCGGCCCACGTAGTTTCAAGTCTTCCGAGGCAATATAAAACCCGTCATTGGACTTGTTCAAAATCCGCAGCCTTTCCATGGTTTCTTTCTTTTCATTGGTGCTTACGAAAATACAATACCCCTGATATTCCCCCCGCCCCACACGTCCCCGAAGCTGATGCAGCTGAGCAAGTCCAAACCTTTCCGCATTCTCCACCATCATCACCGTGGTATTGGGCACATTGACGCCCACTTCAATCACTGTTGTGGACACCAGCACATCTATGGCATGGGAGACAAAATCCCCCATGATTTTCTTTTTTTCCGCAGAACGCATCTTGCCATGCAGATAAGTAATCCGCACATTGGCAGGCAATGCGCTTCTCAGCTTTTCCGTATAGTCCACTACGTTTTCCAGAGAACTTTCTTCTCCTTCCTCCGCTTCCACCTGGGGGCAGATGACATATGCCTGACGTCCCTTTTCCACCTCATTGGCAATAAACTCATAAGCCTTGGAACGATACACAGTTCCCACCACACAGTTTTTTATGGGCAAACGATTGGCGGGCAGTTCGTCCACAACGGAAATATGCAAATCACCATATAGGATAATGGCAAGTGTTCTCGGTATGGGAGTGGCGCTCATAACCAGAATATGCGGATTCTGTCCCTTTCCGGCAAGAAATTCTCTCTGTTTGACCCCAAAGCGATGTTGTTCATCTGTCACTACCAAAGCCAGCGAATGATATTGTACTTTTTCCTGAATTAAAGCGTGAGTCCCGATAATCAGGTTCGCTTCCCCTGACGCAATCTTCCCATACGCTTCTCTCTTTTCCCCTGCCGTCATGGCGCCCACCAAAAGGACCGGCCGTACCGAAAGTCCGTAGTCTTCCCTGTATTGATTTATGGTTTCAAAATGCTGCAAGGCGAGTACTTCCGTGGGCGCCATCAGCGCTCCCTGATACCCGTTTGCCGCCGTCATCAAAAGAGCCAATACGGCAAGTATCGTTTTCCCCGAACCCACATCCCCCTGCACAAGCCGGTTCATACAATAGTTACTTCCCATATCGTCTCTGATTTCCTGCCATACTCGGTTCTGGGCATTTGTCAGGGGAAATGGAATTTGCTCCAAAAAACGCTTTGTGTCTTCGGTTTCCGTCATCTTATGACTGTTTTTCAATTGTTCTGTGAATTCCTTATTCTTCTTCATGAGAAAAATGAATACAAAAAACTCATCAAAAACCAGTCTTCGTCTCGCCTTTAACAGCGCGTCATAATCCTCCGGAAAATGCACTGTCTCCACTGCGTCCCGATAGGGCATTAATCCATACTCCGCCAAAAAACCGTCACTGTAAAATTCCGGTTCAAACTCACAGCATGACAATGCCTGCCTGACACATTTCCGAACCATCTGATTCGTCAGCCCCTTGGTCAGACCATATCGTGGAAGCAGCTGATTCTCCTGCGCGCGATATTGATCCACGGAAAAAATTCCGGGCTGTTCCATCAGTTTTATTGTTCCCCTGCTTCGCACCAGCCCTCTGAAAATATAATACCCACCCTGTTTCAGAGTTTTCTTAAGAAACGGCATGTTGAAAAAAGTCAATTGCAAAATTCCGGAGCCATCAGAAACATTCACGTTCAGGATGGCGAGACTTCTTACTCTTTTCTCATTGGGTATCCCGCAGACTGCCCCATAGACGGCACATACCTCTCCCGGCGATGCCTTCTCTATTTTTACCGGCTCCTTAAAATTGTCATAATCCCTCGGATAATCGGCTAACAGATCGCCTATGGTCAAAATATTTAACTTTGCAAATAACTGCCGTGTCTTCTCACCGACGCCTTTTATCTCTGTGACCAAAGCATTCCTGTCCATAAAAACCTCAAATGCCCTTTATTCTACGGACATGACATAATAGTAAATGGGCTGTCCGCCATACTGCAATTCAATATCACATTCCGGATACATTTCCGCCACCTGGGTTCTGAATGCTTCCGCATCTTCCGGTTTGATGTCACTGCCATAATAGATACTGATTAATTCGGAATCTTCTTCCATCATCCTGGCAATGGTATCTTTCGCAACGCCTGAAATCTCTGCGCCCACCGCAATAATGCCATTGTCTCCGATTCCCATATAATCACCTTTTTTAATATCTTTATCCCCGATAACAGCGTCATGCACAGCATACGTTACCTGCCCCGTTTTCACATTCCCGATTTCGCTGAGCATAGCTTCCTCATTCTCATCCGCCGACAATTCAGGGACAAAATTAATCACAGCTGTGATACCCTGGGGAATTGTCTTCGTGGGAATCACAAGCAAATCCTTATCCGCAGTCAGTTCCGCAGCCTGGTTGGCCGCCAGAATGATGTTTTTATTGTTAGGAAGGATAAAAATGGTCTTGGCATTTACTTTTTCAACCGCTTCAAGAATGTCTGCGGTACTTGGGTTCATGGTCTGTCCACCCTCTATAATATAATCGACCCCAAGACTTTTAAATATTTCCTGAATACCATTTCCTGCCGAAACCGCAATAAACCCAAAATCTTTCGCAGGCATATCCGCCGCAGCTTGCGTATCAACAGGTTCCGCCGTATTTTTCTCCGCCATTTTAAAGAGCTTTTCCTGATGCTCCAAACGCATATTATCAATCTTCATATTGGAAAGAGCGCCATACCCTAATGCCTTCTGGATTGCAAGACCAGGATCATTGGTATGTACATGCACCTTTACAACATCTTCGTCTGCCACACATACAATGGAATCACCAATAGATTCTAGATAAGCTTTGAAACTTTTCTCTGTCTCAGGGGAAAATGCCTGATTCAGCATAATAATAAATTCTGTACAATAGCCAAATTTAATCTCAGCTTCTGCCTGCACCTTCATGGACGCATCCTGCGCCGCCCGCTTACTGCCTGTATTCTCTGAAAATGTAAGAGAAATCTCCTTGCCAAGAAATGCGTCAAACGCTCCTGCCAGAACCTCCACCAGTCCCTGACCGCCGGAATCCACAACTCCGGCCTGCTTCAACACTGGCAGCATTTCCGGTGTCTGACTTAAGACGTATCTTGCGTGTTCAATGATGGAGCCGAAGAATACTTCCATATCCTCCGTTCCGTCTTCCACCAATTCCTTTGCCCTGTCCGCAATTCCTCTCGCAACAGTAAGAATGGTTCCCTCCTTGGGTTTCATGACAGCCTTGTAAGCAGTTTCCACTGCCTTTTCAAACGCCTCCGCAAAAATTGAGATTGTCAGGACGTTTTCCGTTTTGATTCTTTTGGTAAACCCGCGAAAAATCTGCGAAAGAATGACACCTGAATTTCCCCTTGCCCCCCGCAGCGAACCGCTGGAAATGGCCTTGCACAGAGATTCCATATCAATCCCATCCCCCAGCGCCGCCACTTCCTTTGCCGCAGACATGATGGTCATGGTCATATTGGTACCGGTATCTCCGTCAGGGACAGGAAAAACATTCAGTTCATTGATCCATTCTTTTTTATTCTCCAGGTTCTTTGCGCCGGCCAAGAACATCTTGGAAAGCATCTTAGCATCAATTTGCCGTACACTCACGCCAACGTCCTCCTTAATCAATCACTCTGACACCATCTACATAGATGTTTATCTTTTCAATTTCAATTCCTGTAAATTCTTCAACCTTATACTTTACATTGCTGATCAGATTATCCGCTACAGCCAATATGCTGACACCATAAGCAACAATGACATGAAAATCAAGCATTAGTTTATTCTTATTGATGGTAACACTGATTCCTCTGGTAATATTGTCCTTTTTAAGCAATTTTACCAGACCATCTTTCACGCTGACGCCCGCCATGCCGACAATTCCAAAACATTCCACTGCGACACTCCCCGCATATTGAGCAATCACTTCATTATGGATGATAATTTTTCCCATCTGGGTATTCATAGAAGTACCTTTCATAGCAATAACCCTTCCTTTCTGTTCTGTGACAGTGGCACAAAGAGAAATCAGCCATGCCACGAAGCCCCATTCTCGGTACTGTTTTACGGAGACACATATTAGTTATTTTAACAGCTTTCCCTAAAAAAGGGAATATTAAATACAAAATTTTAAAAAAAGTTTTTTTTACTTGCTTTTCCCATATATTTCTGGTAATATATCAATGTTAAAAAATATAAAAGCGTATAGTACGCAAGTGTCGAGGAGGTGTCAAAATGGCTAAGTGTGATATTTGTGGCAAGGGCGTTCATTTTGGTAACAATGTAAGCCATTCTCATAGAAGAAGCAATGCGATATGGAACCCTAATATCAAAAGGGTGAAATGTAAAGTAAACGGCGGCGCTCGGAGAATGCATGTTTGTACAAACTGCCTGAAATCCGGCAGAGTAGAAAGAGCCTAAAACAGCGGCATAGCGGAAAGCTATGCCGTTTTTTTCTTAAGCCTCTTCTTTTTTACGCCGAATGTACTCCCGGTTGATCATCTGCACAAGCTCCTCATCCCCAAACAGGTTGTCCGGATGAAATATTTTTACAAGATCCCGATACCTTTTCCGCAGCGCAAGGGGATTGTTGGTTCCCCGAAACAATGTCCTGACCGTTTCTTCCATCACAGTCCCGCTCACACTCTTAATCTGATTCTGCGCATAGCTTGTCCTCTCCCGGGCCAGTTCCCTTCTCTGGCGCTCCAATGTCTGCCTGTCCTCATCCAGTTTACGGAACCCATCTTGCAGAATCTCCAGCTTTTTGTCGAAAAACAAGTTCTCCTCCTTCAGTCGCTTTTTCTCCTGCAAGATACGCCTGTTTAAATCGTCCAGTTCTTTCCTTTCGTTTTGAAGGCGCACGTTTTCCTGAAAAAGCCAGAGCTTGGCTTTCCGAAGCTTGTCTTCATCCTCCGTCCTGTTTATCTCTTCCCAATCAACCATTTGACATAACCTCTTAGAAACCTCATAAAAACATTTGCCCATTGCTTCTGCTCAGCTTAATCATCACAGAAGCAATTATATCCAAAAAACAGCAGCAGCGCAATGATTACTATTCCAATCAGACGATTGTGGGTAATCAGCATTATCAGCATCCCGATTGCGATAAAAAAAGCGATAAATCCAATGATTTTTCTCATGACACACCTTATTTGTGTTAATCAATTAAATATATGCGCCATTCCCGTAAATATTGCCTTACAAACCACTCTTCTCACTGCTTCTGACTTCTCTTTATTCTTCTGTCTGTTTTTCCTCCGGAAATGCTATGTCAACCACTTCCGCATCTGACATTCCACTCTCTTTTTCTTTTTTGGCAGGTTTGGTAAACTTCTCAACAATATCCGGAATCATGTCAAGCACCTTCGTTACAGCGTCCTGATTCTTGATATTGACCAGTTTGACAGAGCCGTCTTTTATCACAAGTACTGCGCTGGGAGTCATCTTTCCGCCCAGTCCCCCCGCACCGGACGCGCTTTCCGAGCTGTTGGCGCCGGAACCGCCCCCTTTGCTGCCGGCGCCGGCGCCCACACCAAAACTTACATCCACAAGGGGAAGAATAATCGTATCCCCTATTTTAGTAGCTTCCCCCACCACTGTCTTCGTAGACAACACTGTATCCATTCCCTTTAACAGCGAATCCACAACTCCCTGGAACTGATTTTCTTTATTCGACATTTCTCCTCCATTCCGCGCTCTTTTGCGCAATCACACCTTCTTTTTCATTTTATCCAAAAAACTTTGAAGCTTTTTATCCCAAAACAGCATTAAACCGTTCCATATCAAAGTCCACAAGGTAATATGTCCGGCCACATAAAGCTCTCCCCGAAGAACCGCATTCTCAAAATCAGGCGTCAACCTCAAATCCCGTCCCGTAACGGAAGTCAGGACACAATATATTCCATAAATATATCCCGTCGTATCCGGAGACCCTGTACCAAACAATATCTCGGACCTGACACGCCTTGGCCGGATATTTTTCAACACCTTCCGGCATCTGAACAGGACATGCCCAAAGAGCATTTTCGTTTCTTCCTCCCGAAGCAGCTCAATATAGTATGATATATTTTTCCAAATATTTTTTATTTTATCATATATCCTGTAAATTGTGTACTTTATCTTTTCAAATTTAAGAAAAATCTTCCCTTTTGGGGCTGCCTCCACGCCGTCTTCCGAAGCCTCTGCGTTGTCCTGCGCTTCATCTGTTACGGCAGGCTCTTCTGAACCATTGCTTTCATTTTCATCTTCGCCGCTGTCTTTTTCAGTGTTCAGGTTTTCCTGACTTTTACCTTCTGTTTCCGTACTCTTCTGATTTGAAATAGTCTCCGAAACAGTCTGTTTTTTTGTTCGCCTGGTTCTTTTTTCTTTCTTTCTGCTCTTTTTGGGTTTGGTCTCTTCTTCCGAAGCCTGTCCTCCTCCGGGAATTATGGTATCATATAAGGTAAAAAATAACGCCCATACAGTCAAATGCCCTGTATCAGGATAATCATATTTTGCCCTCACAACTCCGAAAAGCCATTTCAGCTTGACTGATACGCGAATACTTCCATCCTCTTTTCTGCCATAAAAACGGTATGACACCGGAAAGAACAGGACCAAAAGGATAATAACCGTCAATGCTGTCAACAGAATCAAAAGGATGATGCCAAGTACGGTTAAAACATGTAAAATCATATCTAACATCGCAGGTACTCCTTTAATTCACAATCCCCTCTGGCATACAGGCAATCCGCCGCCATTTTCTCCACCAACGCCACCGCCTCTTCCCGACTATATGCAATTCCAACAACATAGGGCGGATTTTCCCTATAATATCTCCAGGAAAGCTGCGAAGCACCGTATATTTCCAGCTGGTCAGAATCATTTCTTGATATGGAAATCAGGAAAACACCGGAAAAAGCTGGTCTGTTTTCCAGTTTTTTCTTTATTCTATCCAATTTTTTTTCGTTAATGCCTTCTCCCAAATATAATTCCGGGCGATAACTGATATTATTAGCCATGTACTGCGTTCCTTTTTTGACGGATTATACCATGATTTTGTGCGCTTTAGCGCACTTGGAATCAGAAGTTGACACAATGCCCTTCTGTGTCAACATTGTACCATGATTTTGTGCGCTTCTTCGGGCAGAGACCCGAAAAACCTTCTGTTTTTCGGGTTCGCTTCGCTTGCCAAATGTCCAAAGAAGCATCTGCTCAAACAAGTTTGGCAGTTGCTTCTTTGGACGCTTGGCTCTGCCCTTTGCGGACATTATACCATAATCTCATGCGCTTTAGCGCATATGGAAATCAGAAGTTGACACAATGCTTTTCCGTGTCAACATTATACCACAGAATCCATTTTTTGTAAGCTAAAAAGTATAATTGATTTATATTGACTTTTTTTGGAAATACCTTATACTAAAATTAGTAGTCGAAAGCAATTTGGTGAAATGTCAAGGGGAAAATAAAAAAGATTTTCTGGAAAAAG
>CAJUGT010000036.1 GCA_910586435.1 uncultured Acetatifactor sp. | reverse complement strand
CCGTCAGACAATGTATTGCGGAAGAGACTGTTCCCGGATTTATCACAACCTTTGCGAACGGAAATGAAGAAAAGCTATATAGGAAAGGCGTATCAAATCTGGGATTTGACGCATATTTGGCAAATCATTCTAATGATAACCGGCTTCGGGCAGTAAAGACGGAGGACGAACTATACAGAGGAGATGTGTGCTATTTTACCTATATCGGAGAGCGGGATAAGTTGGAACCACTATATGAACGGATTAAAAATTGTAATCAATGCGCTCATAATTTTCAAAAAGATAATTACAGGGAAGAGTACTGGCTGGAAATATTTCCCAGGGAAGCGACGAAAGCGAAAGCCATTCAGAAAATAATGCAGAAATATCAATGTGAGCGCCTGGTGGTGTTTGGCGATTCCCTGAATGATATTTCAATGTTTCAGATTGCGGACGAAGCATATGCGGTTGCAAATGCGGAGGTAAGTCTGAAAGCGATTGCAACGGGCATTATCGGTGATAATAATTCTGACAGTGTGGCGAAGTGGCTTCAAATGTATGCTCTATAAGAAGATGACAGGCTGGATAAAAATGCAATGACGCAAAAGAAAGGTTGTGAAGATAATGAGGTATGGTGAGATTGCTGCTTTGCTCCATGGCGGAGATTATAATGTGGAACAATGGCTGGATCGGCCGGACATACTGGCAGAGGATATAAGGCTGATGAAAAAAGCCGGCGTAAATGTAGTAACTTTGGGTGTATTTGCCTGGGCCACGTATGAACCCCGAGAAGGGGAATTCCATTTTGAATGGCTTGACAAAATCATGAACACCTTATGGGAGAATGGTATTTATGTAATCCTTGCCACGCCAAGCGGCGGAAAACCTCCGTGGATGATTCAAAAGTATCCCGAAATAATGCGTGTGGACAAAAATCGCATAAGACATTTATATGGGGAACGGGAAAATCACTGCAACAGCAATCTTCTTTACAGACAGAAAGTCTTAGGGATGGACAGGCTTTTGGCGCAGCGGTATGCCAATCATCCGGCTGTAATTCTGTGGCATATCTCAAATGAGATGTATGGGATATGCCATTGCAGGGACTGCCAGCGGAATTTCCGAATCTGGCTGAAAGAAAAGTACCAAACCATAGAGAATCTGAACAGAGAATACTGGAGCTGCTTTTGGAGCCACCATTATAATGATTTTCAGGAAATAGAATCCCCTGCGCCCCATGGCGAGACTGCCGTACATGGACTTGCCCTTGATTATCAGCGTTTTTATTCAGATTTAAGCATGGATTTTCTGCAAGGAGAAATAGATGCCGTAAAAGCATATAATCCCCACATACCTGTTACCACCAATCTCTTTCATTTTAATTGCGGAATTGATATAGCAAAACTATGCCGCATGTTGGCTATTGTATCCTGGGACAGTTATCCCAGGTGGCATTGTGGAACAAATCCGCTGAGTGAATGGGAGACAGCCCTGGAGGCAGCTTTTGGTTTTGACTTTTGCAGGTCTCAAAAGGGTACCCCTTTCCTTCTCATGGAAAGTACCCCTTCCACCACCAATAACGCTGCGGTGTGTAAATTGAAGCGTCCTGGAATGCATATGCTCAGCGCCATGGAAGCCATTGCTTCAGGAGCGGATTCCGTACAGTATTTTCAATGGAGGAAAAGCCGTGGCGCTTATGAAAAATTCCACGGAGCGGTGATAAGCCATAATGGCAGTGAAGAAACCAGGGTGTATAGAGATGTATGTGCCGTAGGAAAACGATTGGATGAATTAAGCGCTCTCAAAGGAGCTAAGACCAAAAGCTCTGTGGCGCTTCTCTATGACTGGAACAACATGCGTGCTCTGGAAGAACAGAAGAGTCTTCGGAAAACCAACAGGGAATTTGATGAGATTATAAAAGAACACTATGAAGCGCTTGTAAGAAATTATGTCTCTGTGGACATTATTGACCAGAACATGGAATTTGACGGATATGGTCTGATAGCTGCCCCCATGCTCTATATGTTCCTGCCCGGAACCTCTGAAAAAATCCGAAGGTTTGTGGAACAGGGCGGTATCTTTGTGCTGACATTTTATAGTGGTTTGGTGAACGAGAATGATTTGGCATTTGAATGTATGCCACCCTATTCTCTCAATGATGTGTTTGGACTCAAAGTGGAAGAAACAGATGTGCTGATGGAAGGGGAGTATAACACATTTTTGTATTGTGGAGAACGCTATAAGGCAACCACTTACTTTGATTTGGCTCAGGAGAACGGCGCAAGTGTGCTTTCCGCCTATGAAAGAGAATTTTATGCGGGAATGCCAGCCATAACCCAAAATCATTTTGGCAAAGGATGGGGGTACTACATTGCCTGCCGTCCGGAACAAAAGTTTCTGTATCAATTCTATAGAAATACCTTACGCCAAGCAGGCATTCCTGCAATCATTGACAGTGAGTATGTAGAAGACGTCATGGTAAAAGAACGTGTTCAAAATGGGGAGAAGTATGTATTTTTAATGAATTTTGCCACTACAGCCCGTGTGATTCAAGGCATAGAACTTGCTGGATATGAAACAAAAATTCTGCGCAGTCAGATATAAAACTTATAGTCTCTCCCCATTTTGAACTGTGTTCTAAGTATATAAATACTTATTTTATTTTCCAAGTGAAGTTTTGCGGGATACTTCCGTTTTCTTCTCATAGCAGGCAAAGGCATCCTCCACAAGTTTCTGATTTGGTTTTGGAGTGAAAACACTTACGATTGGCACCATAACCAGACCAGCCAACATGGCAATGGCGCCGCAGTTAATTGGCGACTGCATCACTTCCGGGAAATAGGGACGGAAGAAGATATTGGCAACCATCAATGTGGAACCAAACAGAAAACACGCCCAGCAGGATGCTTTTGTGACCCTTTTGGAATAGAGCGCATACATAAAAGGTGCCAGAAACGAACCTGCCAGCGCCCCCCAGGAAACTCCCATAAGTTGGGCGATAAAGGTCACGGAGCTCTTATATTGTATCAATGCCAGAACGGATGAAATGGCAATAAATACCACCACCAGAAGGCGGATGCTAAGTACCTGCTTTTTTTCTTCCATTTTAGGGAAGAAAAGTTCCTTTAGAAAATCAATGGTCAAAGTGGAGCTGGACGCAATGACCAGGGATGACAATGTGGACATGGATGCGGACAGTACAAGAATCACCACCAATGAAATCAAAATGGGTGATAAATCCGAGAGCATGGTGGGAATGATGGAATCAAATCCATTGGCATTGACATCTATTCTATCAGAATACAGCCTGCCAAATCCGCCCAGGAAATAACTGCCGCCCGCAACCACCAGGGCAAACAACGTGGAGATTATGGTCCCCTTTTTAATGGACTCCTCATTTTTGATGGCATAGAATTTCTGTACCATTTGAGGCAACCCCCAGGTGCCTAAAGAAGTTAAAATAACAACAAACAACAAATTAAGGGGATCCGGGCCGAAAAATGACGCAAAAATACCTGGTGTGGAAGCGACAGATTCATCGGTGACTCTTGCCAACCCATCCAACGCCGCCATAAAACCTCCCTTACTCTTCAAAACCGCTACGATAATCGTAGAAATGCCCAACAGCATAATAATACCCTGAATAAAATCATTGATGGCAGTCGCCATATACCCTCCCGCAATCACGTAAATTGCCGTTAATACCGCCATTAAAACAATACAGACAGAATAATCAATATGGAATGCCATGCCAAACAGCCTTGACAAGCCATTATAGAGAGAAGCGGTATACGGGATCAGAAAGACAAAAATGATAACGGATGCTCCCACCTTGAGAGGTCTGCTGCCAAAACGTTCCCCAAAAAATTGAGGCATGGTAGCAGAGTCCAAATGTTGTGTCATAATGCGCATCCGACGGCCCAGAACCACCCAGGCAAGCAGTGATCCGATTATGGCGTTGCCGATTCCGGCCCAAGTGGCGGCCAGTCCATATTTCCAGCCAAATTGTCCGGCGTATCCCACAAATACGACTGCGGAAAAATAAGATGTGCCATAAGCGAATGCGGTCAGCCATGGACCTACGGAACGGCCTCCCAATACAAAACCGTTCACATCCGTAGCGTGTTTGCGGCAATACAGCCCTATACCAATCAACACCCCAAAGTAAAGAAATAATAATAGTAGTTTCATGCATCCTCCTGTTTCAGCTTTTAAAATTTAACACTCTTTCGGTTTAAAGTGCTAAAGCAACTATATCACATTTGGAAATATTATGCAATTGGTAAGTTCATAAAACGTTACTATTTACGGCCGGTTCCGCAAAGGCGTTTTTATGCGTATTTTGCATAAAAACCGAGACTGCCAGCGCCAAAATGGGCTGTTTTGCCCAGAAACAGTGTTTAAACATTGAATCCGTCCATTAAATGAGATATAATGGCAATTGTAACTTACAAAGGCACCACACCCTTTAGTGTTGCCTGGCAGCGACTTAAAATTAGGAGAATGACTAATGATTTGGACATCCACAAAAGGCTTTCGTTTAAAATTTTTGGCCCTTTTTGCCACTGTCATTTTCAGCACAGTCACAGGCGCGTTATTTCCTTACGCAATTGGCAAAATTGTAGACCAGATTTTTTACAGGCAGCAGCTGAAGGGATTTTTGCTTTGCTTCTTATTGTATGCGGGTCTTTATTTTTTGAATCAATGTGGGCATGGCGCATTAAATTACCTGTGGGCCCATTTGGAGATTACATATGTGGTTGAAATACGAAAAAAATGTTTTGCGCATCTATTGCGTCTAAAAGCGGAAATATGGACACATATCAAAAGCGGCGATGTCATGAAAAGAATTCAGGAGGATACGGAACGTTTTCTGGAATTCATTCATCGGAGTCTGTTTTATATACTGGCAAATATCATACAGCTTGGAATCTCTATCGGCTATATGCTTCACACCAATCTGTATCTTGGAGTGATCACAATCATTATGACTCCCATTATGGCTTACACGATACGATATTTCACCGGAAAGCTGAAAACTCGCCATCAGGAAATTCAGGGGGAGAAGGGATTATTGGATGCCTGGATACAGGAAATGATGGTTGGAATCAGAGAGTGGAAATTATTGAATGCGCAGCCAAAGGTGGAGGCGGATTATAAAGAAGGGACTGCCCGTGTGATTCAGAAGGAAATCAGTACGGAATACCTCTCCTTAAAATCAAGTACCATAAACGAAGCCCTGACACTGGCAGGGCAATTATGCATTTATTGTATTTCGGCATATTGTGTGGGCAGGGAAGCCATGACTGTGGGCCAGTTCGTTGCCTGTGCGTCCTACTTTTCCACCTGTGCCGCCTATTATAATGCCCTTGGGAAAAAGATTACGGATATTGGCATGAACCTTGTGGGAATCAGGCGGGTAGAAGAGTTTATGATGTGGGAAGAAGAACAGGACCTGCCTTCGGCGCAGGACATGCCCATTGACAAAGGAGAGCTCCTGTTTGAGAATGTCTCTTTTGGGTATGAAGAGAACATTCCTATTTTAAAAAACTTTCATTTTGCAATAGAACCCGGAGGAAAATATGCGATTGTCGGAAAAAGCGGTCAGGGGAAAAGTACTTTGTTGCAGCTTTTGTGCCGATTTTATGAACCATGGGCGGGCGAAATGTTCATAGATGGGAAACCTTTAAAAGAATATACCTTACAAAGTCTCAGAAGCCAGGTTTCCGTACTCTGGCAGGACAATGGCCCGTTCCAGGGCACTCTGAGAAAAAATATCATTTTGTCTGATGACACTTCCCATGACGACGAAATCTGGCAGATTTTGACCGGGCTTCGCCTGAAAGAGCTGGTGGAAAGTTTCCCGGAGGGGCTGGATGAAATGTTGGGCAGTGAGGGCCGTAGTTTATCGGGGGGACAAAAACAGAGAATTGCCATTGCCAGGTGTATTTATCGCAAGCCTAAAATACTGCTGTTGGATGAAGCTACATCTGCGTTGGATGATGAAACGGAGAGGGCAGTGACCAATTACATTTATGAACAGCTGTCATCCTGCACCATTTTGTCCGTAGCTCATCGTTTTTCCGCAGTGCTTGCGGCGGAAAAGGCAGTGGTGATAGAAGAAGGACATGTAACTGCTTCCGGGACACATGAAGCGCTGCTGGAGCAGAATAAATTGTATCGGGCATTGTATGAAGAATATCAAAATTCCCAGAAGCAGAAAGGAGCCACATATGAAGCATAAGGGTTCCGTAAATGAATTCTATAAAAATGACCGCTTCCGCAGAGAAATTCTGCACAAAGAAATCCTGCGCCAGGATAACTTTTTTCAAGGGAAAACAGTACTATACATATTGCTGCGTTTTTTAAAACAGGGCCTGCTTCTTTTGCCCCCATACTGCTATCTTCTCTTTTTAAATGAGGTTATCACCAAACACAATTTTCAAATATTGTGGCTTATATTAGGATTTTATGTGCTGATATATATGTTGAAAGCCTTTCTTTCGGTGCTGGAGAAAATGGTGAGCAATCGGATCTACCCTCCCATGCAGTCTGTTCTGAAAGAAAAACTTCTGCGCAAATACGGTGAGATGGATATTAAAGTGTTGCACGAGTATTCCGCAGGAGAATTGAAAGAGCGCCTGCATAAAGACACGGAAAATGTAGTCTTGTATGAAAAGTCTAAATTAGAGCTTTGTATTTCAGTAATTCATATCGTTATATTGACAGGCATCCTCTTGTATTTGAACTGGATTCTGGTTGTGATAAGCTTTTTGCTCCTTCCCCTTTCTTTTATAATGACACGGTATGTCAAAGGGCGGAGTAATGCGGAATATACAAGAAAAAGAGAGCTTCAGGGTTCCTATAATGATTTTATGATACATACAATGCACTTCAGCTTCTGGAAGGACATGAAGGCAAACCGATTGGAGGAAATGCAGCAAAAACAGTTTGGGCGGCATTGGAATGGTTTGGGAGATGCATTTCTGAAGGCTCATATATGCTGGTTTTTGAATCGTACCTTTCTGGCTTTTAAAGATGTATTTTTGACCCAAATGAGTTTATATCTTTTCGGCGGAATTCTGGTAGTCAATCAAATGGGGACCGTGCCAGTATTATTAAGCTTTATGCAGTATTACAATGATTTTACCAATGTCTTTTTGAGTATGAGTGATATTTGGATGAAGCGGGGGGAACAGGAGGAATCTTTGAGACGTGTCACCGATATTTATGGGATTCCCTTTGAGGAAAGACCTGTAAAAATAACTCAATTGGATACGTTGGAATTGGTAAATATAGACTTTACCTATCCCGGGGAACGGGAACAAATTTTACGCCATTTCTGTCTGAGAATAGAAAAAGTGGAATCCATTGCTTTGACAGGGGAAAGCGGATGCGGAAAAAGTACTCTCATTCAGCTTATATCTGGGTGCCTGACTCCGGAAAGAGGGGAGATTTTATGGAATGGGTATCCCATGGAACGAATTGACAGAAAATCCATCTATGAGACAGCAGGGTTTCTGATGCAGGAATCATATTTGTTTCATCTGACGATTCGTGAGAACCTTTTGATGGGAAAAATTGACGCGTCAGAGGCGGAAATGATGGAAGCATGCGTTAGGGCCAATATCATGGATTTTATACAGGAATTGCCCAAAGGACTGGAAACTCAGATTGGAGAAAATGGCATACGTCTGTCAGGGGGCCAAAAACAAAGGCTCTTGATAGCAAGACTTCTCCTGAAAAATCCTGAATTTATAGTTTTTGATGAGGCAACTTCCGGTCTTGACTACCAAAATGAACGGGAGATACTGGAACTTTTGCTGGAACAAATGGAAGGAAAGACGTTCCTGATGGTGACACACAGGGGAACATCCGTTGCCAGATGCAGCAGGGTTGTCACATTATAAGTATTTTTACATGTGATAAGCATTCCGTTTTATGATATAAGAAGTATATAACATGTAATACACATTTCAAACAAGAGAAAGGAAAGTGAAATATCATATGAGGTTTGTAAGAAATATCCTGAAAAAAGAGAACCATAAGAATCATTACAAAAATATGACAGTTTACAGGTGTATTGTCATACTTTTCGCGTCATTTCTGTTAGCGTCCTGCGGGATCAAAGCACCTCACGATACCATGTTGCCAGAAGGCGCCATGGCAACTTCCGGTGACGTAGCGTTTGAGGGGATTATAGGGCCGCAAAATACCCTGGTGCCTGAAAGCACCCTGGCACCAGAAAACACCATGGCGCCTGAAAGTACTATGC
This sequence comes from uncultured Acetatifactor sp., assembly GCA_910586435.1. Taxonomy (GTDB): domain Bacteria; phylum Bacillota; class Clostridia; order Lachnospirales; family Lachnospiraceae; genus Acetatifactor. The sequence continues at coordinate 22,798 of CAJUGT010000036.1, read as the reverse complement.
TGCCTGAAAGCCCTTCTATTCTGCCAGAACAGGACAGTGTAGCGGAACCTGAGCTGGAGGAAGAGGGCGCATACACATCAAAAGAGGATGTGGCATATTATCTGTTTCTATATGGTCATCTTCCATCTAATTTTATTACCAAAAAGGACGCAGAAGCTCTTGGATGGCCGGGGGGTTCTCTGGAACCATATGCGCCGGGTATGTGCATTGGCGGAAATCGTTTTGGAAATTATGAAGGACTGCTGCCGGAAAAAGAGGGACGATATTATACAGAATGTGATATTGACACTCTTGGAGCCGACAAACGGGGCGCCAAGCGCATAGTATTTTCCAATGACGGACTTATCTATTATACGGAAGACCATTATAAAACATTTGAATTATTGTATGGAGAAGAATAAAATGCGTGTTTGTGTTTTGGATGGAAGAAAGATTGAAGATGTTAAATCACTTCACAATGAACTTGCAAGCCTTCTGGAATTTCCTGATTGGTATGGCAAAAATCTGGATGCGCTGCATGATTGTCTTACAGATTTGGAGGGAGAAACAGAAATCCGATTCCTGTATCAGGATATACTGAAAGAACATTTGGGTGATTATTTTGAAAAATTTATAAAAGTAATACAAATGTCGGTCAAAGACAACACAGGAATTCACCTTTTCTTGCAGGAAAATGATACATTATAGACAACAATGTAGGCCTGTAAACATACATTGCCCATAGCCAGCAAACAGCATTCGGCAAAAGTTCAGGCTGTCTTTTTGGTTCCGCAAGCAAATATAGAGTAACGCTGAAGTAAATTTACGCTTTATGTCATGCCTTATCCGAAAAGAAAAAAGATATTTGTATGGGAAATGAGAAAGTTATCTCAATATCGATAAAAAGCTGTCATATAATTGGCAGCTTTTTTCAGGTACTAGTCTATAACACATCATACCAAATATCAGAAAAAAAGTCTAGTATTTTTTTATCTATTTTATATACTTTTATATAGACCGGCAAAATGGAATATGGACATTCTATAAATTTTCTTCCCTGGTCAGGGCGCCGAAGCGCAGAGACCGGAACAAGTTCCCGCTTGCGGGATAAAGTATTCCATGGTGTATCAGGCAATCACATCCACAGGAAAGGAGAACAAAATGGGCAAAACAGGCAAATCAGTTCAGGAGTTTTCGGAAAAAAAGGAGAATGATTCTGCCCAGGAACAGGATTCTGGTACGGAAATCCAGGGGACTTCCAGATCAGCGGAAGAGGATCACCTGAAGCGTACCCTGGAGGTCATTCTAGGCAATCTGAGCAATTATGGTGTGCAGGTGAAAAAAATGAAGGAAGACATTGATGAAATGCTGGAACATTATCACAGTGATAATCCTGAATTAATCCTTCTTCTGAACAATACAATCACTCTTCATGATCACATGAAAAGGGCATTGGAGCGAAACGAAAAAGCATTGAATAAGCCCTATTTCGGGAGAATCGTATTTCGGGACGAATTGATGAACCGGGTAGAATCTCTCTATATTGGCAAGGGCGGTGTCTCCAGTGACGCAACTCACCAGGTGGTAGTGGACTGGCGCGCGCCTGTGGCCAATGCCTATTATGAGAATGGCCTTGGAAAATGCAGCTACATGGCGCCTGGGGACAAACCGATTGAAATTGATTTAAAGCTGAAGCGAACTTACGAAATTGAGTCAGGTAAACTGCTGGACTATTTTGACAGTGAAGTGATTGCAAATGATGATTTGCTGACAAAATATTTGGCCAAAAACAAGCAGGCTGTACTGGGAGAAATTGTTGCCACCATCCAAAAAGAACAGAACGATATTATACGAAAATCCCCCTATCACAACATCATTGTCCAGGGAGTTGCGGGTTCCGGGAAAACAACCGTGGCCATGCACAGAATTTCTTTTATTTTGTATAATTACGCGGAAAGATTTAAGCCGGATGATTTTTACATTGTGGGAAGCAATCACATTCTGCTGAATTATATTACAGGTGTACTGCCAGATTTGGATGTGCAAGGTGTCCGCCAAATGACAATGGAACAGCTTTTTGTCAGACTTTTATACGAAGACTGGGATGAAAAAAAATACCGAATCCAAAAACATGCTCAGACCGGAAATCAAGGCAGCGTCAAAGGAAGCTTACATTGGTATGAAGATCTGAAAACTTATTGCGATGAGTTGGAATGGAACAGTATTTTAAGAGAATCCATATATTTGAATCCCAGGCAATTTGTGGAAGGATGTAAAGATGGCAAAATAGGTGTATATGATGAATCAGGTACTTTGCCGGAAGGAAAACCTGTGCTGCTGGTAGACGGCGCGGCAGTGGAACGTTATATCAGGCAGACCCCCAAGGTTTCCATGCAAAATAAAATCACCATGTTAAATGAACGATTACTAAACAAAGTCAAAGAGGAGTTCCTGGGAAAAGGGATAAAGTACACGGAAGCGGAGCGAAAGGCCATTCTGAGGGCATATAGAAACAGATATGGGGGAAAGGTCTGGAAAGGATCAATCTATGAACTGTATTCTGATTTCCTTGCGAAACAAAATGCCAAAGGGATGGAGGTCGATGTTCCCGACAATGCTTTTGATGTATATGATCTGGCGGCGCTTGCGTATATATACAAGAGAATAAAAGAGACTGAGGTTATCAGCGAAGCGCATCACATTGTAATTGATGAGGCACAGGATTATGGAATGATGGCATATTCCGTACTTCATTTCTGTATACAGTCCTGTACGTACACTGTAATGGGTGATGTATCACAAAATATTCACTTTGGCTTTGGGCTGAATGACTGGGAAGAGTTAAAGCGTCTGTTGCTTCCGGACCCCATGGATAATTTTGGCGTCTTAAAAAAGAGTTATCGAAATACTGTGGAAATATCTAATTTTGCCACACATATACTGCACCATGGACAATTTTCCGTATATCCGGTAGAACCCATTATTCGCCATGGAGAGCCAGTGGAGGTTCGTCAGTGCGGAAAGGAAAAAAACATATTTGAAGAGGCAGCGGCTGTTTGTCTTAAATGGCAGAAAAAGGGGTATGATACCATCGCCGTTATTTGCAGGGACCAGGAAAGTTCAAATAAAACGGCCCAGGCTCTTGGGAAGTATATAGAAGTTATGGAAAGCGACCTGGAAAAGGCGGTATTTGGAAACGGTATCATGGTTCTTCCAGTGGAATATACCAAAGGTCTGGAATTTGATACAGTGTTGATATTGGACCCAACCCGGGAAGAGTATCCGGTGGATGACGGACACGCAAAACTGCTATATGTGGCCGCCACCCGTGCGCTGCATGAATTATGCGTTCTCCATCTGGGCAACCTGACAGGATTGATTGCGGATCCGCTGCCGGTCGCAAAAAACAGCACGCATAATGCGAAAAAGGGTTCTATCAGTACAGGCGATTCCATGGAACTGAAGCAATCCAGAAAAGCAGAATGTCCCAAGATAGTCACTTCTCCCGTGAAAAAAGGTATATCTATTAAAATGTCATCTAATGAAAAAAAGCAACCAAAAGAAAATACAAGTCAAAAGTCTCCTATAGTGGAAAAAGAGAAAAACAAACAATCAGCAGCTGTCATCATCAATGAAAAAAGGGCGTCATCAGAAAAAGGATGGTCCATTCCGCCTGAGAATATGTCACAACATATCATACCAGATTTTGGCGATATACCAGCTACGGAAAAGCTGTCTGTTCCAGGGCATGCTAAGCCAGATCTTGCGATTCGTTGGATCACAAGAGAATCTGACGGACTTTTTCTCCAAAGTCGGGACGGAATTTTACGTCTCAGTCCCATAGGCAGCGCTATCATGCGAGTATCTTTTGTCAAAAACGGACAGCCGAACAATGCGCCGCCTTATGGCGTTATGGTCAACAGAGCAGAAAAGTATTGGATGTACAAAGATTCCGGTAACATATTGAATTTGACAACAGAAGAAATATTACTGCAAATTGACAAATCCACCGGTTCCATTCGCTATTTTACCAGGGATAAAAAATTCCTCCTTGAGGAACATAGCAAAGAAAGCAGGTTGCTGCGCAAGACGGCGGATAACCGTTTTGGCTCCTGGCTGTTTCTGGACTGGGGCAAGGAGGAGCGGCTTTATAGTTTCGACTTGGACTCACAAACAAATTCAACCAAATCAAAAATTGGTCTTACAAGTTTAAGCCTGAGAGGTACAGCCAGATACATTTCTCATATTTCTCATCCGCCCTTTATCTTATCGGATAGAGGTTATGGTATTTTAATGGGGACAGAAGGCCCTGCTTTCAGTTGTGATATTCCGGCATATGGCTCTTATCTGTATACGGAAAACAACGGACAAATGGATTATTACTTTATTGTAGGGAAACGACAAGATACTATTGTAAACGCATACTCTTATCTTTGTGGCAAATTATAGGATAGTGTTTCCACCCATTCTTCAATTTTTTCATCATAGTCGGCCGAAATCGCCCGGAATATTTCTTCTGTAGTGATTCCGGCCACTTTGATACCGCTTTTATCCAGAAAAATTATGACTGCCAGAAAAAAGATGGCAGCCCATAACCGAAGTTTAAAAAAAGAAATATAACCACCTACAGGTTCTTTTGAGCCTCCATACATATCGCTATAAGGATTAGCATATTCTGAGTCAGAGAATTGGCTGGTTTTTCCATACAGAATCCATTCGCGGTTTGACATATCATATTGATTTTCTTGATATCTGGATCTCGCCTGCTGCACTAGCCGCAGTTTTTGCTCCATTGTTATATCGCCCATTATGTACACCTCAAAAAAATAAGAAGCTTATTAAATGTTATGGAAATATGATCCACATTATGCTTTCAGAGGACAAAAAAAATCACATAAATTGTTTTGTCTATTGACTTACAGGAACCGCCACATACCAATCTTGGAAACCTTTCAGTGTAAAATTCATTTCAAAAAGTGAAATGTCCGTAAAATATATGATATAAATGCTTTCCTGGCTGAGGTTGCTGTAATCAATTCTGGTATTGATATGGATTTGGCCGGAATTAAAACTTGCCGGAGCCGGTGGGATATCATAAACAACAGATGACAGATATTCCGAAGGTAAAGTCTGCGTATAAAGCAGGAGTCTTGGCCATTGTGCTCCTTTTTCCGTCGTAATGGTGTGAATACCTTTCTGCTCACATTGTTCCAAGGCATATTCTACACATTCTTCTATTCCTTCGCCAAAATAGGCTCCAGCTGTCTGGCGATATATCGTATAATAATCTTTTTGAAACAGAGATAAGCATATGAGATAGAGGGTTATTAGACCCCATGATGCCATATGCTCCAAAACAATTGTTTTTTTGCGCAAGATTTTCAAAATTGTTTGTACTCCATATGCCTCACAGAGAACTAATGGAATATATAGACAATTAATTTGATGCATTTTAGCGGTGATAAGAATACCACATAATACTCCGCCAGCCAATTGCGCAAACAGAAAATAGTCAGAAACAAACTCTTTTTTACCCAAGCTATTGAATAGCCGAACAAGGAGCGCAATTGCTCCAATTACAATAAAAATACGTCCAATATCGTAAAACAGTCCCCAGGGAAGCAGAAAATCATAAGGACTTCCGGTATTTTGACATATAAGGATTTTTAAGGTATTGCGTAGATTTTTCCACATTTGTTCCGGACAAAGGGCAATCTCAGCTCCTCTGTAGCCTTCCATCTTTGGAATGGTCAGAAAAAACAGCCTAATCTCCGGTAAAATTTGGGAGTTAACTAATACAAACAATAGCAGCGGCAGTGCCATAAAGAATAGAATCAATGCCGAAAGCAGACACCATCCATTTAAACGTATTTTTTTATGATAAATACAATATGAGATCTGGAGCAAAAGTATGAATGGTACAACAGGCCAGACCATGGCGTAGCTATACAGACTTAAGCCGTAGAAGAACCCTGACAGCGGAAGAAATTTCTCCTGTTCAATTCCTCTGACAAAAAAATACAATCCAAATATTAAAAATCCAGGAGCAAGATTTGCGTCCAAGCCCCATCTTGACATCATAATATGCCATGGGCAGATAGTCAAAAGAAATAATCCCCATAACCCTGTCCGAAAGTCTTTAAGACGTTTCAAAAGACAAAAAGTTGTCCATAGAGTCATTATAGAAATAAATACCTGCGGAATCCGACATAAAGCAGGAGTAATGTTTCCTTTGACCAACGCGAAAACAGGCATTAAAAGCCAGACATATAACGCGCTGTGTCCATCTCCCCAATCTGCCATGTATACAGGAAAGTGGTGTCCTGCGGAATCCATTCCTTCTTTCAGCATGGCAAAAGCATTCCAGGCTACAAAAGCTTCGTCTTGATGCATACCGCCTGGTACACTTCCTAAAAACATAATTCGTAATATCCCCCCCAGTAGCATAAGTGCTATTACAAGAATATTTATCCCATATTTGGGGCCTTTATGTATGTATTCTATCATCCCGTACATCCTTCCTTGTCTATGATACACCGAACTTTCCTCCTCAGATGACGAAAAGCTGAAATGGTATTATATAGTTATATCATAATTTCTCGTAAAAATACAGTAAATATAGAAATCTCTTGATATAACAGTTATTCTGGAACAAAGCGAACAGCAATTTTCTGTTTACACCATAGTCCATTTTTGATATAATAGAAAGAAAATATCCAAACTACGAAAATCGTTATGTGGAAGCAAAGCATTTCATAGAAAAGGAGTCAGGATGCAGGTCAGGGAAAGTGAATTTATCAAACGCAAAAAACCGTTGTTAAAAAAGCTGGCGGCCCGGTTGTCGGAACAATATCCTTTTGTTTCGCTGTTGGCGACGGATTCCAGAGCAAAATCATATATGGTTTCCAGACGGAATACGGCAGTCAGAGAAGATGAGCTATTGACTGCCCGGGGATTTGTGGCAAAAATATCGGATGGGAAACACTATGCGGAATATTCTTTTAATCAGATTTCTGAAGATTTATTGGATGAAATTTGTACTCAAATAGAGCAAACCGTTCTGCTGTCAAAAAATGCTGTTCCAGAAGGAATGACAGAAAATGACTATCTTTTCTCGGAACAGAATGTTGCGTCAGAAGAAAACATTGTATTCTCTGGCAGTACAGAGTATGAAATCGATCCCGAAGAAATGGGAGACGATGTTATTTTGAAGCAGCTCTCGGAAATTAAGAATCGCGGATTGGACGTAAGTGAACGAATATTGGACTGTTCCGTGCTATGCAATTATCAAAAATATTCTAAACTTTTTCTTTCAGGCCGAAAAGAACTGGAGCAGAATGTCATGTGGATGACAGGAGCAATTTCGCTGGCTGCACCCAGGGGGGAGGAAATCAAGGATTACTATAGAGGATTCTCCAATTTAGGAGGAGCAGAAGTCCTGGCGCAGATGAAAAATGGTGTGGAAGAGTGTGCTCATATCACTTTGGAGCTTTTGGACAGTGCGCCAATGATTCCGGGGGAATATGATTGTATCTGTGCGCCGGATGTAACAGGGATGATTGTTCATGAGGCTTTCGGACATGGAGTGGAGATGGACATGTTCGTGAAGAAACGGGCTTTGGCCGAACAGTTCCTGGGGCAGTATGTTGCTTCCGAATTGGTCACAATGCATGACGGCGCATCGGCTGCAAGCCAGACGGCCACGTATTTTTTCGACGATGAAGGAACCATGGCACAGGATACTGTTATCATAGAAAAGGGAATATTGAAGCAGGGAATCTGTGATCTGCAATCAGCGCTTGCTTTGCGCACGGCTCCCACAGGGAACGGCAGACGGGAAAGCTATAAGCGGAAAGCCTATACTCGTATGACCAATACTTATTTTGAGGGGGGAAGCAATACAAAGGAGGAAATGATTGCGTCTGTTTCTTATGGCTTCCTTTTGGAAAATGCCAGCAGCGGTATGGAAGACCCCAAAAACTGGGGGATTCAATGCATGGTTAATATTGCAAGGGAAATCCGGGACGGAAAATTGACAGGACGTATTTTTTCTCCCATTGTCCTGACGGGATATGTGCCGGATTTGCTGAAATCCATTTCCATGATGTCAGAAGAAGTGACTCTGGGCGGAGGCGGATTCTGTGGAAAAGGGTATAAAGAATGGGTGAAAGTATCCGATGGCGGGCCATATATCAAGGCTAAAATTCGGTTGGGATAGTGTGAAAGACAAAGAATGCCTGAAATACAGGTATTCTTCAGCCGGATTGAGAAAATCAGTGGAAAGGAGAACGGTGTTTTGATTGAGAGAATCAAAAATTCGTTAAAGAAAATAGAAATTGCCGATTATACCATTCATGAGATGAAACAGGAATCGGTGGAATGTTTTTTTATCCGCCGGAATCTGGATGTAAAGCGGCGCACAAATCTTTTGGAATATACGGTGACGGTATTCTGTCCTTTTGAAAAAATGGAAGAAGAGCTTTCTGTGGAAGAGAAGCTTTCCATGGAAAAAGAGCATTTCATGGAAGGGGAACATTCCATGGAAGAAGAACCTTCCATGGAAGTGGCAGCAGGCAAAAAGAAAATGTTGGGTTCTTCTTCCGTACAGCTTTATCCGGAAATGGATGAAGAAGAGATTACGACTGCAATCCAATCGGCCTATCATGCGGCCTCTTTTGTAGAAAACCCATGGTATGAACTGGTGTCGGGGACAGCCGAGGAATTTGTTCCATCCAGTGGCACATTGGCAGGGCACAGTCCGGAAGAAAATATGAAAAAAATGTCAGAAGCATTGTTTGCCGCAGAAGAGAATTGCGGTGAGTCCGTATTTCTTAATTCCACGGAAATATTCTCAAAACGAATTGTCAGAAGGATCGTAAATTCCAGAGGTGTGGATGTAAGTTATGAGACTTGTGAAGTGTTCGGAGAATATGTGGTACAATGTGTTGAACCCCAGGATGTGGAAACCTATCATGATTTTTCATATCGTGACCTGGATACGGAAGCCCTTCGGAAGGATGTAGAAGAGGCACTGGAAATGACACAGTCCAGAGCCAGAGCATTTTCTGCCCCTGCCGCAGGAACTTACAGGGTCATTTTGTCAGGGGAACAGATGCGGACGTTCTTTCAGTATTATGTAAGCCGGTCTGGTTCAGGAATGATATATCAGAAATATTCCAGTTATAGGATAGGAACACAGGTGCAGGGAGAAAACGTCAGAGGGGATTCCCTGACCATAACATTGAAAGCAGTGGAGCCTTATAGCCATGAAGGAATTCCCATGAAGGATCGTCCCCTGGTGGACAACGGGGTACTTACTACCATTCATGGTGACAGTCGCTTTGCGTATTATCTGGGCATTGAGCCCACAGGGAATTACAGAGGCATATCTGTACCTGTGGGAAGCACGCCGCTGTCACAGATGAAGACAGAGGCATATCTGCATATCATAAGTTTTTCGGATTTCCAGATGGATTCTTTTTCCGGACATTTTGGCGGTGAGATAAGACTGGCATTTTTATATAACGGAGATACAGTAACACCGGTAACGGGAGGGTCCGTTAATGGCAGTATTATGGAGGTACAGGGGAATATGGTATTCTCAAAGGAGCGGTATAAAAACGGTAATTATGAAGGCCCCTTTGCCGTAAGCCTGGAAGGAGTTCAAGTGGCGGGTGTATGATAATCAGTGTGATTCTTCGACATAGAATAGTGTGACATGGAGGTTCATATCAACATGGACGGTAAACAATTTGGGGACAAAATTCTTGCAAATATTGCTAAAGTAATAATAGGAAAAGAACACACTGCCCGACTGCTTTTGACTGCGTTCCTTGCGGATGGTCATGTGCTTTTGGAAGACATGCCCGGCACAGGCAAGACTAAACTGGCCAAGACCCTGGCCAAAAGCATTCATGGGGACTTTTCCAGAATCCAGTTTACACCGGATCTCCTTCCAAGTGATGTGACAGGAATCAATGTATATGACAGGCAAAAAAATGAATTTGTTCTTCGCAGGGGACCTGTTTTCACCAATATCCTTCTGGCGGATGAAATCAATCGCGCAACCCCAAGAACCCAAGCGGGGTTATTAGAGTGCATGGAGGAACGGCAAGTGACAATTGATGGGCAAACCTTTGTTCCAGGAGAACCTTTTTTTGTCATTGCCACACAAAATCCAGTGGAAACCACAGGTACTTTCCCGTTGCCCGAGGCACAGACCGACCGTTTTATGATGCGTCTGGCAATGGGACTTCCTGAGAGGGAGGAAGAACTTGCTCTTTTGGAAAGGTATATGGAGCGGGAACCTTTAGACGATCTGGAGAGCGTCTTGACTTTGGAAGAGCTTTCTGAAGCAAGGCAAGCTGTTGTGAAAGTGTTTGTGCATCCATGTGTGAGAGAATATATGGTTAGTCTTGTGAGGGCAACCAGGAAGGGGGAGCAGATTATTATGGGAGTCAGTCCCAGAGGAAGTCTTGCTCTTTTGCGCAGCGCAAAAGCATATGCTTTTCTGGATGGAAGAACATATGTGTCTCCTGATGACATCAGGGCATTGGCTGTTCCCGTACTTGCCCACCGCATTGTATTGGGGTATGGACTAAACGGCGCAAATGGCGCGGAGAAGCTGGTGGAAAGAATTCTTGCCTCCACTCCGGTTCCCACTGAGGAATTCAAAGTATGATTAAATTATTGGGAATGGGCATATTGGGATTTTTTCTCCTTTTATTCCAGAAGCTGTTGTATGATAAGCTGTGGAGCACGCATCTTTATGTGTCTGTTTCTTTTGGAGAAGATTATATTTTTCAGGGGGAACAGGGGGAGTTGAAAGAAGTCATTGAAAACAGGAAATGGCTGCCTCTGGCAATGCTGAAAGTAAAATTTAAGACGGATCGCCGTTTGTTGTTTGACAATCATAAGGGCTCCAGAACCACTGATCAGTATTACAGGAATGATGTGTTTCGTATGGGTGGGGGAGAGAAGGTGACTCGAACTCTGAAATTTACAGGAGGAAAAAGAGGGTATTACACCATAGATGAAATCAGCTTGGTTGCGTCGGATCTGTTTTTCCTAAATCAAATGGTTAAGGATATGAAAATACAGACTGATTTATATGTATATCCGAAACCTTTTGACAGCAGGGAGCTGATTGAATCCCTGATACAGATCAATGGCGAAATTCTTTCCAGACGACATTTGCTGGAAGATCCTTTTGAGTTCAGGGGCATACGGGAGTACCAGCCCTATGATGATATGCGTCGGATTAACTGGAATGCTACAGCCAAAACAGGGGAACTGAAGGTAAATGAGCAGAATTATACTTCTTTAAAAAGCATTCGTATTTTCTTTAACATTCAGGATGACAGTATTATGAGAAAAGAGGATTGTGTAGAACAATCTCTGTGCATTGTGGCTTCCATTTGCGCTTTTTTTCTGCGTCAGGGACTTAGGGTATCCTGTTATGGGAATGGGGTAGATACCATAACGCATGAACTTATGTCTGTCAAAGCCAAATCCGGTCAGGGGCAGATGGATACCATTTATCGCACTTTGGCGAGAATTGATACGGAACAGCCGGCCTTAAATTTCAGAGAAAATTTCCAGGAACAGTTGTTTCAGGATGAGGATGGGGCATTCACCTGTTTTGTGGCGCCAAATGAGTATGATGATTTTATGGAATTATTATTCCAATACAAAGAAACGAACAGGCCGTTTATGTGGTTTTATCCTGTTTCAGGGCAGCAGAAACCAAAGCTGCCGGAATCGTTGGCAAAGTATGTCACTGTCATATTTTCTTGATTCCTGCGGGCAATGAGCCAAGCGGATGCGCCAGCATCCATTTGGCGAATGCCGCAAGGGTCACATACCCCGTTGTTTGCAGCGGGGTTATTGACTTGAAACGTTCCTACGGTGAAAGGATATGCCAATGAAAATAAAACATGTTGAATATGTAAAAGAAATTCTTACGGAGCAAATGAACCATTGGACGCTTTTTCCACTGGTTATGACGATTATGGGAATCAGCAGGGATTTGACCGGAATACGGAATCCTGATTTACTGCTTTGGGAAGTATGCAGTCTGATTCCTTTTCTTTTGTTTCTCCTGCGATGGAGGATAAAGCGATTCTATGTCTTTGCTCTGTCTCATATAGGAATTTTGGGTGTGGTCTTGGGAATCAATTCCATAAATCCGTCTTTTGTGGGAGGTATCTGTATTTGTGCGGCACTTGCATATGCCGTTCTGTCCCTGATGATGCAGATGAAAGACAAGCTATATACAGCGCCCATACAGCTGCCTGTGGGGGTGGCCATTTCCGCTGTCGCAATCTGGCTGCAACATTACCAGGGCACCAAGGACTGGGATTCCTATTATATTTTTTGCTTAGTTGGTACAATATCTCTGTTTTTTGTTATCTTTTATTTGCAGCATTACCTTGAATTTCTGGCTGTGAATCAGAGCAGCGCAGGGTATCTTCCCGCATCGGAAATGTTTCGCTCCGGTCTTGGACTGACTTTGGCCTATACATTTCTGGGAGCTGTTGTTCTGATAGTAAGCACACATTTTGAATGGCTGTCCCAGATTGTATCCTATCTGAAAGAATTTATGATATGGATTCTGCGTCTACTGTTTTCTAATTTACCTCAGGGGTCTCCGGAGGAAGAGCAGCAGATTATGGAGCAGTTCTCTGATACGCCTGTGGATGCCTTTTTGCCCCGGGAAGAGCCGTTCTGGCTGTGGGGAGTTCTCTGGCACATTGTAGTATTTGTATTTTTAGCAGTCGTTTTCCTGGGGGTGGCGAAGCTGCTAATACGATTGTTAAGCTGGCTTCGGGTTTTTTTTGTGTCACATGGTTCAAGAGAAGATTTACATGAAGAGAGTATATTTGACGTCAGAGAGCGATGTGAGATAGAACAAAAGCATGGAAAGAAAAAACAGCCCTTTTTTGGCTCCCTTTCCTCTCGGGAAAGAATACGGAAATTGTATAAGAGGAAATTGCTTTCTTCTTCTGTGCAGATGCCGGAAAAGGAACGAAATCTTTTGGAATATCGTACTGCCAGGGAGTGGGAGTCCACACTTGAAACAGAGGGTATGGCTGAAATATATGAGCGGGCGCGGTATTCAGACCGGGAAGTGACCACAATGGACGTAAAGCAGATGAAAGCAGCCTGTAAGTAATGCCGTGCTCCTTACAGGCTATAACAGTCTCAGAAGGGAAACTCTGGTGATGGGGCGTTGGCGAAGAGAGACAAAATTGGAAATATAAAACAGTCTCATAACGGAGGCGCATTGTGTCTTTCAGACACAGATAAGGATTTTCAGAAGCGAATGTGTCTGAAAACCCTTCCCAAGTAGGGGCACCGAAGCGCAGAGACCGGAACAAGTTCCCGCAAGCGGGCCAAATTGCCATAAATGGCGATTGGAATAGGAGAATTAGAAAGGTTCAACTATGATAGAGGAAAAGCAGTCAAAAGAGCAATTATCTAATAACAAACTTGCACTTTCAGATGATATTCTGATGCGGATAGAAAAACCGGAACGTTATATCGGACACGAAGTGAACTCTGTTGTGAAAGACAAGTCCAAAGTAAAAGTACGTTTTGCTATGTGTTTTCCCGATGTCTATGAAATAGGCATGTCCCACCTGGGAATTCAGATTTTATATGATATGTTCAATTCTATGGAAGATGTTTGGTGCGAGAGGGTCTATTCTCCCTGGGTGGATTTGGATGCTGTTATGCGGAGGAAAAATATTCCGCTGTTTGCGCTGGAATCCCAGGAACCGATAAAGGATTTTGATTTTCTGGGAATCACAATACAGTATGAAATGTGCTATACCAACATCTTACAAATACTGGATTTGGCCCAGATTCCTCTCCTTGCCGTGGAGAGAGAAGAAGATTGTCCCATTGTCATTGGAGGAGGACCATGTACCTATAATCCTGAGCCATTGGCTGATTTCTTTGATATTTTTTATATTGGGGAAGGTGAGACCAGGTATGATGATTTGCTTACGCTCTACAAGGAATGCAAGTCATTGAAAACAGACCGTGTGGAGTTCCTGCGTCGTGCCGCAGGACTTCCTGGAATCTATGTGCCCAGATTTTATCATGTCACTTATCAGGAAGATGGTACCATAGATCGTTTTTTTCCCACAGAAGAGGGCATTCCGTCGGTCATTCGCAAAGAGCTGTTTATGGATATTATGCAGGAGGATCATTCTGCTGCTTCTTATTCTTCTTATCCTGCCAAGCCCGTTGTACCTTTTATTAAAGTAACCCAGGACAGGGCAGTGCTTGAGATTCAGCGTGGCTGTATCAGAGGATGCCGTTTCTGTCAGGCAGGACAGATATATCGTCCGGTGCGAGAGCGCAATGTGGATATGCTGAAAAGTATCGCAATAGAGATACTTCAAAATACCGGTTATGAGGAAATCTCATTGAGTTCGCTCAGTTCCAGCGATTATTCCAAGCTTCCGGAGCTGTTGGATTTTCTTATAGAGGAATGCGGCAGGAAGCATGTCAATATTTCTTTGCCGTCTCTTCGTATTGATGCTTTTTCATTGGATATTATGAGCAAAGTACAGGATGTAAAGAAATCCAGCCTGACTTTCGCGCCGGAAGCCGGAAGTCAGCGTTTAAGGAATGTAATCAATAAAGGTTTGACTGAAGAAGCCATTTTGAAAGGTGCTGCTTTGGCCTTTGAAGGCGGCTGGACAAGGGTAAAACTGTATTTTATGCTGGGGCTCCCCACGGAGACAGCGGAAGATATACGCGGAATTGCAGAATTATCCAATCAGATTGCCGCTACCTATTTTGACACGGTGCCAAAAGAAAAGCGTGGTGGCAACAGGTGTCAGATTGTGGCCAGCACTTCATTTTTTGTTCCAAAACCCTTTACGCCATTTCAATGGGCAAGGCAGTGTACCAAGGAAGAATTTCTGGACAAAGCATATCAGACACGAACTGCAATTTCGGAACAGCTCAATCAGAAAAGTATAAAGTATCATTGGCATGAAGCCGACGCCAGTGTATGGGAAGGGGTTCTTGCAAGAGGAGATCGGCGGCTTGGCCAGGTCATACGAAGAGTTTACGAAAAGGGCAGTATATATGATGCCTGGGGAGAATATTTCAATCATGACCGATGGTTGGAAACCATGGAAGAGTGTGGTTTGTCCGTAGATTTCTACACACATCGGGAACGGTCGCTGGAAGAAACATTGCCCTGGGATTTTATTGACTGCGGCGTAACCAAGGAATTTCTGATACGGGAATGGAAAAAAGCATTGGAGGAGAAGACTTCCGAGAATTGCCGCCAAAAGTGTCAGGGATGCGGCGTGTCTGCCTTTGGCGGAGGTATATGTGTAGAAGAGAAGAAGCTATAAATGAAAGGATCTGAAAAGATGAGACTGCGTATTAAATTTAAAAAGTATGGTCCGGTTCGTTTTATTGGTCATCTGGATCTAATGCGTTTTTTTCAGAAGGCCATACGCAGAGCACAAATTGATGTGGCGTATACGGAAGGTTTCAGCCCTCACCAAATCATGGCTTTTGCAGCGCCATTGGGGGTTGGACTCACCAGCAATGGCGAATACATGGATATAGAAGTGAACTCCATAACGTCCTGTCAGGATATTATGGAGCGTTTGAATAAGACAAGTGTTTATGGCATTGAGGTCATTTCGGTAAAAGTATTGCCGGATACGGCAGGCAACGCAATGGCAAGTGTGGCAGCAGCTGCTTACACGGTGCGGTTTCGGGAAGGAAGAGAACCAGCCATGCCCGTCAGTACCGTTTTGCCGGAGTTTCTTGCCAGAGAACAAATATTATTTACCAAGAAGACAAAAAAAGGGCTGAAAGAGGTGGATCTGAGGCCGGGCATTTACCAGTTAAACATGGAAAGCATGGAAAGTATATATATGCTTGTAAATGCTTCCAGCGGCGGAAATATTAAGCCATTACATGTCATGGAAGCTCTTCTGGAAAGGGAAAATTTTCCTGACGAAAGTAGGAGAGAAGAGAATTCTGTGGAACAATCACTGCTCATTACCAGAGAGGATTTGTATACCAATATAGGTACTGAAGCGGAGCCAAAATTTATTTCTCTTGACGAAATTGGGGAAATATAGATACATTTTTCAGATATGGGGTGATTTGCACAGTTGACCCGGACAGTCAGTATTGTAAAACCCGCTGAGGCAACCCGCTGAGGCAGGGCAACCCGCCAAGGTGGGGTAGGAAGATTGACCGGTTCGCATTGACTGAAATGGTTGTAAACTCCATTTGCCGGCCACATGAAAGAAAATATTAAAGAAAGAAAATAAGACCGCAGGGGAAACAGCGTTGGTACGGGCATAGCGTCACCATAAACGCAAGCCAGTATTTGCCAAAAGGAGGAATATGCAAAATGAGTCGAAAAATTGCTCCAAAAGCATCTGTGTCACTTACGGATACGGAATCCGCATTAATGAATGAGCATGGAGCAAAACTGATATTTACAACATATCAGAACAGACGCTGCGGATTGATCATCAGGAATAGCCGTCTGATAGACGCATCATTTTTTCTGGAATCTTCCAGTAAAATAGGCGCTATTTACATCGGGAAGGTGAAATCTCTGGTTAAAAATCTAAATGCCTGCTTTGTGGAAATCGCAGATGGGGAAGTCTGTTTTCTATCCATGAAGAACGCAGAGAATCCATATCTTGTCAATCGGACATTTGACGGAAGAATCCTGGAGGGAGATGAACTTCTGGTCCAGGTAATCCGTGATGCCCAGAAAGGAAAGCGTTCCTGCGTATCAGCGGAAATTTCTTTGTCCAATGATTGTTTTGCGCTGATGCTTGGAACCACCAAAGTGGGTTTTTCATCCAAATTGGATAATCAGAGAAAAGGTACGCTGAAGAAGATGTTATCTCAGAATCATCTTGTGGAAAATGGAAATCTGATTCAGGACTGTACTAAATTATTATCTGAAGCAGAATATCAGTATTTGACATCGAAGGGTCCTGCGTTGGAGCATTTTACGCTTCCGCCCGTTGGAATGATTGTCCGTACAATGGCTGGAGAATTGACAGAAGAACTAAGTCCCAGGGAAGAGCTTCTGGGGCATTTTTATGAGTTATCTGCTGAGTTGATTCGTTTGCTGTATTTTGCCAGGTTTAGAAGCTGCTTTTCTTGTTTGAAACAGGCTCCATTGGAATATGAAGAAATGTTGAACCAATTTGTGATGGATGAAGCCCGTTCTGGAAATGTATATCCTGTAACTCCTGTAACATCCGGCTTGTGGTCTGACAAACCAGCACCAAATTCTTACAACGGTGAAGTCATTACGGATAATAAAGAATTTTATGAGCATTTAACAGCATATTGCGCATCGAATGAAAAGTTTCAAAAAATAAATATACGCTTTTACCAGGATGATCAGATGCCGCTTTCCATCCTTTATTCCATTGAGAAAAAAATGGAAACAGCGCTGGCAAACAGAGTGTGGCTAAAATCAGGGGGAAATCTGGTCATAGAGACAACGGAAGCCCTGACAGTGATTGATGTAAATACAGGAAAATGTGAAGTTAAAAAAGGGTCTGAAGAGGTGTACTACAAAATTAACCTGGAAGCTGCCTGCGAGATTGCCCTTCAATTACGGCTGCGAAATCTTTCAGGAATTATCATTGTAGATTTCATCAGTATGGAATCGGCAGCGGATGAAAAGGAGCTTCTTGCCTATCTTAGGACATTGGTTAAGTATGACAAAGTACAGACAACCATTGTAGACATTACTCCTTTGGGATTGGTTGAAATTACCAGAAAAAAAAGGAACAAGTCATTACGGGAACAATTTCTGGCAAAAGAATGACATAAAGCAACGGGACACAGAGAAAAGAAATTGGAGAAGAAAGCAGAAAATGAAACTGATAAATTTTCAAAAAGTAAGAGATGGAAAGTATTTAAAGAATTATGAGCTTACCTATCAAAACAAGGCTGGGAAAGAAAAAAAGTATGAAATAGTCAGTCGAAGAGAACTGGCAGGAATTGATGATATTGGAGGCAAACCAAGCGGTGTCTCTATTGTTGCCACTTGTGAGGATAAAATGCTGCTGCTCCATGAATTCCGAATGGGCGTCAACCGTTTTGTATACAATCTGTGCGCAGGAATGATAGAGGCCGGGGAATCCATAGAAAACTGTATTGCCAGAGAGCTGTATGAAGAGACAGGACTAAAGATAAAAAGAATCAAGAAAATTCTTCCTCCCTCCTTTGCGGCAGTTGCGTTTTCAGACACCACGACATACATAGCCTTTGTTGAAGTGCAAGGTAATTTTGAGGACCATACATCAGATAACGAACAAATAGAAGCAAAATTCTATTCCAGGGAGGAAGTCAAAAAACTTCTGGAATCAGAACCTTTCAGCTCCAGGGCACAAATGGCTGCGTTTTACTTTTCCGAGAATTGAACCTTGCAAAGAATTGGTTGTGCTGCTGAACCTTGAAGACTGATACTTAAAAACGGAAACCTAAGATGTGGGTGGGGGAGAAAATGCAACTATTCGCAAAAGCATACTTTAACGAATAGTTAGGCTTGGAGTTGGTATAGTTGTGAGGCAGTTTTGGAGACGCCTAACTATTCGTTAAAGTATATCCCTACCTGTGGGCGGGACTTTTTAAACACTGTATTTTTATACATTCCCCGGGGATAATTGGCTTTTGTGTTTTCCACTTGCTTAAGTATCTCCCGGGGATATTGGTTTTGATTATTTGACTATATTTTGAATATTTGACTATTGCTTGTGTATATCTGGATGGCAATTACAATCTTTATGTATTGTTAGTAGCATCCTCTGTTATCTTTTTGGTGGAGGTGGCAACTTTTCCTGCAAGGAAGCCTGACAGGACGGCTTGCAAATCAACACCTGTGGATTCTTTCAGACCGTCTGTAATCTGAACTATTGTTCCCATAACATCCTTCATAAGTTTTGCGGAATTGCCATCGCCATACATGGTTATTTTGTCCACACTGGTAAGTGGCTCCGCGGCATTTTTAACCACTTCCGGAAGTGCTTTAAAATACATTTCCAACACTGCGGCTTCTCCCATCTTTGCCATGGCTTCCGCTTTTTTCTCGATACCTTCCGCTTCCGCTACGGCTTTTGCGCGGATTGCTTCTGCTTCTGCAAGGCCTTTTGTGCGGATACCATCTGCCTCCTGTTCCATAGTGTATCGTTTTGCTTCCGCCTGTGCTTTCATGGCTTCGGATTCTTTTTCCGTCTCAAATTTTCTGGCTTCCGCTTCTCTCTGGCGTTCATAAAGTAATGCGTCCGCAAGTTGTTGTTTCGCAAATTTATCTGCTTCCGCTTTTTTCTTTACCTGTGCGTCCAAAGCCTGTTCCATAACCTCAGCTTCACGCTGTTTCAGCAGAATTTCTTTTTCCTGTTTTGCGATATTGGCGTTGGCGGTTGTAATTTCCACTGTCTTGCGTTGTTCTTCTTCCTGGATTCGATATGCGGCATCGGCTTCTGCTCTCTTAATATCAGCTTCTCTCTTCAGCTCCGCTCTTTGAATATCCAGTTCGTTTTGTTTCTTGGCTATCTCAGATTCGGCATTTACTTCAGCATCATTGGCTTCACGTTTTGCGTTAGCCTGTGCTTTGGCAATTTCTTTTTCACTTTCGGCACGGGATATGGAAGCGTTTTTCTGTATTTTTACAATATTATCCACACCAAGGTTTTCTATTACACCATTGCCGTCCACAAAGTTCTGTACATTAAAACTAATAATATCCAATCCCATGGCAGCTAAATCCGGCTCAGCGTTCTCCTTTACCAAAAGCGCAAATTTCTGCCTGTCGGAAACCATTTCTTCCAAAGCCATTTTGCCCACTATTTCACGGACATTGCCCTCCAAAACTTCTCTTGCCACACCTCCAATGTATTCGGCTTTTTTATTCAGGAAGTTTTGAGCCGCAAGTTTCAGACGTTCTTCATTGTCGCTTATCTTAACATTTACAGTTGCGTCCACATTAATATTAATGTAGTCGGCTGTTGGAACAGCATTTGATGTTTTTACATCAATAGGAATCAATTGAAGATTCAATTCATCTTTTCTTTCAAGAAATGGTATCTTCACCCCCGCTCTACCAATCAGAACTTTTGGCCTTTTCCGTAAACCGGAAATGATAATCGCAGTGTCAGGGGACGCTTTCACATACCCTGTCAGAAAAATTACCAGGAGACATACAAAAATAATCAATAAAATAATACCAATTCCCAAGCCCTTCATCTACTTATCCTCCTTATTCCTTTTGTAAGTGTCACTGTTACAAAATCATTTTATCATATGACAGAGAAAAATAGAACATTGCATATGCTTTTTTCCGAATATTAAATTGGATTTCTCTTATCTGCAAATATTTCTTTTATCTGCAAATGTCAGAAGAATCAAGCAGTATGGTAAATGGACCGTCATTTATAAGCGAAACTTCCATTTCTGCCCCAAAGACGCCTTCTTGTACTTTTTCTCCTAAGCAAGTCTCATCCATTTCCTTCCTGCACTTTTCCACAATATAGTTGTATGTTTTTTCTGCCATTTCGGGGTCTCCGGCATTGACAAAAGAAGGTCTGTTTCCCTTTCGACAATCCGCATATAATGTAAATTGTGAAATAATAAGAAGCTGTCCTTCAACAGATTTCATATCAAGGTTGGTCTTTCCATTTTCGTCCTCAAAAATTCTCAGCCCAATTAATTTGCGAACCATTTTGTCAGCAATATCATATGCATTTTCAAGTTTTTTTTCCATAAGGGTGTCTGTACTTTCAAAATCCCAATTACTGATACCTACAAACACAAGAAATCCTTTTCCGATTTTTCCCATCACCTTGTCTTCTACTGTTACACTTGCTTCCTTCACTCTTTGCACAAGAAATCTCATTCTAAATTCTCCTATTCCAATCGCCATTTATGGCGATTTGTCCCGCTTGCGGGAATTTGTTCCGGTCTCTGCACTTTGGTGCCCCTACTTGAGAAGGGTTTTCTTAGTGGGCTTACTCTTCTACTATAGCCTGCTCTTTGATGAATTACTTTTCAGCCATGTCCTGTTCTTCTCCCGTGGAAGGAGTTTCTTTCACAGATAGTTTTTCTTCCTTGCAAAGCGTTTCTTCCATGGATTCTTCCTTGGAAAGCATATCATCCATGGGCGGCCCTGCTTTTGGTGGTGCTGTCTCTGTGGAATAGCTTTCTTCCTTCTTGGATTCGTGCCTGGTGTTTTCATAATTTGGGGAATTCCCAGGCTTCTTACGGTAAATCTGAAAAGAAAACGAATGCTGCTTTTTGCCTGACAGTTTGGGTTCTTGTATCGTCTGATGAAGCCCTGACTCATCCACATATTCTACGGTTTCATAATCCTTTGTCCATGTAGGCAGTTCTTTCTTCTCAAGCAGATTATTAATCACGGACTTTACCGCAGCGTAAATGACAGCAAATATGGGTACTCCAACTATCATTCCTAAGATGCCGAACAATCCACCAAAAAAAGTAATGGAGAAAATAACCCAAAAACCGGTTAAACCTGTAGAACTTCCCAATATCTTTGGCCCCAGGAAATTGCCGTCGAACTGTTGCAGTATTAGGATAAAAATTACAAAGTAAACACAGTTCAAAGGATGTGTGGGATCCACTACAAATATCAATATGGTGGTGGGAATTGCTCCCAGATACGGCCCAAAGAACGGAATAACATTTGTGACTCCGATGATAACACTTACCAGTACGGCATAAGGTGTCTGTAAAATGGTCGTTCCCACAAAACATAATATCCCGATTATGATGGAATCTACGATTTTCCCACCCAGAAAACCAATAAATGTCTGATGAGTAAATCTGAAATTACGGATAATCATATTGGCTGTATGTTTTTCAAACAGAGCATAGGTCATCTTTTTAGCCTGACCGGCAAAATGCTCTTTGCTTGCCAGCACATATATGGAAATAATAAAACCTATGATAAAATTCCACAAAACATCCAATACATTGATTACACTGATGGAAACGGTACGAATAATAGCGGCTGTATTAGGAATAATGTCATTCAGCCAGCCCTCCAATTGCTTGGAAAATCTATCCAGGTTTTTGACAATATTGTTGCTGAATTCCGGATTATCTTCTAAAGTTTTGTTGATCCAGCTGATTACATTATTGACATAAGTATCAAAATTTTTTATTAGTCCCTGAATACTGGGAACAATTTGTGATATTAACATGGCGAACAACAGATAGATTAACATCACAAACAAAAATGCTGTTATCAATATGCCAGTTCCCCTCACAAGAGATTTCCTCTTTGGAGTTTCTTTTAGTTTACATTTTCTGCACAAGGGCAGTAAAATCTTGACCTCCACAAAGTTCAAAATGGGAGTCAAAAGGTATGCGGTAGCAAGACCAAAAACCACCGGCATCAGGATGTTGGCAACGGTACCAAGACCGGCCTTGATATTGGAACTGTGAAAGATAAAATAGTAAAAAGCGATGGCGGCCGCAATTACAAGGAATGCAGTCACTCCCCAACGGACATATTTGTTGTTAAATTTTGATTTCATAAAATGCCCCTTTCTACCATAGTTGATACTATTATTATATTATTAAAAGCACAATATAACAAGTGGGCTGTTTCTAAATTTTTTCTTTGGATGGTTCTCAGATTACTGTTTAGACCTGATAGTGCCAAGCGGCTTGCAGATGCTTTGTTTCTCCAGGAAACGGCGTCCGGGGCATGGGGGGTACGTTCGGCTCGGGCAACGCCTTTGGTCTAAGGGCGCCCTCCTGTGCTGTCACG
>CAJUGT010000035.1 GCA_910586435.1 uncultured Acetatifactor sp. | reverse complement strand
TCCACGCCGTCGGCCACAAGGGGTTCTCCTATGAGAATGGCTCCCGCAAAGGCACGCAGCACTCCCACATGCTGGGGATTCTGCCCGTCCAGTGTAAGTTCCTTTTCATGGCAGGGGGGTTTCTGAAAACCTTCCGTGGTCTGGAAGCAATACTCCCTTTCATTGATTTCCAGTTCATACAATGTCAATTTATCGTTTTCTGCCACCAGTTTTCCTTTTTCCAGTGTGATCTCCAGACGATTGGTTCCCGGGGCATCGGCGGTGGTGGTGACAAATACTCCCGTAGCGCCCTCCGGAAACTCCAAATACGCTGTCACATCATCCTCCACCTCAATATTATGCCATTTCCCATTGTGGCAGAAAGCCCGCACTTTAGAAGGCATCCCACAAATCCATTGCAGCAGATCCAAATTGTGAGGACACTGGTTTAAAAGCACGCCGCCTCCTTCCCCATCCCAGGTTGCGCGCCATCCGCCGGAATTATAATAAGCCTGACTGCGATACCAATCCGTAATCAGCCAGCTCATCCGCTTCATTTTGCCGTATTCCCCACTCTGAACAATCTCATGCATTTTGCGATAGATACAGTTGGTGCGCTGATTAAACATCATGCCAAATACACAGTTGGATTTTGCGGCCGCCTCATTCATTTCCCGAACCTGTTTCGTGTATACGCCGGCCGGCTTCTCACACATAACATGCAATCCATGTTCCAGCGCCAGCATTACAAGCCGGGGATGTTCATAATGTGGTGTGGCAATCAATACTGCGTCACACAGGCCGGAAGAAATCAGACTGTCCCCATCCTCAAAAACAGTGACTTTATCTGAAAGGGCCTTTTGGGCCCAATCCCGCCTGCTTTGCCTCAAATCCGCCACTGCAACCAGGACAAATTCAGGAAGATGTCCGGCTAAAATACTGTTACAATGGTTGGTTCCCATGTTCCCGACGCCGATAATGCCCAGTTTTACTTGTTCCATATATAAACTCCTTTATTGTCAATTTCTCCTTCATTGTACTTTACCCTGTTTGTCAATACAAGGGCATATCCTTCGCAAAAATTGATATATCCTCTTGTAACAGTCAGGGCTGCTTATTCGTCCCAAACAGAATCATCCATCATGGCCCCCAGATAAGCGGGCTTAGGTTCCATATTTTCGTCAAACATCAGAGCAAACTCATTCTTACGCCATGACAGAGCATCATTCAGCCCCCACACCGTAATATTTGTAATGGGACATCCATCCTCCTGAAGATCTCTCATAACCCTGAAAAAGGACTTATATTTGCTCCCCTGGGTCCTAAAAGCCCCCTTATCACTTTCCTTTACGCCAATATCCAATTCCGTAGCCTGCACCTCATATCCCTGCTCACAGAACTCTTTCGCCGCCAGCATAAACTTAAATCGGATATCGTCATTTATACTGAGGTGCGACTGCATCCCAATGCCATCAATCAGCCCCTCTTCCTTTGCCTGCTTCAGATGCCCCAGAATCAGCTCCGTCTTATCCATGCATCCATAGTCATTATAAAACAGCTTCATATCCTGAGAAGCATATTTGCGGGCGAACACAAAAGCATGGTAATAAAAATCAGCTCCCACCGTGTCATACCATCTGTTGTCCTTCATGCGGACTCCGTTTTCATCTCCATTCCCCTTATCAAAGGCTTCATTTACCACATCCACCGCATAAATCAGCCCCGGATAATTCTCTTTAAAATATCCAAGAACATCCGCAATGTAATTCTCCATCCGTGCCAGCATGGTTTCTCTGCTCACCAAAGCCCCATTGTCCGTGTAATCTTCGGTAAAAAACCACTTTGGCGTCTGGCTGTACCACACCAGGGTGTGAAAGCGTATCTTCATATTATGCTTCACGGCAAATTCAATGGCAGGCATACAATTGTCAAAATGAACTGCCGCATGGAGATATGTATTTTCCAAATCAGCCTGGCTCGCCTGTTTATCCAACAGAGAATCCGGCTTCATTTCATTCTCGCAGGTAATGCTGTTAAAATTGTCTAATATCACTTTTTCGTATTCTTCCATATGGCTGAACACATAATTAGGAAGCGCAATTCCTATGGAAAAATTCTCTTTATATAGCTCTGCCAGTCCCACTGCCAAAGCATTATTCTCCTCAGGAACATTCTCTGTGGAGTTCTCTTCCATTTCAGAACTTCCTTCCTGTCCTTCCTGTGTCTGAAGCACTTCCGTACTCTCTGTTCCAGTACTCTGTGTTCCTGTACTTTCCGTTCCTGTACTCTGTGTTCCTTTACTCTCTGTTCCTGTACTCTGTGTTCCTTTACTCTCTGTTCCTGTACTCTGTGTTCCTGTATTTTCCGTTCCTATGTTTTCTGTCCCCATACTGTCACTTACTCCCGGTTCATTCCCTTCTTCCGCTTTGCCGCATGCGTCAGCGCCAAGCAACAACATTGCAGTCATTATAATCAATATTCCTTTTCTCATCCACCTTTTTCCTCCCACACTTTCCAAAGCCGGACGCCCGTGTAATCGATCAGGAAAGTTTTACTTTCCCCCTACTCGCCTGCGCAGCCCGTGTACCGCACTTTCAGTACCGCCATCTGCACAGACCTGTGTAAAAAAACAGAGGAGCAGCACCCGGAAATACTGCCCCTCTCCCTCTATCATTCATCTGTGTTAAAAGAATACAAGCTCTTAACTGTTACTTACTTATTTACAGCATCCAGCTTTGCCTGCCACTGACTCTTGACAGCCTCCGCTATCTGAGCGGGTGTGTTCTCTTTGCTGAGTTTGTAGAAAATATCTTCTGCCAAATCAATATCGCTTACCAAAGCATTGTAAGTGGGCTTCGGACGATCCATCAAAAGAGTAACTGTGCTGTCTACGGATTCCGTATCATCAAAGGTATTGTAGCCATCTACCTTCCATGCAGCATAATCTTCAAATTCAGGAACGGGCTCTGTCCATACATCAAACGCGAAGGCAATCTTCCATGCCTTGTCAGCATCATAGCATGCAGGAATGACAAAAGGATCATCCGCAACGGGATTTACATAATCGTCTGCCTGAGGTCCCTTAGGGAAGCATACAAAGCCCAACTCATCTTCCATGGAATCCATAAGGTCCTTTGCTCTCCAAAGTTCACCGGGATAGAAGCATCCTTTGCCTTCCTTATATGCTGTCAGGAAATAATCCCATGCAGCATCTTCAGGATAGGACAAATGCGCGTCATACTTATCCCAAATATCCAATGCCCAGTTGAGAGCTTCCATAGTTGCGCTGCTCTCCAATGAGTTCACCAGAGTTCCGTTTGCATCCTTACCAATAAAGTCACCGTTATTGGTATGGGTAATGACTTCATACCATATGGTATTTCTGGTAGCCATTCCATAGATATCAGCCACACCGTCATTGTCAACGTCTTTCTGTACCTTAGCGCAGACCTCTTCAAACTTCTCCCAGGTCCACTCGCCGGCTTCCTGCCATTTGTACAAGTCTTCAGGATCAATTCCGGCATCCTTCAGAATTCTCTTGTTGAAGTATACACCTCTTCCGCCGATGCCTTCATTATTACGCATTCCATAAACCTTGCCATCTGCGCTGAACATCTCGGAAACACCATCATGCCACTTTCCTTCACTTAAATCCAGGCAATCAAGCGTAGACAAGTCATACATCAACCCGTTCTTCATCGCAGACTGCAATGCCGGTCCCTTATAGAGATAGAACAGGTAATAATTGTCGTCACCGCCCTCGGTAACATAATTGGAAAAATCTTCGGGAGCAGATTCCCATGTACTGATTGCTTTCTGTTCAATAGTGAAATTATATGTCTCCTGTACCCAATCCTGATATTGCTTGCGAGCTTCCGCATAAGCACTGGTATCTTCATTAACGGCATTAGGATCTGTTGTCCAGTCACGGACAGTCACATGAATTCCACCCAAATCAATCTTATTGCCATTGGCATCTGTCCTGATGGTATATCCCCCCAAGTCATCAGCGGGCGCCTCAGTAGCAGCCGGCGTCTCCGGTGTACTGCTGCCTGTGGACGAATCGGGTGTGGACTGATTGGGTGTGGACTGATCGGATGTGGGTTGATTGGATTGTGAAGTGCCCCCCCCCATCTTGATTTCCAGGCTGGTCTCCACAGCCCGCCATGCCAATTACCATGGATGCTGCCAAAAGAGAAGCAAACATTTTACGAACTAATTTTCTTTTCATAGTATCCTCCTTTTTAAAGTTATTCTATACCAATCCCAGCATATTTTGTACAAAACATGCTCCGGTTACATGAAACATCTCAAAAAAGCCGGGACAAAGTACCAACAATAGTCATGCTACAAAGCGCAATAGGAAAAACTTCTGTACAACACACTTTCCTCGCAGGCTCCACTATTTTGGCCTTCCGCCACTGCGTAAAGCCCAATACAGCATCCTACAAAACCTCCTGAGACCTCGGTGGACAGGCTGCGAATATCCATTTCGCGAACCAGGACCTGTTCCTTTCCATCCACTTCCATCCCCACCGTAGCCAAAAGCCCCTCTACTTTCAGAAAAAGAGAAATGTCATGGCCTGTAACAGAACCTGTTCCGACGGTTTTATCCGAACCGCCCTCACATAAAATCACCTCTGTCTGTCCATCCGATACTTCCATGCGAAGTTGATATTGATCACTCTGAACCAACGCCACTCCTGCCTTCCTGCCGGATGCCAGATTATCTATACAAAATCCTGCTTTTACCAAAAATTCATGGTGCTGCTGCCTTACTGCCACAAAAGAGGGACTGGCAATTTCTTTTAGCGTCTGCCTTCCAAATCGCAGGTAGAGCCCTTCATTTTTCACCAATTTATACATCCCTTCCTCAGGATTACGGAGAAACAGAAATTCATCTCCCAGTTCCTCCATCTGTGAAAAGAGATATTCTCTATTGCTTCCAGGAACACATGTCCTGCAATTGGTTCTTCTGGTATAGGACGCAGGCTCTTCCAAAGGATTCCATTCCGGCAGATTCACTTCCACCGTCTCTGTCAGCATTCCCTTACCGGGATTGACAACCGGCCAGCCATTTTCCCATATCACCTTTGCAAGGAATGTCTCCCTTCCCATGGTGGTATGCCCTTCTCTCGGCCGCACTGCCAGCATAACCATATACCATTCTCCCCCCGGCGTCCTGAACATATCCCCATGGCCAACATACTTTATGGGATATTCTTTTCCAAGATGCCTGTGGGTCAATATGGGATTACAGGGATTGTTTTCATAGGGCCCCCAGAGCGTTTTGCTGCGGCACACTGTCACCGCATGATCCGGCCCTGTTCCCCCTTCCGCATTCATTATGTAATAATAGCCGTCTTTTTTATAAAGGTGGGGGCCTTCCGGCCAGATCACATTTCTCATGGCGCCATTCCACACATTCTTATGCTCACCCACCAGCTTCATTTGCTTAATATCCAGTTCCTGAATCCAGATATACCAGTCGCCATTATATTTGCACCCTTCCGGATTGGGATGTGTGCCAATATAATAACATTTCCCGTCATCGTCAAAAAACAAACTGGGGTCGATTCCATCCGCGCCCTGGATATAATATGGCTCAGACCAGGGCCCTTCCGGACTCGCTGCGGTCACAATATAGTTCCCCCCATGGGATACATTGGTACATATCATATAAAACATCCCGTCATGATAACGAATGGTGGGCGCAAACAATCCCGCCGAATGCTTCGCTCCCTCCAGGGGCAGCTGCGATTCCCTGTGCATGGCATTCCCGATTTGTTCCCAATGAGCCAAATCACGACTGTGCATAACAGGTAATCCTGGAAAATACGCAAAAGTTGAATGAGTCAAATAATAATCCCCTTCCACCGCACATATGGATGGATCCGGATAAAATCCCGGCATAATAGGGTTTTTAGCAATTACAGACATAAATACCTCCGTTCCGAGACTGTTTCATATTCCTCCTCGGCATTTTATTATCTGGACTATTTTACATCTTTAATCCGGAACTGCTCAAGCTCTCCACAAATCCCTTCTGCGCAAAGAGATATATGATTAACAGAGGCAGGATGACCAGCAGAGTGCCTGTGGCCACAATACAGTTCGTATATCCTATGGTTGCGCCGGTGGGCTGATGCATATCATATATCATATAATGGCTCAATCTCTCCCCCACTCTGGTCAGCTGCATTGACAAAAGATTAATATTTCCTAAAAAGGTTCTGGAATAAAAGCCGTCCGTCCACTGCCATACAAAGGAGAACAAAAAGCAGGAAGTAATAATGGGAGTTGCATCCGGCAACATAATCCTGATAAAGGTCTTCAGGGTTCCGCAGCCATCCACATAAGCCGCTTCTTCCAGTTCCTTGGGAATGTTCCTGAAAAACTGACGAATCATATAAATATACAATCCGTTTTTCAGCCCCATACAGGTAGCACTCATAAGATAATACGGTACAACAGATCCTCTTAAATTAATGGTCTCTCCTGTCAGCAGTTTCAGTATTCCCGCAATATCAAAGTACCTGAAATGCAGATACAGAGATGTGGACACGGTCTGCGGCGGAATAATAATTATCAAAATCACGCAGGCAAACCAAAACTTCTTCAAAGGAAACTGAAATCTGGCAAATCCATATCCCACCAGGGTACAAACCGCTATCTGCAAAATTGATATTGTAAGAGAGACAATGATTGTATTCAGCATGGTTTTGCCATAGTCCATAAAACTCATTGCCAGCTGATAATTACCCGTGGTAAAATGCACCGGAACCGCAATGATTGTAGCGTCATACAGATCTCTCTCCTCCATGAAACTGATGGAAATCTTGTTAAATATAGGCTGCAATATCAAAAAGCACATGCCGAACAGTAAAATCATTCTAATCAACCGGTACACAATATCAGAGACGGTCTTCTTCAACAAATACCCTTTTGACTCTCTGTTTCGCTCCCAAAAGTTGCTCTTCTTTCCAGCTCCTTTAATCATAATAGTAGACCCCCTTTGAAATGATATATGAGGAAATTGCTATGATAACAATTACTATCAGAAAATATATCCACGACATTGCGGACGCAAATCCATAATTCAAATAGGAAATCATCTGGTCGCTTATTTTATTCATGATCTCATTGTCAGACCTCATACAATAGTCCACTATGGTGTAAATCCAATTTACCAGGAACAAGGGACTAATCATAGGAAACGTAATCTTCCACAGGCTCTCCCATTTGGTACATCCTTCAATGGAAGCCGCCTCATACATACTGCCCGGAATGGTTTGCAGACCGGAGAGGAAGATGATAATCTGAATTCCTGAGGCAATGGCCACATCATATATTCCGTCCACAACTTCAAATACTTTTTCAAATGCCTTGGTACCAATCCCTGAAGTCATCAATATGTTCTGAATGGCTCCCGTAATGCTGGCGTTTCCGGCATTATCCTCAATGGCAGTCTGCATACTGGCCATAAGTGAGTTGTTAAATTCCACCCCCAATATGACACCGGAAGAAAGAATCACCGGAAGAAAGAATATGGCTCTTACAAAAGCCCGCCCCTTGAACTTCTGGTTCAGAATCAAAGCGACAAAAAAGCTGAAAACCATCACCGCCAATGCGTTAAAAAACATTTTCTGGGTTTCTTCCACCAAGAGCCTGTTAAATTCCGCATCAATGGTAAACGCTCTCACATAATTCTCCAGTCCGGCAAAATTCTTGTCAAACTTGCCGGGTCCCAGTTCAATCACACAAAAGCTCATATACAATGATTCAAAAAACGGCTTAACCATAAACGCAAGGAAACCCACTATGAAAGGCATAACGAATAAATATCCGGATACGGCCTTCCGCTTCTGAAGACCCGCTAACTTATTTTGATTCTTCATAATCCAACCCTTATTATCCTTTCCTTTGAATTCTCAGTCTTTCACTGTAATACCTTATAGTCCCTTGCCGCAACTACTTCACCGTTATCCATAGTTACATCACTGTATCCATAGTTTACATACACCTTAGTTCCGTCTTCATAGGTGGTACAAGTCAAACCATCTTCTATTTGTTCATGTCCTGATATTCTCTGGTTGAAAACAGTTCCAAGCTCCTTATTATAACGGGTATAGATTTCTACCATCCTATCGTGCCATGACCCATAATCAGCGCCAAAATATTTCGTATACTGAGTATTCTGGAGACTGAAAGCAGTCTCTCTCATTACAGTGAACGAAAGTCCTGCGCCATATTCGGCCGACCGCAGCAGAAGCTCCTCCCAATTCTGTGTCAGATTCAGGGATTCCCCGGTATAATTTACATAACCATGCAGCGCAATCTGGTAAAATGGCACTGCCCTGTCAATAATGGTATATCTTTCCCCTTCCAAATCCATATTTGTAATCATATCGCAGAAGGGCACTGCATAATCATTTCCACCGTTAATGGCAATGTTCATTCCACTGTCACAGATTTCCTTCAGCCATGCCTTCTGATTGTCCAGAGCAGCCTGCCTTCTGACAGCGGTTTCACTTCCAAAATCCGATGACAACTCTCTACCCACATCTTCCAATGCCATATAGGCCCCATACTGTGATGTACTCTTAGCAAGCTGGTTCATCATTTCTTCCACCAAATCAGCTCTGAGTAAATAATAGGGATCATCATACAATTCTTTTCCGTATGTAATGTTGGAATAGGGATAGAGCTCCACAACTTCCCTGCTTACAAACTTAGCCGCATCCGAAAACACTGTAAATCCGTTCATCAGGCCACTGTCATTGGCATAGCTGACAATACCATTGAGATAAAGCGGAATGTTGTTGTCACTTGCGTATTTCGTCAATGCCTTAAAATCCTTTGAGGAACCCAGCTCTGAAATCAGCTTTGTATTGTTCAAAACCTTCTGCTTTACACCACCGTTCATCCATCCGCTGAGCTTCACCGACATATTGCTCAATCCATCATTCCGAAGCTCCTCTATGATTGCTACTGCCTCAGAATAGGTGGTCAAAGGCAAAGGTTTGGATACGGGAATTCCCAGGACCTGCTTCATCTTATCCACTGCTCCCAGAATTTCCACATTGACCGGTGCGGACGCATCCTGGTTCAAAGTGATATAACCATCATATTGTTCCAACAGATAGTTTCGATATGCCCCTGCCATATCCACATAATCCCCTGAAGAGATAAACTGGTATCTCTGCACCAGGCTCTCATTGGGTAATTCTTCCTCATATACATACATGCTGCCTGTAAACCTGTCCGCTATGTCGTACTGTTCTCTGAATAATACATTATAAACTGCGTTGACATAGTTGTAACTGTTCACTTTACCGCTTACATCCGCCTGTATGGACGCATAGGGCGCACCCTTTTCCAAAATGCACAGAAAAGACTCATCTAAATCTGAAACACCAAATACGTTAAAGCAGGTTCTGGTTTCATGAACCACTGCGTTTCTGTTCTGTGCCATATCCCATCCATATACATTGGCATAATAACTGCTCTGATTTGTTTTCCCATTGTTGAAGTCAATCAGGGCGCCTCCGCCTTCCGGAACCAGCATATATCCCTTATCCTGAGTTCCTGTCGCTCCAAAATATGGCAGGATGCCAATGGAATAAATGGGGTAATCGTCTTTATATTCCATCTCGCCCATGGGAACTTCCACCACCAGATCCTCCCCATCCAGACGATATATCATATTCACATTAAATACAGGTTTATCGGAAGTTTTTTCCGATTGATCCAGTTCCTTGTCGGCCACATAGTCCTCATAAGTATATCCGACTGATTCAAACACCGTCTCAAACTTGCTCTTGATATTATCCTTGACACCATCACGTAAGATATAAGCTACTTCGCTTTCCAGAATAGGATAACTTGCAAGGAGAGCCTCTTTGTCATCACTTTTTCCAAGATTATTGATGTCATATTTCTTATAATAGTCTCTCACAAGCTGCCGGCTGTTCATGTCCATGGCCTCTATCAGCTTTTCCATTTTCTCCTGGAGAATCACCTTGGGAATCGTAAATTCTTTGTCCACATCTCCAATAGAATATTTTACCTTGATGTAATCGTCCTTCTGCTCAATCTCGTAAATTCCTTTTTCCATACTGTAAGTATAATTGTTATACAGGGAATCCACTCCATTGATAGTACTGTATGTCAGAAGAAGTGTTGACTTTAATTTGCT
The DNA here is from genome assembly GCA_910586435.1 of uncultured Acetatifactor sp. Lineage (GTDB taxonomy): Bacteria > Bacillota > Clostridia > Lachnospirales > Lachnospiraceae > Acetatifactor. The sequence continues at coordinate 21,241 of CAJUGT010000035.1, read as the reverse complement.
CTTTTCCTGCCCCATGGCCACAGTATCCGACTCTACATCCTGAGGATTGGAGTACCATATCTTTCCGGTTGCTTTGACGGTCAAAGAGAACTGTGTGGTCTTTGCGTCCATAACAAAACGAAGCTTATCGTTCTCCAGCACATACTCTTCTTCCTCTCCTTCAAAGGCATTCACCCTTACAACTTCCGTCGGTTCCTCTTCCTCTCTCCAGAAAGTAACCACCAGCACGCCAGCAATGATGACGATAAGAATCAGGGCGGGAACAATGAGAGCCTTCACCTTTCCAGCCAATGCAGCCTTTACTTGCGCTTTCCTTACTGCTTTGTCCTTTATCATTCTCTTTTCCTCCTACCCCGTCACATTCGGAACATGATTTCCCTAAAGAGGGAAACGAAATACGACACTCCCTGACTTATCATACTGAAGAATAACAGCAGAATAAATATCATCACCATCATGGCAAACAGTGTAGCAATCGTGAATAAGATGGTTTTGCTCATTTTATATTCATGAATTTCCATCATGGCCGTAAGAATCAATATTCCCACCCACAGCATAGAAATCTGACCTAATACAAAATAGAATTCCGCCTCTTCCACCGTAAGCATATTACTCAATATAATCATCGGAAATTGAACTACCGGATATGGTGTCAGGGCATAACAGGTAGCCATATATACCTGCTTCAAGGTTCCCTTGCCATCAAACAGAGTGGTCAGCCCCCAGTTTCCCAGACACCAGAGTACCAAAGGGAACAACACGCTGGCCAGATACATAAAGATATTAATTCCTTCCCAATACACCGCCAAAAACAGCGGGCCGGTATAGGCGAGCTTTAGAATCCTCACAAGCAGCGTCAAAAACAGGATGGTATTGGCAGCTGCGATAGAGCCTCTCTTCTCATGGGTCAAATCCCAGAAACCGTCCAGCGGATGCGTAATACAATATAAAGAAAATTTTAATGAAGCAAAATAGCGACTATAGGTTTCCTTATTTTTCAACGAAGCTAACATATCTGCCTCCATTCTTTACTCAAACCATTCATTACCTGTCAACGTTGCCGGAAGATATCAGCAATATCAATTTCATGCTTGATTGCCTTCACCTTGCCAATAGCCAGCGGAACACACAATATCACGAAAAATGCCCCTATCAGCAATAGAATATGTTCTTCCACCCATTCTTTTCGATATTGCTTAAATGCCTTGGAATAATTGCTCTGATCCAATTTCAGTAAAAAGTATTCCATGGCTTCATGATACTTTTCCTGACGCAGAAGCGACCTGCCTATTCCAATATAGGCCAAATCATAATTGCCGTTTCTGGTAAGTACTTCCTTCCACGTCTCGCCGGACTCGTAATACAAACCTGACTGGAACTGATTGATTGCCTCAAAAATCAATTCGCCGAACCGGGTCGGAACGAAAATTGTCAGGCTGCAATCCAGAGAATCCAATACCAGCAGATCCCGACCCATATGTTCCAAAGCCACCGGCCTGCGAAAATACCCGTCCATATTGCCGATGCCGCCAAAAGCATATAAGAGCCTGCCCTGATTGTCATAGGCAAATAATCTTCCCCTCACTTTATCCAATGCCACATAAATGTCATTTTCCAGGGACGTTACATCTGTGAAAAGCGATGGTCCCTGAAATCCGCCGCCGCTCTCGAAATACAAATCTCCGATTACAGGAAAGTTTCCGTTTTGCACCAGAATATCGTTTCCCATCAGGTTCAGTCTTCTGAGAGGTTTGGCATCCCCGGACGTAAGCTCCTCTGTGGATACATTGGATGTACACACATATATAAATCCGTCCTCATCCATATACAGATTATCGTATTCTGTCGGCACAAAGGACTCCATCTGCGCTTTCTGGGCCTGTGTGGCCAGCTTCTTCCACAGATAATCCGTCCAGTCGAACGTAACCTTGGAAGCGCCTGTAAATCCGGAATATTCTCCGTCTTCCTCAAACTTTATCAAACCTTTGTTCACATTGGCAGCAATGCAATAAACCCTTCCCGCACTGTCCACTGCGATTTTGTTGGGATTAAACTTCATGGACTGGTCAAAAGTGGCATCATCCGGTTTGACAAACTCCATCACATAGTTCAGATCCATATCAAGTTTTAAAATTCTCTCATTATTCTTATCACAAATATACAGATACCCATCCTCCGTCGCCACCACATCGGTAGGTGTATTGAAGGTAGTAACTTCATTGTCCCCTTTAAAGCTGTCAATAATCCGTTTGAGCTTTAAACTGTCAGGGGCCTCTCTTTCCAGTTCCAGTATTCTGTTGTTCCCGGTATCACAGATATATACCATGGAGCCATATACAAACAGCCCTTCCGGCGCTGATAACTTGGTATCCAGCTCTAATTCCTGAGCGGAAAACACACCGGCTACCTCATATGCGTCCGGAGAATATTGTACATCCTCCCACCAGTCATAATTATAGGTATATCCTTCCTCCGCATGTACCGTAACAGGCAGATTTGTCATCAAGAGCACGCTTATGGCCAGCAAGCCGATTGTCTTTCTCCCTCTACTCATACCATACCTCATTCCTTATCAATCCTTCAGTCCCGAACTTGCCATTGTCTCCAAAACCTGGCTTTCCGACAGAATGAAAGTAGCCACCGGAACCACCATCATAATCACGGCTACCGCAGCAGCCTGACCGGTTCTCGCAATACCTCCGCTCTGTATCTGCTGCAACGCAAACACAAGTGTCTTCTTTTCCTCAGAGTAAATAAATGTGGTTGCGCCATTGTTCCAAAGACTCTGTACGGACAAAATGGTCAAAGTAAGCCAGGCCGGTTTGACATTCGGCATCACGATTCGCGCAAACACCCTCCATTCATTGGCTCCGTCAATCTTGGCTGCTTCAATCAGAGACATGGGCAGCCCCTCCATAAACTGCTTCATAAGAAACAGTCCCATGGGCGCCGCAAAGGCAGGAATGATGATGGCCATATATGTATCAATCCACCCCACTGCGTTAATGATAAGGTAGTTGGGAATTGCCGTAACATAGCCGCTGAACATCAGTGCCACCACAACGATTCTGAAAAACATCTTCCCCCCCGGGAAATCATATTTGGCAAGCACAAAAGCTCCCATGGAAGATATGATCAAATGCCCCACTGTTCCAGCCACAGTGATAAACACCGTATTCAATATGTATCTGGAAAACGGAACCCACGACTTGCCCATGGTGACAAACAGATCCTGGAAATTATCCATGGTCGGATTCTGGGCAAACAGCTTGGGCGGAAACCGAAACAGCTCATCCAGAGGCTTCAGTGCGCTGCTTATGGCAAATACAAGAGGGAAGGCCATGAGCATTGCTATGAGCACCAGAAACATATATATAATGAAATCTACTATTCTTGACCTATTGGGCTGTCTTCTTCTGATCTTTATGGCAACATGCCTCTTTGCCGCCGATTCTTTTTTCTCTCTACTCATATCAGGTCCCTACTCTCCTCAACAGACTCTGTATCGCTTTGTTACACAATATCATCACAAGAAACAGCATTGTGGCTATGGCCGAAGCATATCCCATTTCAAATCTGGAAAAGCCATAGTCAAACAAGTGTGTCACCACCGTTCTGGCAGCATAATCCGTACTGGGATAACCACAGAGGTTCATGGTCACATCACAGACACCAAAGGACTGTGTAATCGTCATTACCGCTCCGAACATCAGCATGGGTTTCATATTGGGCAGGGTGATATACCACAATTCCTGCCAACGGTTTTTCACACCGTCCATGTAACCTGCCTCATACTGTGCCCGGTCCACTCCCTGCAAGCCTGCCACAAAGGAAAGGAAACCTGTTCCCAAGCTCATCCACAATATAACCAGCATACAGATGGGAAGCATATACGCCGGATTAATCAGCCATAGTACAGGAGCGTCAATGATGCCCAAATCCATCAGCAACGCATTCACATATCCATAGGCATCCCCTCTGAAGAATATGGAGAAAATCATGAAAAGATTTCCCGCAATGGATGGCGCGTAAAATATGACCACCGCAATGGTACGAATCCATCTGGGAAGTTCGTTGATAAGCCATGCGAACAAGAACGACATAATATATCCCAGAGGACCTGTGATGACAGCTATCATAAAGGTATTTTTCACACCAATCAGGAAAATATCATCCTGTAACAGCAAATTGACATAATTCTGTAAGCCGATATATCTGGGGCTTTCCAGAATGTTATAGTAGGTAAAGCTGAAAAAGATGGAAGTCACCACCGGTAATATGTAGAACAAAGTAAAAATACACGCATAGGGAGCCAAAAAAGCATAGCACATCTTGCTCCTCTTGGCCTTTTTTACGGCCACTTTAAAATTATGTCTGCGTAAAACAAAATACTTCCTGATATACTCTTTCATTTCTCCGCCCCAACCTCCTGTTTAAAGTTCCATCCATGTACTGCCGCACCCGTTTTCCATTGCGTTTCCCCGACTTTCACGCAGCTTGGCGCGGCCGGATGCATGGGGGTTTACATACAACTCACTCTGTCTTCAGACCAAATTCAGCACGTTTTTTTGTAATCTCACTGTCAATGGTGATGGAATAATCCAAAATTGTCTCTCTTGGATCTTCTTTGTTCGTAACTACCCTTCTGACAGCATTGGAAAGATGCCTTCCGGTATAATATCCGCCGGGGATTTCCCTGATACCCACTGTCTGATTCCACTGTTCTTCCAATACCTCTATGTCATTTGCGCTCCATGCCAACTGCACAAATGCATCTCTGTTCGCCGTAGCATAACGCGCCGAGGACCCCAGCAGTGCTTCCATCTCTCTGCCGAACCTGACCTGAGCATCCTCCGACGCCCACCACTTCATGAATTCCCACGCATCCTTCCGAATCTGTTCGTCTTCCGTGCGAATCATCATTGTTGCGGTTCCACTGGTAAAGTCTGTTCTGTCAATATAAGTATTGCCGTTCCCATCTGTCTTCTCCACACCGGGGATCATTGTAAAGTCCCACAATCCTCTGATTTCCGGAGCGGATACCACCAATGTATTGTAAGTGGTGTAGGTAATAACACCTATGGGCATCTCGCCGGAACGGAATCTGCTGACAAAATCATAAACCGTTGGAATTCCATAATCAGTGAAATACTTTGTGTAATCAGCAAATGCCGACACTGCCTCTTCTTCGTCCACCATGGTAGCGGTTCCCGCATCATTATACAGGCTGCCCCCATACTGATACAAAAGCGTAAAATACATGGACAAATCCGGCGCGTTCCCGCTGGCGGTAGGAATCGGAATTCCCACTGACATATTGTTTCCCTGAATCGTGGGCAGCATCTCAATGAGTTCCTGCCATGTCTGCGGAATTTCCAGCCCCAATTCTTCCAAAATGTCTTTGCGGTAGAACATTACATTAAATGTCTGTGTCTCCGGCAGCGCATACAACCCCTCCCCCAGGCTATACTGCGCATATGCGCTGGGTGTGTATACCTCCAGCACCTTTTTGTAATCCTCAAACTGGGTCAAATCTTCCGCCGCGTTTCTCAGAGCGTAGTTCACAGGCTGATCGGCACCTACGGACAAGACCACATTAGGCCCCTTTCCAGCCACCACGGCATTCAACAGCGCATTGGGACTGACAATCTCTACATTTACCTTTACCCCTGACTCAGGAGTGAAGGTATCATCCACCATGGACTTCAGAATGGTTCCCTGGTCCCGTCCTGTCATCACCCAGACTTTAACCACATCGTCCTTGCTGTCATACACATCTCCCACCGCGTCATAATCCACCACATAAGATGCGGCAAAGGACTTCACCTCATGCCATATCTTGGCAAATACTCCCGCCTCATCCTTGGGCAGTTCGGCTTCTTTTCCACTCACCACAACATAATCTATATCCAGCTTGGACTCGCTTAATTTCAAAGTAGCGGTGCCCAGCGCTGTGATATTGTCCTTGAATGTGGTAAATTCCACAGAAATCTTATCCGGCTGTTCCACAAATCTCTCCAGCTGTTGGGCCAGCGTCTGCGCAGCAGCAATATGTTCCGCCTTCTGTCCTGTCATCTCCACCATATCGTCCACAATCTGGTACAAACGCTTGGATTCCAGTGACATGGCTTCTATAATCTCCGGATACATATTGTGGATATTGTAATCTCTGTACTTGTCAGGGGAAGCTCCCGTGTAAACCAGGATTTTCCGGTACATCCGATTCAGCCTGAAGGTAGAATCTTCCAGTCTCTCCAAAATTGCTCCCAGCCTGCCCAAAGTAACCTCCAGCCTCAGGGTATGGGTTCCCTTTGTCAGATAAAACTCATACGGGTTCCCTTCCCCGTCGGAAAGCGTCATACAGTTCCAGTCATTGTCATATTCAAAAGAGATCTCCCCCATCTCCTGAAAAGGAATCTGGCCATCTATGTACATACACCTGCTGGACACACTTCCTCTGGAATAATTCTGACGCCCTTTTATGGTTATGTTGTAAAACCCATCTTCCAAAATATCTATGTTCCATTCTATCCATTGTCCTGCGCTGCTCCACGCGTCGCCGCCCACATAATTCAGCACGGTCCTGGCCACATCATAAGGCTGCGTGTTAGGTGAAGCTCTGTCATACTTGGCATACAGTGACGACTCCGAACGCAACACGGAATCCTCTCCCTGCGCCACAAAGGCATAGGAATTTTTCTCCGCAGACGCTTTTCCTGCCTGCCCTGCCAGATATTCCTCATAGCTGGGATTCTCTCTCACGGCCGCAATGGCAAACCTGCCGATTATCATTGGCTCATTTACGGCTTCCAATGTGATGGTGTTCTTTCCCTTTTCCAGATAGAATTCATATGGCTCAACAATATATCCCATATCGTCTCTGAAATATCCCTGCTGCCACTGATACACTTCCACCTGGGTCGGACGGATTTCATTCCCCCTGTTGTCCACCCTCACATCACTGGCATCCGTCCACAGTCTTGAAAAAGTCATATTGGCAGCATCTTCAAAAGGAAGTTCTCCGTTCACATAAAGAGCCCTTTCTATGGCAACGCCTCTGGACTCTACTGTCCGGTATTCCAGATACACGTTGTAAAGCCCCTCTGCGGGAACATCCACTTCCCATGTAACTGTAGAACGATCTCCCGTATACAGTACATCTTCTCTTCCCTCATAACTGTCATAGACTTCCACATCCTCCCCCGCCAGGTAATCCGGCAGAGAAATCTCCACGCTCTGGTCAGGACGCGCCACACCCTGATGAGAATTGATGTAGCGGGTGTAAGTGCCTTCCCTGACTGCCCCTTCTACATCTACGGACAAATCAACCCCGTCATACTTATCATGAAAATTCTCCACGCCCTTCAGACTCTTCGCCACGAAAAAAATAACAAGAATCGCAGCCAGCCCACCCAGCAAAATCCATTTTTTCACAGAGTCTCTCATAAGCACCTCCCGATAACGAAAACTGTTCCGATGTTTATCTATATTATAACATTCTCTTCTTGGAGAATCTGCCTGTTTTTTGCTATCTTTTGCCCAAATATTGCTATATATTTAATAAAGCGCAACATTTGGGCAGTTTTACAGCACAGCCATTTGCACAAATCCTCCATAAAGATATTTTATTTTAGGGCAATATGCACAATCGAGCGCAAATATCCGCCGGCATTGCTGCCAATGGCCTGTTTACAATACCCTCCTGTATCACAATTCAGACACGGAACTGTAATACTCGCGCATAAGAGATGGCAGCTTTCCGGATGACAGATATTTACTTTTTCCCAACAAAATGATACAATAATTTCATAACTGACCAATTGATTCAATGCAGAAGTTCTGCGGAACCTTCTGCTATTTGACAATGGGGGAATCAACATTCATGAAAAAACAAAACCGAAATGAAGCAAATATTGACTATTACGACATCAACAGTGATTGGGCCGGGAGCCGGACTGTCACCGACACACAGGAGATTGTTCAGTTCCATAACAACTCCACCATCCGTATCTGGTGCAATGAACAGGACAAAGACTATGACTCTCATTGGCACTCTGCCATGGAAATAATTATGCCCATGGAAAACCATTATACGGTAGAAATCAAACAGGACATTTATACTATCAATCCCGGAGAATTTCTGATCATTCCTCCCGGAGAAATGCACAAGCTCATAGCGCCCCAAACCGGCCGTCGCTTTGTTCTTCTCTTTGATATATCACTCCTTATGAAACTAAAGGGAGGTTCCAGCATTCAGGCGCTTCTGGTCCAGCCCCTGTACATAACCAGGGACTCCTATTCCCAGATATATCAGGAGACTTACCAGCTGCTTCACGAAATCATTAATGAATACTTCAGCAAAAAAGAGTACGCGGAACTCACCATCTACTCACTGCTGTTGAATTTTTTCGTCAAATTCATATATAACCACATTTATGAAAATGAGCTGTTTCCCGATGTACATATGTCAAGACAACAGGAATATGTAAAGAAGTTTAACGACCTGTTAGATTATATTGACATGCATTATGACGAAGAACTCAGTCTGGAAAAAATGGCGGCCCATATGGGCTTCAGCAAGTTTCACTTTTCCAGGCTGTTCAAACAATATACCAGCCTGACATTCAATGATTATCTGAATTACAGACGGCTGAAGGCCGCTGAGGAATTGCTGTCCGACCCCGGCCTCCCCATTGCGGAAGTCTCCCTGCAATCCGGCTTCAACAGTATCTCCACCTTTAACCGCCTGTTTAAACAGGTCAAAAACTGCACTCCCAGCGAATTCCGGAGCAAAAAAAGCTACGCCGTTCCGGCGGAAAAACCGCCTTTGGTGTAAATCCGGCAGGCGCTTTACCGCATCAGCGGCATACTTCCTCTGCACGGCCTGCGTACAAAAACCAACGCCCAGCCACAAAGGCGTTGGTTTTCGCCTCTTCAGACGCCGCCTCATTCTTCTCCTAACTTCAAAGCTTTGGTCACATTCAGCTTCCACACCAGCAAAAACAGCACCACCAGACAAATCGCCAGTACAGTTCCCACCACCACATACAGCCTGACCATATCCATCTCATCTGTTATCAGCCTCACAGGCAGAACCTGATCCGATACCATATACGCATTCTGAAGAATGGGAACAAACATACGGCAGGCCCATTTTCCAATAAAAATTCCCACCAATATGGAATATCCTCCGCAGAATATCTGTTCATTGATTAAAATATGGAAAATCTCTCCCCTGTGCATACCGTTTGCCCGAAGAATCCCAAAAAGCATTTCCCTGGATCGAATGGACAGAATCCAATAGATGAGATACCCCACTCCACACAACAGAAGGATTACCAGAAATCCCATGGTGAGAATGCCATTGGTTCCCTGCAACAGCGGGTCTTCTATCACTGCTGTCAAATCGGCTCTCCGATCCACAATCCGAACCGGCCGAACATTTTCCTCCTCTACCCATCGGTAAAATTCCTTTTCATCAGCGGACTCATCCGCAGCCATCCAAACCTCATAGGGCACCACCCCCCATTTTGACGTGAGTGTTCCGATGGGAGCCACCAACATGGAATGAACAATGGTACTCACACTTCCGTCCGGATTCACCTCTGCGGAAGAAGGCTTGTATCCCGGCCAATAGGAGAAGAAATCCACAATTTTTGCCCTTGTTTTGCTTCCTCCTTCCCCGCAGTATGTAATGGTGTCGCCTATTTCATATCCCAACAGGTCTCTGAAATCTACAGAAGCCAACACTCCGTCCGGATTCAGTGCCAGCTCATTGAGGTATTCATAGTATGGCTTCTCCATCAGTCCCTTTGGCAATTGGGTGATTTCACCAAACTGCCTGGTATGAATGCCCATAAGTACAATACTCTGTCTGTCGCTTCCTGTCAGATCCACATATGCTTTGGTATCATACACTACCTTGGTACAGGACTTCACATTGCCCAACCTGGCATACTTTCCATAATTAGGCTCATAATATCGAAATTCTTCCGCTTCTCCTTCCGTCCCACCAAAGGATGCGTTGCTTTCCCAGATTTCTCTGACAATATAATCCGTTCCATCCAGATAATGCCTGTTCTCCAAAGCATTTTGCAGAATTGTTCTGGCGGCGGTGGCATGAAACATCCCCAGTGAAATGGCCATAATCAGAAAAAGCATAATAAATTGCTGCTTTCTTCCATTTTTACTGTTTTCCAGAAAGGAGACATAACTGGCAGGCTTCCACAAACGCTTTCCCACCGCAAAAACAGCCCGAAGCAGCGGCGGCTGAAGTCTTAACGCCAATAATCCCAGACCCACAATAAACAGAGAAGAACCTATGTATTGCAGGGGTTCCATTGCCTCTCCCTTAAGCACACTCTCCTCCACTGCCCCCTCCTGCCTGACATAACTGTAATAGCCATAGAAGGCCACCGCAAGACAGATCAGATCCAGAAAACAAATCTCCCACCAGGATCGTTTCTTTGCCACCTTTTGCTGCTTTAAATTTACGATTGTCACTTTGCTGTGCTTTATGGCAGGAAGCGTCATTATCAAAATACTGATTCCCATGGCAGCCGCAGCATACAATACAGGCCCCCAGGCATATATCGCTTCTTTCTTTGGCAAGTTTACTGCCTGAAGATCAAATTCCAAAAAGCTTCTGGCAGAACCAAGGACCTCCGCAAATACCCCTCCCAGCGGAATCCCCCCTGCCGCTCCCACCAGAGCCATAAAACAGCTTTGCAGGAAATAGAGGCCGAAAATCTGTCTGCCGGAAGCTCCTCTGCCCTTCATGACCGAAATTTCATTTCGTTCCATCTCATACATCTGCCCGGAAATCATAAACAAAAATGCCCCCAACAGGACCAGCACCGGTATCTGGAGCAGGAACAAGGTAACTTCAATTCTCATGCGCTTGCCGGAAAACGTATCCAATATATTTTGATAATCCGGCTCGTTGAGCACACTGCGATATGCGCTTTCTTTCAAAAGCCAGTCTGTGACTGCCTTCAAGTCCTCCACCTGTACCGCCTTCAAATCCTCATATTCAAACAAGGAATAATAGATACAGGTAATGTTGAGCTTTCCGGCCCTTTCCCCTGTGAAATATTCCCGAAACACCTTCTCACTGATGAGGCAATCCAACACCATATCATCCGGTTTTTTCTGCCAGTAAAAGTCTTTCTCTTCCTTTTCCTGAAATACGCCTACAATTTTTACTCTCAACGGCTCCTCTTCAGGATTCTTCAGACTTTTAAATTCAATGGTTTCTCCTGTCAGAAGGTTGGAATCCACCATACAGGACTGGCTGATGACTGCTTCCAGACACCCATCCTCGGTAATTCCGTCTTCGGAATACATCTCTCCCACAAGAATTTCCGCATGCTGCGGAAGATTTGACATAAATCCCACTCTCAGGTTCAATGTCCCCACATCATCACGATTCATCAGAGAACGAGCCTCTGCCTTTGTGAGACTGTAATAAGATATGCTTTCCTTCTCAGTCACTCCCAGCGTACCGCAGAGTTCTGCCACCAGCTCCTCTGCCCGGCTGATGGCTCTGCCCCCCGCATCCTTTTTGGCAATCATGACAATTCGGTTCATTGTAGGCCATTCTCCGGTTTCAGATAAATACCTTCTGAACTCATCTCCCAACATTCTGTCAAATGCCCCAGTCTTATATATGGGAAAGCTGACTGCGGTGGCAACCAGAAGCAGAATCCCTGTGAGCAGACAGACACTCATCCACTTTTTTGCCCAAAGCTTTTGAAACATTATTTTAAACATAGTTCCATTCCTTCCGTAAGTCCGTCTACCACCCAATAATGAGAAGCGTCATATCCGCCGGCTATAAAGCTTCTGGCAACCACGCCTTCCTCCCCCGCCACAAGTACATATTTCTGATTTCCCACTTCCCAGACAGCTGCCCTGGGCACTAACAATACTTGATTCATCTGACGGACCTCTGCCTCCACAGTGATAGACACCCTGGTGACAAATCCATTCTGCGCAGGCACGACACTGACCATATCTCCAACCTCCTCCGGCGGAAGCAATATCCACGAATTCTCTGTCTTGAATCCGCTCCCTGCGACACCACCCTTGGACAGGCTGACCACCATACCATACGTGTCCTTCGACACACCTTCCTTGTCCTTATAAGTTATTTCTACCTGATTTCCATACTGAAGAAACTGTTTGCTATTCTCAAGTATTACATAGCAGGTATCTTCATCGGCAATTTTAGCCAGCTGCGCATTTGCCTCAATAATGTCTTCCGGCGCATATTCTGCCAGGCTGATGATAATGCCCTCCCGCTCTGCTCTGATCTGTGTGGTGGCATAGTCCGCTGTCATTTCCTCTATCAATTCCTTCAGCTTGTCTATTTCTTCCTGTTTTTGCGCAATGACTTTCTCCTGCCCTTCCGTCCCCTGTTGTATCTGATTTGCCAGACGCTCTTCCAGTCTGGCAAGCTTTACCCTGTTCCTTTCCAGGGCAATCTCATCCCCCTGAACCCGAATTTCGGCAATGACATCCCCCTTTTCTACATATTCATAAAGGGTTACGGCATAATCCACAAAATACACTCTGCCATACTTGATGGAATTTTCAGCCATATGACTGGAGGGATAGCTTATATATCCCCGTCCGCTGAAATAACTGCAAAAATCCCCTCTCTCCACTACGGCTCTCTCTGTTCCCCCTGTCATCACATTTGATGTCAGGACCTTGTCTCCTTCCGCAATCCCTCCCAGAATCTCCCGATAGACACCGTCGCTCATACCGGTCTCCACATTCACGGCGACGCTTTCCCCCTCTTTTATCACATATACAAAAGAGCTTCCCGCATCCTTATGTATGGCGCTCTCAGGAACAGAGAGCACATTTTCACGGCTGTCCCTCACCACCGTTATCACTGCGTAGTCTCCCACAGATACATCCTCTGCATCCTCCGTCAGCTCAAAAACGGAATAGATGACTTCGTTCTGGGCCGTTCGTCTGGCATACTCCTGGGCATCTATGGGCTGGTAGCGAATCTCATATCGTTTGCCATTTATCAGCGCATATATATCTTTTGCTCCGGCTATGATGGACTTATTTATATATTGGCACTTCAGAAGCTTCTGGCTCAAATCGCCAATGGCTATCACCTTTTCCTTGCCAATACGGCTTCCGCTTCCCCATTCTACCAAAGCCACCACATTTCCCTCCATGGGGGAGGTCAAAATACCCTGTCCAAGTTCCGCTTTCATACGCTTCAGCTGCTTTCCGGCATATTCATAATCCAGCTCAAACAGCTGCGTCTTATGTTCCAGCTGCGTCTCAGTCCTGTCCACATCAAGAGCAAGCGTGCGATATTCTTCATTGTATCGGTTGTATTCCTTTTCCCATTGAGCATAGGCAGGATTTAACTGTTCCCCCGGTTCTGTCTCCAGATACCACTCCACTACGCCTTCCAGCCGTTCCAACCGAATCTGCTTGTCATACAATGCCTCTTCCGTTTCCTTTTTGTAGCTTTGGAATTCTTCCTCCATCTCAAGCATCTGCTCTTCCTTCTTCTCTATCTCCTTTTCCAGAGCACTGTTGTCCGCACAGGCCAGAATCTCCCCTCTTTCCACACTCTCTCCCGGAAAAGCCAAAAACTTATCCAATACCACATCCTTTCCAAAGGAATATTCTTCCGTATACGGAAGCACCGTAGAGGAATATACCTCGGCATCATACAGATTACGGCAAGCCGCCGCTTCCCATCCTTCTGAAGAATCCAACGGCTCAAGAAGCGCAATTTCCTCTTCTTCCTTCAAGACCTCTTCACTGCCGCAGCCCGAAATGCCCACAGAAAGAATCAGCATCAGGCAGGCAAATTTTCTGATAATCCTCATTTCAATATAACCTTCTCTCCCAGTGTCAGCCCTTCCCTGATTTCCACGCTTGTGTCGCCATGCAGTCCCGTCTCAATCCATCTTACTTCTCTCATGCCGCTTTCTCCTACCACATAGACATAAAATCGCTCCTCTGCCATATGCACCGCACGCAAGGGCACTGTAAGCACATTCTCCCGACTGTCCAGCACCATGTCTATGGTTCCATCCGTTCCCACCTCAATCATAGTCCCTTCATATTGTTCTTCCAGAGTAAAGGTAAGTCTCTCATCCCATTCTTCCATTTTGTAAGGTATCAGCTGGTATTGTCCTGCGTTGGAGCCCCATGGAATTTTCATATCCACCGGAACGCCCTCCTGAAACTTATCCGCCCACCGCACATCTTTCACCACAAACAGTCCATCGGAACCATCAATGATTTTCATGATTTTTTCATTCCTGACACAGGTACTTCCCTCCGCGTTTTGCATGATCCAGGAGACAGTTCCGTCCATACCTGCATACAGCTGGCCGGCAGCATTTTCACTGCGCAGTTTTTCCAATTCCATGCTGTCCAAATCAATGGCATCCTGATAATCCTGTCTTAAGAATACATTGTCCTGCTGCAATCGGCTGACAGAATCCTTTAACGCCTCCTCTTCCTCATCCGACAATCCCGACCTGTAGAGAAACTGAAGCCACTTTGCGGATATGTCCTGATTTTCTTTTACATCCACATATTCCATCAACAGACGATTCCGCTCAATATTGTATTCCAGTTCCTCTATTCTGCCTTCGGTATTATTATCTGTAAGCTCCGCCAAAAGCTGCCCTTTTACCACACTGTCTCCCACACGGACATGGATTTTCGCAATCTGTCTGCCACTGACAGAGAAGCTGATATCCTCCTCCGCCGTCTGTAAATAGGTACATGATATATGCTCCGTGAGCACCACATCACCCATGGCTGTCTCCCCCAAAGTATATTGGGGCTTCTGGGACTCCTGTTCCATAATAATCAGATTGTCATCGTCGGGCTCCGTTCCGGCGCAGCCCGTCACTGCCAGCAGGCAGCCCGTCACACAGCCCCATATCCGGCGTTTCACCAGATTACTTTCTTTTCTCCCCGCCATCCGCCTAATCCCCATAAACCCTTATTCCTTCTTGTCCTTACATCCATAAACAAAATTCCGGAAACCGGCCCTTCCGCCTTTCTCCTTCGCAGCATACAGAAAAAGCCCAAAACGCCCTCCTGTAAAGTGATCCAGCCTGAAATACAGTTTATGGGTTACACCCACCATCTTCCATTCTCCATGGTATAAACAGTAGAACCGCGCCTCGTCTTTCCTGTCGGTAAAGTCTGCTTCCGCCTTAAGACGTATCTCATCTTCCATCACCTCCAGGGATTCCCATTCCTTTTCCTCCGTTTCGGCCCTGTTTTGAGCATTTGGTTCGGCGCCCCTCATGACAACATAAAGTTTCCCTTCCCGCCTTGTCACCCCAATCATGCCATAGCAGCCCTGAAGAACACATAAGCCGGCACAGTCCCCTTCCTTAAGCTCTCCCACGTTCACCGTTATCTCTCCAGAGCACCCCGGATAAAGCATCCTCTGGGTCAGGACATTTCTTGCCTGGGTCAGTCTGCGGCACACCTTGCCTGCGGTCATCCACAATATTCCCTGTTCCTGATCCAGGGAGAGCAGCGATACATCAGGTTCATGGTTGAACTGCCATACACTTTTCAACCCAAAGCAGCCATAACGCCTCCTTGCTGTCTCCTTATCCAGTCCCTTTTCCCCTTTGAAATCATCACTCTGCACCAGGGGTTCATAGAGGTAATGGGGCCTTAGGGAAGATACCATGAAAGTTCTCGGCGCCTTTCCTCCTTCCCCGAACACGGGGCGGTGGTTATCCCAGGACACTGGCACCAAAACCGGAATTCTCCCTACTGCGCCGGAATCCTGGAACAGTATGCCGTACCATTTTCCTTCCGGTGTGTCCACAATTCCTCCCTGTGCCACACCCTGCCCCCAAAAGCCCATGTCGTCCACAAGCACGTCACCGCCTGTAAATGTTCCATCCACCGACTGGGACATAAAGCAAGCCTCAGCCCGCATCCATCTGTCTTCCAAAGAGTGGATGAAAAACAAATAATACCTGCCGTTTATCTTATAAAAATGAGTTCCTTCATACCCAAGCGCGCAGGTTTTGCTGTCTTTGACCGCAAGGCGGTGCAGACCGCCTTCCAATGGCCCACTGCAATCAGGTTTTAGCTCCGTAATGTATATTTCCCTGTTGCCATAGGCGATATATACTCTGTCATCCTCATCAAACAACAGAGAGCAGTCATGATAAAAGCCTTTGATACAATGCTTCTCCCAGGGTCCTTCCACAGTCGAAGAGGTATAGAGATAAGTCTTTCCTGTATCGTTGGCCACAAAACAGACATAAAAGATCCCTTTGTGATAGCGCAGACTGGCGGCCCACATACCCTTGCCATAGCTATTGGCCTCCCCTTCCAGCGTCTGCCCGGGCGTACTGTCCAGCCTGTCATAGACATAGACTACATGCTCCCAGTTCACAAGATCATAAGAACGCAATATCTCACAACCAGGCATAAAATGCATGGTTGTGCTCACCATATAATAGGTATCCCCAACTCGGATGACATCCGGGTCCGGATAGTCCAGTCGGGTAATCGGATTTGTTATTCTAATCATATTTTGATTCCTGTTCCGCTCTCTGCTCTTCACTGAATAAAACTGCTTTCCTCAGGTCCCAGGTAGGATTCGGGAAGAGAAGTTCCCTCTTTATAAATCAGCAGTTTTTCCAATATGGTTCCGGCCTCTAACGCCCCCACCGTCAACTCCTGTACGCCTGCATTCAAACGCAGAGTCACATGGGTTTTGTGTTCCTGGTTCAGCGCTGCCGCACACCATCTTCCGTCTCCATAATCTCCGCCCCTATAATTTGAAGGAAGAATTTCAGCCTTAACATTTTCACCGTCACCGCTTCTCACCAACAGATTCAGGCTTCGGCCACTGACCAGAGAATTGGTTGGCGCCGTGAAAAGCTCCACATGGTAAGTTCCTTCTTCCTGTACCAAAAAGCGGTATGTAACCTCCGGCTTCTCTTCCTTCTCCCCAAAGTCCGCCGTACTTGGGAATACCTTCACACCACAGCCAAACTTTCCATAATTCTCCATAACCTGAAAGCTTCCCCTGGGTGTGTCTGTTTTCCGGCAAAAATGCTGCGCATAGATGGAAATCACACCCTTTCGTTCCAGGAATGTCCGTTCCGGCAGCTTATTTTCCGTGCTGCTCGCACAATCAACACAGGGGACTGCTTTGCCAAGGATTTCCACCGCCACCCTTGCGTCGCCATCCTCTACAAACAGCACAACCTTCTGCGGATTTTCCGGCAGCAGCTCCCTGCGGCATTGGATGACCACTTCCTGAAGTGTCTCCACCTCGCCTTCCATGGGGGAAATTACAAGCCAATTGGGAAGCGCGCCTTCTCCTTTACAATGGCTGCTCTCACAATCTTTGCTGCTCTGTACGGAGATTTTATAGCGCAGACTGCCACATCCTCCGTTGGCAATCTCCAATACCACCTTTTCACAGCCGGCATATTGAAAATCAGGTATCCGCACCATCATTGGCGCCCCAAATGTTTTCGTGGCAATCCTTTCATCATCCTTTCTGGATACACATAACCTGGCTCTATGGGCCGGCTCCACCGCCATAATCACAGGATAACGATAGTCGTCATCGTTCCACCTGGTGAATCCGATGTGCTGTTCCATCTGCATACCATTCCACTTGCCGTTTTTAAATTCCTCCCACTCTTTCAGAAATTCTCTGTCCCTGCGGATGCAGTCCCGAACCAGCTCCCCATACAGATTTGCCGCCGTCCGTCCCTGCTTTGCGTAAAGGTGATTCTTGCCTGCGTAAAGATGCATTTTCAGCAGATTCATGCTTGCCATAGCGGGATAATGTATCATACTGTAATAAGCTGAGGCGTCTTCCAGTTCTTCCATGACTTCAAGGGACAGCCTCTCCACTTCTTTCGCATCCGCCAACATTCGCTCTGTCTCCTCATAATGACACGGATGATATATTCCGGCATGAAGGGACTCTGGCCTTCGCAGGCTGTTTATTCTGATATACTCCGTGAGCACCTCTCCTATTTTATCCTTTGTCAGACAGGAAGCAGACGGAAATGTCCTCTCCACCCACTGTTTGGTATACTCCGCATAGCTGTTGGGATTTCCGTAGCCCCACTTTTCAAAATCATATGCAATATTCAGGAAATAACTCAGGGGAACTTCATGAAACTTTAAGTCACCCACATTGACAATCCAAACATCCCTGATTCCATATTCATACACCTGCCCCATCTGTTCCCAAATCCGGGAAAAAGGTGTACAGTCCACCCATTCGTAAGAAATGGGAGCGCCGTGATAATCAAAATGGTAATACATACCGAACCCGCCCCGGCGATTTCTAATGTCCTCTGTGGGCAAAGTCCGAACATATCCAAAATTGTCCTCGCACAACATGCAGGTCACGCCGTCCAGTCCTTCCCAGTCCTTAAGCCCCGGCGTCCGGGCATCACCGTAAAAATAAGGTTCAACCTCCTTGTAAAGGGCCAAAAGCATCGGAACTTCCCCGCTTTCCCGCTTCACATGTTTCTGTATCAGCTCTTTCTGCTTTGTAATGATTCTCTTAAGCAGGTTGACATTCTCGCCCACCGTGGCATCCGGCCCCAGCATGGAAGAATCTCTCTCCCCACGCATCCCTATGGTGATAATGTTCTCATATCCCCCGCTGCGCTTAAGAGAATCCTCCCAGTAGTTCAAAAGCCCCTCTTCATTGGTGTAGAAATTCCACTCATTGCCGTACCTGGTGCCTTCCCCCCGCACCTTATCCCATTCTTCGCTGGCCCTGAGACAGGGTTCGTGATGAGAATATCCCATAACCACCCCATAAATATCGGCCAATTTCTCGTTTTCGCTTCCTGGCCCGTCCAGGGGAAAAGATGCCGTCCACATGGCAGGCCACAGATAATTGCCCTTCATGCGCAGCAGAAGCTCAAACACAGTTTCATACGCCTTTGCGTTGAATCCCCCGAAGTGTTCTGACACCCAGCTTCCAAAGCAGGGCCATTCGTCATTGATAAAGAATCCTCTGTACTTTACACTGGGCTCTTTGGACAGTACTTCAATATCCTCTTTTATCTCCAACACATCCCGGTGAATGGGCTCCACATCACCCCAATAACACAATGGGGATACCCCCATATATTCCGATAGAGAAAACATACCATAAATCGTTCCTCTTTTATCACTGCCGGCAATCAACAGTACCTGTCCACTGCTCTCTGTCTTTAACCGGGCATCTTTCTCAATTGCCTGTTCATGGGAGTTTCTTCCAAAAATACAGTCAGCACAGGCAGAAAGCAATCGAACCTGATATACTTCCCGCTTCATACTGCCGTCCTCCTTTGTAAATCCCTCTAAGTCCACCAGCCCCATTTCAGCCAGTTTCTCCAACAGAGGACTTTTTCCATAAGTAGCACAGAAAATAATCGAAGATGCCCCTTCTCCCGAAAGCTCCTCCGGGCTTACCACTTTCGGAACCGCCCCAATTACCTTTCCAATGTCTTCCGCTACCTTTTTCGCAATCCTCCTGACTCCCTCATAGCCGCAATCTTCCACCACCATAACCGGCACCTGGTCTTTGCTCCATTCCATTTTCATACGCTTCTCCTATTCCAATTCCTGCTTATAGGAACTTGTTCTACTCTCTTCACTTCAGCGCCCCTGTACGGGAAGGGTTGTTCAACTGCTTTAAGACTGTCATCTACTCCACATAACCGAATCCCAGTATTGTGAATTCTTTGTCTTCATCCCCTGCTGCCATGGATATTTCCACATGGTATTTGCCCCGTTCCCGGCCTCTGAAGACAATGACCGGATTACAATGTGTCCATCCGTTCACATGCGGGTCCACTGTCAATATCTCTTCTCCATCCACACATATCTTTGCCCTGCCAACGCTGGGGCTCCCGGAATCCTTATAAATCAGCAAAAGTGCCGTACAGGTAATATCCATGACAAAAGATTTGCCCATACAGGACGTGCCGTTTTCTCCTTTTTCACCTGGTCTGCGCATCCAGTTGTTGGGGAATTCCTTTGTAGGCGCCAGATTTTGATCCATCTCCACCGCCTGAAGCTCCTCATCCCACTGGCAGAAATCTCCGCAGTCAACAAAAATCTCCGGCACATTGCTGCTTCTGTCATAGAGTTTCACCGCCTCAAACTCCCCACCCAGAGGAGGAGTCATCTGTTCCAGACATATATCATCCTCCTGTGACGGCATCTTATCCACCACTTCCAGCAGATGCCTGATGCAGTCCGCCATAACCGTATGTCCCAGATTGGTGGGATGATAGCAATCATAGAAAAACTGGCTCTTGCCGAACAGTTTCCCGCCGCCGGGCTTTTTGTAGAACTGTTCCACCACTGCGTCCCTTACGCTCACCATGGGCAAATGATACGCCTCTCCCACAGGAGAAAGCCTCTCCTGAAGATTCCAGTCGCTGGCAAATACGGCAAACAGAATAATGACAGCAGGCTCATTTTCGGCTCCCGCTATTTTTCTGACAAGAGAATCAAAACATTCTCCGTTGGTCTCATCCCCAAGGTCATTTACGGCAAATTCCACCACCACAATATCCGGCTTCACATCACCGCCCCTGAGCACATCTGTTTCATAGCGCAGCATTCCCAGCTCCGAAGGAGTTCCGCCCACGCCTGCCTTGATGTAATGAATGTTCTCTTCCGTTCCCTTCCCCGCCAGAGTACACAATGCCTGGAATGTCTTGTATGCGTAACATCCCGTATTGATGGGAATGGCTCCCGCTCCCTGCGTAATAGATCCGCCTATAAACGCTATGGTGACATCTTCCCCCCGCCTGGCCTTTGCCAGCGCCTTCTGAAGTCTTGCGGGATTCCCTGTCTGCATCAGGGATTTCTTCAAAAGTTCTCTATATTCCGCACATTGCAAGTCCACCGGTATCTCTTCCGATTCCTCCGGCGCTTCATACCCATCCTGTAGATAAAGCTTTACCCAAACCTTGGCCAATTCACCTGCCTTGGGAAATTCAAAACGAATCTGTCCCGGCGCATTGTCATCTTCCGACCACTGACACTCCTGAAGGTTCACAAGATATTCCATGCCGTCTGCCGGTACATGCATCTTTATCTGTGTACCGGACGCATAGGTATCCTTTTTCCCGTACATCTGGAACACGAAATCCACAGAAGGGCATTTGCCGTTCTCCTGAGAATTGTCCCAGTCCATCTCTACCCTGACGCCAATGCTATGCAC
>CAJUGT010000034.1:10486-31832 GCA_910586435.1 uncultured Acetatifactor sp. | reverse complement strand
TGCCCCAGACGCGTCAGTAAATCCTACCGGGGCTTGTCCGGTCCGTTGCTGTTTTTGCATATCCCATTTGACACTACCCCCAATGTAGTTTTGCCCCTCCCAAGCCTTTTCAGGCAGGGAATATTTAACCTGTTCGCTGCGCAACAGAAAAGAACCTATCGTTCCATAGGTTCTTTTCGCAGTGTATCTTCTATCATTTTCTCTTCAGTCGCCTGCCGCCAAACGGTTCCTTCTCTGTTCGGCATATCCCGCATGTTCCGTACCAGGAAATCTCTCTATCACCATGTCAAATGCCAAGACTGCGTTTTCGTTGTCCCCGCTTTCCTCATAGGCCCTGCCCAGAGTATAGAGGGCTCTCACATGGGTCACATCATAATTCGCCGCCCTGGAAAGGAGTTCTATAGCCTCCCCATATTCCCCTGCCTTAAAGCGGGCATACCCGTCATTATAATACTCCGTTGCAAGCTCCGGACCAATTGTGTCATGAATCTTCCCATATAATGTCCTGAATGCGTCCGACATCTCTTCTATCTGTACATTGCCTGCTATCTCTTCCAAATTGGCCGCCGCTACATGGGCATCCTCTGTCTCCATATAAGAAACAGCCGCCAGCATCAGCTCATCATAATAGGGCAGCGGACCATCATCTTCCTCTATTTCCTTCATCTGCCGGCGAAGTTCCAGCATAGTCTCATTGAGTCCCGCAATCTGCCCCTCCAGTTCCTGGATATGCGCTGTCTTGGTATCGGACTCATTGCTTATCTTTGTAATTGTCTCCTGCTCCTGCGCTCTGACCTCCTGCTGCGCCGCAGGTACCATAAGATACCAGGTAACTGCCAGGCCAATAATAATGCCAATGCCGATATTCACCAATGTGGGCACGCCGCTGCGCTTAGGCTCCTTCACATTCAATGGCTGAATAATAATCTCATTGTCACTCTGATAGCGAAGCGACTCTTCTTTTTTGCGTTTTATGGGCTGTTTGGCCGTCTCTTCCGGCATCAGCATATCTTCCACAATCTTTTGATA
This sequence comes from uncultured Acetatifactor sp., assembly GCA_910586435.1. Lineage (GTDB taxonomy): Bacteria > Bacillota > Clostridia > Lachnospirales > Lachnospiraceae > Acetatifactor. The sequence continues at coordinate 30,803 of CAJUGT010000034.1, read as the reverse complement.
ACGCAGCGTCTGTACATTATTGCGGTCAATATCCCTGCACCTGCGCAGCTCCCGTGCCGCCCGCTCCCAATCCTCCTCATCCATATACAGAAGCGCCAGCAGCTGATGCGCCCGTACAAACCTTGGATTCAGGGACAGCACCTTCTTCAGCTGAATTTTAGCCAGATCCTTGCTGTCCTGGTGGCAATACACCAGGGCCTGGTTATATTTTTTGATACTTTGATTGATGGTTGCCAGCCGTCCCACATTGGACTGAATTCTGTTAATATAATCGTCCGCTATATTTTTCTCCGGCTGCACATTTTTGCTGATTACCCACTGGCTCAGCGCAGCCATGGCATCTCCCACTTCAAAATAAACCAGCCCTAAAAGATTTCGGGCTTCCACATGATTCTTGTTAAATTTTAAACTCTGTTTCAGGCTTTCCGCCGCTCCGGTCAAGTCCCGTACCCCGGCCTTTTCCAGCCCGTCATTATAATACATGTTGGATACATGTATTATTTTCTTATACAAATGCACATCTGCCCCACAGGCAGTACAGAAATCATGTTCCGATAAAGTACGTCCACAATTATAACAATACATTATTGCACCTCGTCAGATTTCTGTTGTGTTTCCATTATGGTTTTTATAAGTATATCAGCCATATCCGTAAGATCCTGGCTATATATGGCATCTTTCGTGTTTTCCACTTCCAGACTGGGGAAAAATTTCTTCAGCTCTTCCTCAAAATTTATCATGCCCAAGCAGCTCCTTTATTTCACCAACCAAATACAGGCTTCCCGCAACATATATACGCTCCCCTGCCTTCCTGCTCTCAAGCAGCATCCGGAAAGCGGAAGCCACAGTATCGTATACCGCAAATTCACAATCGGAACATTCCTCAAATAATTTTTCTAATTTATCCGCCGACACAGCCCGGCCTGTCCGCATAGGCGCCACGAAAATCCTTTCAAACAACCCGGCTCCCGCAAGTTTCCCGGCCATGCCTTCATAATCCTTATCCTTTACCGCGCTGAACAGCAAACTCCGCCTTCCCGTACCCCCGTCCAAAGCCACCGTATCTAAAAATGCCCTGATACCGTCCTCGTTATGAGCGCCGTCCACATAAACCTCTGGAAGTACCTCTTCCATGCGTCCCGGCCAGAAGCAATTCGACACACCTTTTTGTATTTGCTCCGCCCCAATGGTCTCTCCTCTGTCAAGTATCTCTATGGCACGCACCGCAAGAGCACAATTCTCCATCTGGTATGCCGCAATCGTATGTAGAGAAAGAGTGACATAATTATAATACTCAGTGTACAGGCAAAAATCAATGGTTTTTGTATTAATTTTTGAAAAAGAATAGTCTTTTTCCGACACAAATCGGCAGGATGCTCCAAGCCCTCTGGCATATTCCCTGAATACAGCCGTGGTTTCCGGACATGTCTCCCAGCAGACCGCCGGTACATCCGACCGCATAATTCCCGCCTTCTCCGCCGCAATCTTCTCCACGGATTCTCCCAGATACTCCACATGGTCCAGGCTGATATGGGTAATTATGGTCATTTCTTTACTTGATACCGCGTTTGTGGCATCCAGTCTTCCCCCAAGCCCAGTCTCCAAAATGCAAAAATCAGTTTTTTTCTCCGCAAATATTATCATGGCAATCAAAAAAAGGAATTCAAAATAGGTGGGATGATAGGCATCCTCCGTTCCAGCTTCCAATGCCTCCCAATCCAGCAGATGATATATGCGCAAAAAAGCATTCAGAAATTCCCGCTTTGTAATCATGTCACCATTCACCACAAAGCGTTCCCTGATGTCCACCAGATGGGGCGAGGTAAACAGCGCTGTTTTGTACCCGGCTGCTTCCAGAATACTGCGCAGATAAGCACAAACGGAACCTTTTCCGTTTGTGCCGGCCACATGAAGAATGCGCATTGTTCTGTCAGGGCTTCCCAGCCTTTCCAGAAATGCCGCCGTATCCTCAATCTTGTTTTTTGTAGTGAACCTGGGCGTTTCATTTATATAGCGCTCCGCTTCCTCAAAGGTACTTATTTTCTGCTTTTCTTTCTTCATGCCGCCCCTCCGCGCAACCATTTCTCCCTGCTCTCTTTACGTTTTTTACCGCATATACTGTCAGGAAAGCTGGGAAAGTCTTTCATTCACCTGTTCCATCATCTGCGTGTACTTTGTAAGCTTCTCCCGCTCCGCCGCTATTTTATCTTCCGGCGCTTTGGAGAGAAATTTCTCATTGGAAAGCATCCCGTTTACCCGGGCCAGCTCCCCTTCCAGACGTTTCTTCTCTTTCCCCAGCCGTTCCGTCTCCTGGGCAATGTCCACCAGCTCCGCAAAAGGAATATATAATGTGGCCCCCGGAATCACTACCGAAACCGCATCCTGGGCAATTCCCGTCCTGTCACTCTGCAAAAACACCTGATTTGCCCGGGCCAGCGACGCAAAAAACAGCCTGCCCTCCGTAAAAGTCCCCAGTACGCCCTCATCCTCACTGACCACATACACATCCGTCCTGCGGCCGGGAGCTACATTCATTTCATTGCGCACATTGCGGATGCCACGAACCGCTTCCTTAATTGTTTCAATGTCCCGCTCCTCTTTGGCAAAGCAGCGCTCTGTTACGTAAACGGGCCATTGGCTGATCATAATGGACTCTTCCCGGCTCTGCAAGGTGCAGAATATCTCCTCCGTGAGAAATGGCATATAGGGATGGAGCAGTTTCAGCGCGTCAATTAAAACCGTTTTCAGTGTCCAAAGCGCCGCAGCTCGGCTCTGGTCTGCACATGCCCCCTTGTTTCCCTCAGGCGTTTTTGCATCCGCCATATGGTCTGCGCCCCTGCTGCCCTGTTCCCCGGTTTCACTTTCCGCGCCTTCTGCGCTGCTCCCCTTCTTTTCAGCATAGAGCCTGGGCTTCACCATTTCAATATACCAGTCGCAGAATTCATCCCAGATAAAATCATACACCTTCTGCACGGCAATCCCCAGCTCAAAATGTTCCATATTGTCGGTAACATCCCTGATAAGGGTATTTAGCCTTGACAGAATCCATTTATCCACAGGTTCCAGCTGCAACAGCTGCAAGCCATCCTCAGCGCCATCCATATTCATCATGATAAAACGGGATGCGTTCCATACTTTATTGGCAAAATTACGGCTGCTCTCCACACGCTCATTGGTAAAACGCATGTCATTCCCTGGGGCATTGCCGGTAATCAAAGTGAGCCTCAGCGCATCCGCTCCATATTTTTCAATGATTTCCAGAGGATCTATGCCATTGCCCAGGGATTTGGACATTTTACGTCCCTGGCCGTCCCGAACCAGGCCATGAAAGAGCACCGTGTGGAATGGCTTCTCTCCCATATGCTCAAACCCGGAAAAAATCATTCTGATTACCCAGAAAAAGATAATATCATACCCTGTCACAAGCACATCCGTGGGATAAAAATACTTTAGCTCTTCTGTCTGCTTCGGCCATCCAAGAGTTTCAAAAGGCCAGAGCGCAGAGGAAAACCATGTGTCCAGCGTATCGGGATCCTGAGTAAAATGTGTACACCCACATTTGGGACAGCTTTGGGGCATACTGCGGGCAACCACAATCTCCCCACATTCGTCACAGGTATAGGCCGGAATTCTATGCCCCCACCAGAGCTGTCTGCTGATACACCAGTCCCGGATATTGTCCGTCCAGTTGAAATAAATTTTCTCCATGCGTTCGGGAACCAGCTTTACTTCACCCTTCTTCACTGCCTCTACCGCAGGTTGAATCAGTTCGTCCATTCTCACAAACCACTGTTCCTTTACCAGCGGTTCAATGGTAGTTGTGCAGCGATCATGGGTGCCCACATTATGGGAATAGTCCTCTATCCTGACCAAAAGTCCCAGGCGATCCAGCTCCTCCACAATGGCCTTCCTGGCTTCATATCGCTCCATCCCCTGATACTTCCCGCCATTTTCATTTATTGTGGCATCATCATTCATAATATTTATCACAGGAAGATTATGCCTCTTTCCCACTTCAAAGTCATTGGGGTCATGGGCCGGGGTAATCTTCACCACCCCTGTACCGAATTCTCTGTCCACATAGGTATCCGTAACCACGGGAATCACCCTGTTTACAATGGGCAGAAGAACACTTTTTCCTATGAGCCAGGCATACCTTTCATCCTCGGGATGAATTGCCACGGCCGTATCGCCCAGCATGGTCTCCGGACGGGTGGTGGCAAAGGTCAGAAACTCCGTCTCGCTGGGCGCTCCGTCCTCCTGTATCACAGGATACTTGATATGCCACAGATGCCCCGCCTGCTCCTCATATTCCACCTCAGCATCGGAAATGGATGTATTGCAGACAGGACACCAGTTAATCATTCTGGCTCCCTTATAAATATATCCCTTCTCGTGCATTTTCACAAACACTTCAGTCACTGCTTCGTTGCAGCCCTCATCCATTGTAAAACGTTCCCTGTCCCAATCACAGGAAGACCCCATCTTCTTAAGCTGGGCCACAATGCGCCCGCCGTATTCCTCTCTCCAGGCCCAGGCACGCTCCAGGAATTTCTCCCGTCCCAGTTCATTTTTATCAATTCCCTCTTCTTTCAGCTTCTCAGTAATCTTGACTTCCGTAGCAATGGAGGCATGATCTGTGCCTGGCTGCCACAGGGCATTGTAGCCCTGCATCCGCTTAAAACGAATCAAAATGTCCTGCATGGTATTGTCCAGCGCATGTCCCATGTGTAACTGTCCGGTAATATTTGGAGGCGGAATCACAATGGTAAAGGGTTTCTTCCCATAATCCACCTCTGCGTGAAAATACTTGTTTTTCTCCCACTTTTCATACAATCTGTCCTCAATTCCGGCCGGATCGTAAGTCTTAGCCAATTCCCTGCTCATATCTGCTCCTTTCTCTGGTGCTGTGCTGCATAACTTTTCCCCTGCCCGCCGCGCGTCCCGTATGCCACCCTGACAGCAAATTTCCCCTTGCGGGTCCGAACACAAAAATAGCCCCCTGCCAACTCCCGTCGGCAAAGGGCGTCATCAACGCGGTACCACCTTTGTTCACAGCAGGGCGCTCTCTCACCCTTTACTGTCTCACAGACTTCTGTCAAAGTCCTACCCTCTAACGGAGATAACCCGTGAAACCCTACTGTACCTTTCAGGTTCCCGGCTTGGAAGCTACCTTCCGCATCCCTTCCTCCAAGCAGCCTTCCAGCGTCCCTTCCGGGACAGCCGCTCTCTCTGTTAAGGGGCAATGCGTACTCCTCTTCGTCATAGCCTTTTCCTGCTCACGTTGCAATCTGTTCACATCGTGACAAAATTCTTTCTGTATTGCCTAATATAATATATCCCTGAAATTTTGTCAAGAAAAAAATCCTTTCCTTACTTGTCTTTTTCGGAGTGATAAGCATTGGCAATCTTTTTTAATGTGCCATTAAGACCCAACAGCACAAAAATATCCCCCTTTTTCGTTGGGTCATCCGCCGGCGGGTTGATAAGCAGCACTCCGCCCCGCTTTATGGCAATCACATTTACGCCATATTTCTCACGCAGCTTCAACTCTTTCAGATTTTTTCCTGACCAGCTGTTTAACGCAGATACCTCTGTGATGGAATACTCCGATGTCAACTCTATGGCGTCAAACAGATTATTAAATGCCAGGTCATTTGCCAGATGGACACCCATTTCTCTCTCCGGATAGACAATTTTATCCGCTCCCACTTTGGTCAGGATTCTTCCCTGCATGTCATCGTAAGCCTTGGCAATAATCTGGCCAATCCCCTGCTCCTTGGCCCAGATGGCCGCCAAAACCGACGCGTCCAGGCTATGTCCTATGGAAATCACAGCGCCGTCGAAATTCCTGCCGCCCAGTTCTCTCAGGGCATCTTCATTTGTCACATCCACACACATGGCCAAAGTCACATATTCGGCAATCTGGTTCACCCGTTTTTCATTCCGGTCAATGGCAAGCACCCTGCATCCATTCGCTTCCAGCTGCCTTGCCATACTGCTGCCAAATCTGCCCATTCCAATCACAATATATTCTTTCTGCGTATTTATTTTCACAATGTCCCCCATGATTCCGCTTTGTGGAATCCACAATCCAACGGAGTTGAAATCCCCGAATTTCTGATTTGGAGCTCCCCCTCATACAGATAATATTTAACCAATGACTACCTTGCTCTCCGCATAAGAGATATCCCTTGTGGGCTTTTGGTGATTAAATGCCAATGCCAACGTAATAGGCCCAATCCGCCCCAGATACATGGTAAGGCATACCAGAAGCTTTCCTGCCGGCTTCAGCGCCCCCGTCAGTCCTCTGGATAGCCCTACGGTTGCAATGGCCGAAGTCATTTCATACAGAGTTTCCAGGAAATCACTTCCCTGCACTGCCAACAACGCCGCCGTCAGTATAAACAGCGCCGCGAAACTGAATGTCACAATGGCCACGCATCTTCTTATGGTTTCATCCGCAATCTTTCTGCGCAAAATGGTCACATCCTTATGCCCCTTGATATTGGCGAACATGGACGCAAAAAGCAAAATCACTGTTACTGTCTTCACACCTCCCGCCGTCCCGGCAGGAGAACCGCCTATAAACATCAGGCCCAGATACACCATACAGGAATCAGGTCTGAAGCATTCCTGTGGTATGGTGGCAAACCCCGCTGTTCTCAATGTGACTGATTGAAACAATGCCGACATTATTTTCCCGGACCACCCCATTTTGCCCAGGGTGTCAGGATTGTCATATTCAAAAAGCAGCGTTAAAACCATCCCCGCAAGAATCAGAAAAACGGTGCCCGCAAGAACAAGTTTCAGCTGGAGGTTGCCTTTGCGGGTGTCCTGCGTGGGCCTCCTGTTCAGCCGTCCAGAAACCAGCCGCCCAATCTCCCAATACACCGGAAACCCCAGACCACTGACAATAATCAGAAAAATCGTGGTCAAATTCAACATCACATTATCCGCATACGCACAGAAACTGTTTCCGCCCAAAAGGTCAATGCCCGCATTACAAAAAGCAGAGACCGCATGAAAAATACTATACCATATGCCCCGGATGCCATATTCCGGGACAAATACAAAAGCATATCCAATGGCTCCAATCCCTTCCAGGATAAGCGTCACTTTCAGAACCTTCATGGTCAATTTCACCAGCCCTGACAGGGTATCCAGATTATAAGCGCTTTGTATCAGCAGCCTCTCGGACAGCGTAATCCTACGGCGAAACAGGCATAAAACCAGCGTGGTAAAAGTGACAATTCCCAAACCGCCGAATTGAATCAGGAACAGAAGAACCATCTGACCAAACAGGGAGAATGTCTGCCCAATATTCACCGTCGAAAGTCCTGTGACACAGACGCTGGACACGGCCACAAAAAACGCGTCCAAAATCCCTATTTCCTGCCCATCCTTTATGCTCCAGGGAAGCATCAGACATGCCGTCCCCAGCAATGCTCCCAGCAAAAACCCCAACATAATAATGCTGGTGGTGGTAAGTTTATGTCTTCTCATATCCTGTCACCTGTCACTTCAAGTCCTGCCCCGCTGTCATACCGACGCTTCCGAACTGATTCTTCTTAAAATCATAACATCCCCTCAGCAGTATGTCAATCCCTTCGGATGTTGCGCGAAATGTCCCTTCAGGCAGTATCCTGTTGTTCAGGGAACTGGAATTTCTCCTTTTTCTTCCATCTGACTCAAGCAAAAATCCCCCACTTCCAACATGGTTCTCTGCGCTGTCAAAATGTCTTCTTCGCTCCCCTCCCAATGTTCCAGATCCTCACTGAGCAGGTACAATACCCTGTCCGACAAGTTGGACATAAAAGCTGTCACAACCCCGCCCGATGCCCCTGCCAGTGCCCTTGTCAGGGTAACATTATCCAGATTCCGCAGTATCACCTGAATTTCAAAATCCCCCAAGTGTACCATTTCTTCTAACAGGCAGGTTGCCTCCGAATACATTTTTTTATCCTTATGTTGACTGATAAGTTCCTGTCTGGTGTACTTTAATGTCTCTTTCATATATCCGCTCCTCTCCCTGTAATCCATGCCAATATGGGACGCAATCAGTTCCTGAATGAGTTCCGGACATTCCCCGTCAAATATCTTCCTCAGTACTGCCGCAACCATACGGCCTTCCGCCCTCTCCTTCTCCGGCAGGGTGTAGACATAATTCCCCAACAATTCAAACGCCTGCTCCGGCGGCATTTGCTTCCTGTAGAGATTCATAATATAAGAAATCGAAAATGCCAGAAATCTGCACTCCCCTTTCAGATTTGGAATCCCCTCCTCCATGGCAAGCAGCCCTTCCGCCCTGCTGACCTGAGAGCATTTAAGCAAATCTTCCCCCACTACCGCAAGCCGGAACGTTTCATCGTCATACGCTCCCACCCGTTCCACCTGCGCCAGACTCCTGCCCACCAGCTCATCAATACTGCAATCAAAGAAATCCGACAGGGCCCAAAGCATTTCAACACTTGGAACCGACAGGTTTCGCTCCCATTTGGAGACAGCCGCCGGACTGATACGCAGTATCTCCGCCAGTTGTTCCTGTGTCATTCGTTTTGCCATACGGAGAGAATAAATCTTTCCTCCCACAGCAACTCCATGATATACTATATTTTCCATACCAACTCCTATCTGTCCGCCATTGGCGGACAACCCTGCTCTTGTATTTACATCCAATATTGTAAAATACGGATTTCCCAATGTCAAAGGAGAAACAATCCAATTATTTTACTGACAGTTTCATATAAAAACCCAAAGAAAACTGCCCTGGACCAAATCTGCTTTTCTCGGGGCTTTCAGCCCATCTCAATGTCCCCATAAACAGACACTGTAAATCTCCATACACTTTCATTCACATAAGCATTGCTGACCGCACAGGAATTACTGTGAAACCCCTTAACCTGACTGGTCAAAACACCCGGCTTATCATACATTCCAGCCTTTCATGCATGTGGGAACAGTTGTGACGCATGGAAGATTTGTTTGCTGACATTTCTCCTGTACTGCTCCTGTGCCGCAGCAGCACACTTCCTCCGCAGAGTCCTGTGCATAAAAATGGGGCTGTCGCATTAAGGGTCATGGACACTAGATATAGGTATGCCTGATTAACGGACATACTGTATCTTGTGTAGAATTTCTTAATGCGACGCCCCTGCGTGGAGATTAGAGCTTCTTCTCACATTATCCACTCTGATGGAATATATTCCCTCTCCATCAGACAATTACGTTCATGGGAAAGCACCTTACAGATGACATCAAATAGCTTCTCCGCATCGCAGAGAATGCACTGCGCATGGCCAAAAGATACCTTCCTTGCGGCTCCTGTGGTATAAAAAACTTCACTGAGTTTATCAAAACTCTCGGAAATGTGCGCCGTGTGAGGATTATAATGCCGATACACAGCTACATCTTTCAAGCATCCATCCGGCATCCTGATCTGAAAAGGCACTGGTTCGGAGGTAAATCTCTCCGGCACATCCATCACTTCTTCAACACTGTGAATAAAAGTATTGCGGATATGCGTGACACCAGCCAGCAATATTTTAGCATGAATCCGCCGAAGTCTGTCCCAACATCCCCCTGGGGTACAGGGAGTGGTACAATTCTCTTCGCCGCTAATGTACTCCGCCGCCATAGGACCAAATGCCGCAATACTATGTGTGGGATGCAATGAGCGCACAACCCCCTGACGTTTCAGAAACAAGTTTGGAATTATCCCCACACAGGCAGGTTCCCTTTTGGGATCAAAACAAGAATATTCCTCACTCATCTGCGCCCAGGTATGTGCCGGTGTCATAAACAATCCCTCTGAAAAATATTCCATGAAAGCATCTAATACCGTGTCGGCGCCTCCCTCCACTTCCCCAATGGCTTTCATGGAAGAATGAAGCATAACGGCATCCGTCCGCCTCAGCCCCATTGTCTGTATCTGCGCTGTTAAATCCTGTTTTGTATACATCTTAAAACTCCATCCTTGCCCTAATTGCCTTGACATCATCCTGTGAATACCCTGTAATGATAGATGCTATATCCTCCGGCGCATCTCCCCGTCTGAGCATCTTCATCACAATCTGCTCAAGTTCCTGGCGCTTCTCCTCTTCCGCACGCTTCAGCGCTTCTCGCTTTTCTTCTTCAAAGATTCTAGTTACTTGTGTCACTGCATGGCGCTTCTCCTCTTCCGCACGTTTCAGTGCCTCTCGCTTTTCTTCCTCGAATATTCTTGCCACCTGTGTCATTTCAATCGCCCTCCTTATTCGGCCTGCTGTCTCCTGGTCAATAATCTTATCCGTAAATGCCAACAATCCCGCCAAAGCAAACACCTGCTGTTCTCTGTCACGCATCTTTATTGCCAATTCTACCGCTTCCTTGAGCTTCTTTTCTTTTTCCTCCTTCTTCTGATAAGAAAGTGGAAAAATCATAAATTTCATCAATTCTTCGTCGTTTAACAGCTCATTCTTCTCTACCTTTTCTGTCAATTCCAGAAAAACTCTGTCAGAATCTAACTCCGACAAAAAAGCCGCCTCTATATTGATTCGGATGGCTCCTATATTATATTCACAAGATACCATATTTCTGCGAATATCACCCGTGTATATGACTATCATACGCAGTACAGGACACGCTTCCTTGTCCGTAAAATATCGATTTGCGATTCCTGTCAGATAATTTAGATACTTCACCTTATCCCACTCGTCATAAACACTTTCATAATCCACGATGGCTATGGACCCATCCTCCAACTCAAACAGATTATCTATCCGCAGTTCATTGGCCTTCACTGTCGGAAGGTTGGTCGGCCTCACATCCCGTATCCCAGGCAGATCCAGCCCATATACCCGAAAAGTCTTGCCCTTCAAATTTTCCGCCAAAAACTTACTTACAATATCCTTATTTTGATACGCTATCTCTTCTATCCCCATATAAAATTCCCCTTACTCTGCCAGTACCCCATTGCATTCATCCTTAAGTAACCAGCGCTTGCTTCTCAGGCCAGCACTGCATTGCCGTCGTCAACCATGCCGCCGCATGGCATCCTTCTTCTATTTTTTATTATAATAGTTTTCTGCCCGGAAATCAATCCCTCCAAAATTAATAACAAACTCCCCTGCATACCGCTGGCCATGCTTGTGGTACTGCTACCAACATTAGAATCCACGCTTCGCAAATATTCTGTTGTCATGAATAAACAGTTTGGATGTTTTGCTTTCAAACTTCCGCTCCTCCAAATATAGCCGCACTCTGTTCTCTGCGCATTCTCTCACTTCTTCCACACTTTTGCTTCCGGCAAAATACGCCCCTGCTTCCTCACAGACAATCTCTATAATGGGTTTGGTATCATATGGCATGTCCCTGGTATCTTCTAACAGGCTAAAGTATTCCTCCACACGCTCTTCCTCCAGACACTCCTCACCAGACACTCGAAGCCCCCGAGTCCACTCCCCCTGCTCCCATCTCTCCATACTACTTCCTCTTGTCCTGCCATCTGCCACACTTTCCCGCTGGAATTCCACCCACAAACCAAACGCGCTTTTGTTTACGGGACAATGCGGAAAATTTCCGCCATAACACTCTGACTGCGCCTCCTGCCCCAACAGGTAACGGATAAACTCCCATGCGCCTTCTTTTTTTGATGAATTGGAATTAACCGCAATAACCCCTTCCATGGATGCCACAGGATGTCTCCCGTCGCCAAACATCACATTCAGCGCCACAGCTCCATTCTGCTCCAATTCTATGTCTGAGTCAAAATAAAACAAGTTCAAGAGCCATCTCTTTGCCGCAAGACACGGTCGTAGGTTATGCCCGTCATCACCATACCTTTTTGCCACTTCCAGCAATTTTTCAAACAAACTTCCGCTCAAGTCACAGGTACCTTTCTCCCAGTCCACCATTCCCCAGATGTCCTCCGTCCCTTCCAGCAATACAGTTAACAGCTCCCCTGAAGAATATCTTTGCAGGAACACCTCATTCCCATCCCAGGCAGACAGCGCATCCACCAGATCTTCCACACTTTCCGGCGCCCGCCCCAGAATGGAATCTTTCATAGTATAACCTGTCATCCCCGCCGTGACTCTGACTCCCCGTATTTTCCCGTCATCCCGCCAGGGACTGAACGCCATAGGGAAATATTCCTCTTGGCGGACACCATCCCGTTCCATATACGGCGCCAGATCCTCCAACCCTCCCTTTTCCGCAATCTCCGGAGCGTATCCCCTCAATACATCCCCATACATAAGATCCGGCCCCTTGCCCGCAGCAATCTGGATACTGATCTTCTCTGCGTACTCTTCCCATTTTTCCTCCCTGGTGATTCGATCCCAATCAAAATCATAGCCATTTTCTTCCAACACCACATGATACTTTTCATTTTCCCGGTTAAATTGCGCAGTCTGCTGCCTTATCCACTTATCCTCATAATAGGAAGCACACATGACCAATGGGATCTTCTCCACACGTCTCTCTCTCAGCCGCTCCACCGCATACCTGCTCTCTGATCCCCATTGTCCCCGATCGCCTCCATCACACCACAAAATCTCCACCTCACCATCTTCCCGCATACAGAAATCCACAGTATGCATCCCGGCAAGTTCCGCTCCGGCCACATAGGACGATCCCTGGCTTGAGAAAATAGAGACATCGCCCTCCCCTTTCAGGTCAATTCTCTTAACTTCCGGCTGACCTGCGGCACCTTCCAAGGAAAACAAGCCTTCGCCCCCACCTCCCAAAAGACTTGTGGTCCATTGAAGTCTAAAATGTTCCCCAACCCTTACAGCTTCCCCCGTATCCTGTTCCAGCCTGGCCAGCCACATAGGTTTCATCGCCCCATCACTTAAAAGCAGATATATCGTCCCATCCTCTATCTGCCGAATTGCCTTCAGATCCGCTCCCAATTCACTTTGAAAAACAACCTTCCCCAAGGCATCATACCTTATAATAATGTCTCCACCCTCATCCTGGCCTTCCACTAAATACACATTTTTGTCATTGTCCACATACCCCCTCCTGCCTCTTCTTTCCGCCCCCTTCACCAAAAGTTCCCGGCTTCCGTCCCTTCTGCACAGATATATATTCTGTAGAAAGCCATCGGAAAACCGTTTTATAAGCAACACTGGCTCCCCCTGCCAGAACTGCGCCCCCAGAAACATATCCCCCAGCTCCCCTGGAAATTTCAACTCCTCTGTTTCCGACTCTATATCATAATATATTTCCGTATCGGTGTCCTGACTCCCGCACCCTCCATATAACAGACAGCACCAGGCCAATAAGATAACCCATAACTTTTTCATATATGCCCTCCAATACTACTAATTTTGCGCAAATATAAGATGAACAAACTGCGTAAAATTTTATCTAAGCCACTCCACATTGTAAATTTTTTTCAATCAAAAGAAAAGGGGATAATATAATCCCCTTACTCCGCCGACTTTGTAAAATGAATAAGAACATCCTTAATTCTTTAAAGTTCCGTCTCTACACTTCGGCCTCCTCACTATGGAAGAAAGTTTCATCCGCAAAGTGCGCAGCTGAAATTTCCTTCCGGGCGCCTTCGTTCCGAGACTGTTTTAAATTTCCTCTTGACATTTCTTAACTATACTATATAGCATTACCAAAACTTTCCAAGAATAACACCGCCAGTCCATATTACCTTGCGCCATAAGAGAAAAAGTCAAAGTCACAATACAAACACTTTCCATATAATCCGCCATCTTTTAGCTCAAAATCATATTCATGTTTGCCTGTTTCAACCGATGTACCAACTACTATCACCTCATTACAATTCGCACAAACATGTTGATGCTCAACTAAAATTGTATGTTGATACTCATTGCAGCTAATAGTTTCAAGAGTCTTATCCACCTCAACGAAATGATAATGCTGGCACTCTTTTGCCGCCTCAACTTTTGACGCACCAAACGACAACATTCCCACACCAGCTATACACGCCAATCCAATTTTAAATCCTTTTAATCCACTCATCATTTTTCTTCCTTTCATTTCAGCTCTTGCAGACAGAATACTTATTCCGCAATTTACTTTATCCTCTCAAGCCCCTGCGCTGGGAAAATTTCCAACTACGAAAGTGTCTATAAAACCTCCTGGACTTGTTCAGTTTGTTACTGTTTTTCATACCCACCTGACACTATCGCAATTAGTTCAATTGTTAGGACTATATCACTTTACAAAAAACGGATTTTCCTTCTACGCAATAAATTCATTGCGTTTACATTTTAATCCTATCACAGAATCCATAAGCGTACAAGCGCCAGACTCCTGAACAAAAATGTTCAGGAGTCTGGCGCTTGACAGGCAGCTACCCATAGGTTATGCTAAATCATTATATCAATAAAAATTTAAGGAGGCACATCTCTATGAGAAACAGAGCAACAAAATTTCTCACAACTTTTTTGTCCGTTGGACTCTTCTATGTCCTTACCACTATCGGCAGTCCCATATATAATGAAACTGTTTTCGTTCCTTCCCACTCAAAAGATCGCCCGAAATATGATAGCCTTCCAAAAAATCATGAACTGGACGATGCCAATTCCGAAATTACACCATTAAATGATAATGACACCTTAGAACAACAAAAAAAATAATTTATCCTAAATCCTTGACTGTTTCTAATTTTTTAATATAATTTTTTATTCTTCTCTGATCTTTTGCCAGATAGCTGAACAAAATGCATTTTGATAGTTCTTCTTCATCATCAAGCACCTGAGCAGTGGAAATACCATTGCTCTTCCTTTGGTCATAGTTCCACCATCTATCATAAATACTATTATGTATCAATCCCATTCTTCGAAAGCGCAGGCATCCTTCCAGTATCCTCCCGCTGTATAGATCCGCAAGGTCATACTCTCCCTGGTTGCCCCACATACTTCCTACATTGCTCATAACAAACTCATACATATTCCACCCTCCTTCCCAGATACCCTCTTCAATATAAGGCTGGTAATACTTTTCCATCCGACACATACAGGTAAGGAATTCTTCGCTATACATATCCAGCCCCTGCATACGGTTAAGGATACAAGTTTGTTCCTCATTAGTCAGATATTTTTCTCCTTCACTTAAAAACGCGTCATATGGCAATGTCCTTTCTAAGACTTCCCGCATTTGTATACAGTATGTTTTAGCATCAAATTCTCCTCTTCTCCACCTTATCAGCAACTCCTCCATTTGAACTACCTGACCGTTACAGGGGTATTCCATGGACACCATTCTTCCCATTTTTTTCAAGAGAGCATTCGCCTCCTGCCATTTACCAAGATTCACCACTTCACGAAGCTTCCTCATATCCCTATAAACTTCTATGTTTCCTGTGACCAATTCTATTCTGGTATATTCTCCTGGCAAACCCAACCTTTCCAGAAGCCGTTTCGCAATCTCCCACTGTACCTTGCTTTTTCTCTGTTCCAAACGGCGCAATGTCCTTATATCACAGATTCCAGCGCAAAGCTCCTTTGGTTCCATACCAAACATTTGACGCCTAACACGGATTACGTCATTCAAACAAGCCACCCCCTTTACCACATAAAGATAACAGTCCTCTATGGTTTCCTTTGGCACTCCCTTTTCCGCATAGACGTTCTCCAAGGCATGCTTCCACACCTCCTTTTCATGGTGCAGCTCTTTCAACGCCTGCGCCTTCCTTTGCTGCCCCTGACTCTCCATCTCTTCCGCCATCTTATGAACCAGCCCCATAGACATATCCAGCAGCTCCCACAGATAATACATCCTTTCGCAGTCACGCAGCAATTCTATTCCCTGTTCACAATATTGTAGCAACCTTTCCGCTTCCTGTGCATTTAAAAATCCGTTTTTCTCTTTCACACATCGGCAGAGATAGTAAACCGCCTTGGGATATATTTTTCCTCTGGCAGCTTGATGATACTGTCTCTTCTCAATATATTCCACCACCTCCTGATATCTCTCTTGTCTTTCCCCCTCCTTGCGGTAATGTTCTGTGTCAAGCAGTAAATGCAGCTCCTGCACTGACAGAACTAATGCTCCAATCTGCCCCAACTCTGAGTCCAGCACTGTCTTTTCAAGTGCTTCTTTATACAGCTTTGACAGTTCTTCCTTGACTGCCCCCTGACCAAACCTAATCTGGGCGTACATGGTAAGACAAAACTGTTCTTCTAAATGACCGTTTTTAAAATGCTTCTTTTTATATACATTCAATAACCCCATCGCCTTCTCCAATTCCCGGAACGTGATACAATGCAGTATAATTTGCCTCTCCTTCCAACGTTCGTATGCATCGTAATCCAAATAATACATGAAATCTTCTTCATTCACCCCAAGCCGTTCCAGTATACTGTTCTGAAACAACATATCCGGTTTCCAGCTCCCATCCAGCCAGCTCATCATTGTCGCAACTCCGCACACTCCCTTGCAAATCTGCCGCAGACTAAACCTTTCCTCCTTCCATAGTTCTTGTACAAACATAATAAATTCCCCTTTTCCCAACTTCTGTATCCTCCTGTGTATCAAAAAATATCAAAATCCCGCCTGTATAACCCTTATACCCCAAGTGAACGCCCTTGCCCATTCATGCCAACAAAACCCCCTCCTTCTATGGAACGCCAAAAAGCACTGCGTCAAACCTGCCATTTTTCGCTTTAGTGTACTCAATGTACCTCCAAACCAGATTCCGCCCTCACATATTCATACATCATCAGCGCCGCAGCGACTGCTATATTCAGGGAAGACTGCCCTTCCGCCATGGGTATTTTGGCATACCCCGTACACCTTGCAAGGATTTCCTTCCTGACCCCCTCGCTCTCATTACCGATTACCACAGCCGCATTGCCGGATTTATAATCAATATCATAGAAACTATGGGCTTCAAACCTGGCACTTGTCCCAATCACCTTAAAATTCTTCTCTGAAAGTTTACAAAACAACTCTTCGTCATTATCGGAATAGAAGACCGGTATTTTTCCCATGGCACCCCTTGCGCCCCTGACAGCATTTTTGTTCAGGAAATGTACTGAATTACTCAACAAAATCACACCGCTGATTCCCGCCGCGTCAGCAGTCCGCAGAATAATCCCCAGGTTATCCGGATTAGAAATCCCATCCAATATCAGAAAAAAATTCCTGGCCCCGGCAAATATAATATCCTTTTGACTCCTTATCTTCATTCTGACAGTGCAGATAATCTCAGGGACAGGATTTGTGGCAGTCATGGAAGGCATAATGCCTGCTGTGGTTTCACAGCACATGATTTTCCTTTTCTCACAAAGCTCCATGACCTGGCTGATATCCTCTTCCTGCGCTTTCTGCGGAATATAGATGACTTTTTCAACCAAAAGTCCATCCGCAAGCGCCCGTTTCACCAACCGCATTCCCTCCACCACAAATTTTTCATTTTTCATCCGCCCATTCAGAGATTGGTATTCTTTCAGTTCAGCCACCACCGGATGCTTTTTTGATAAAATTTCAATATGTGGAATAAGACTCCCATTTCCTTGTATCAGCCGCCCCATGGATGCCTTATATCCTTTTAACCTGCATGGAAGTTCCGAATCCTCCGTGGAACATACATATTCCGATACCATATCTTGATACTTTTGTTCAAAGTAAAATATCACTTCCTGATTCTCGGGTATTTTTCTCAATAAATCCCCCATGGCTCGCTGGTTTTCCGCCAAAAGCACACATTTATTTTCTTCCCGATTCAGTAAGAGAACACCCTCCACCCTGTGAGTTCTGCTTAATTTCCACGCAATCCCCGGATCATTCTCCGAACTTTTTTCATATATAATCTCTAATTCTCTGCGAAATTCCTCTGAATCCTCTTCTCTTCCCGCATGTTTCAAATATGCCTCAACATATATGTTTAATTCAACAATATCCCCAGAATTTTCATACATGATTTTCACTGCTCCTTTTCTGATTACTGTTCCCACTTGAAAGAATCTATTCTGTCTTGGCCTTCAGCCCCATGCTGTGTAATGCGCATCAGGCCTGCCAAAGATTCCTTCCGTTTCCTTGACCTTTTCTGCCTTTTATGCCAACACATTGGCAAATTTATAATAACATTGCTTATATCTACCGTCAATGCGGTCTCCGCAAAATTCCCATAAACAGGCATCGGTCATTGTCCGCGCCAGAGCATGTTTGAAAATTTATTCCCGCCATCTGCGCGCCCCACTTTGCAGTATATTGGGCCCTCATTCGGTCAACGCAGCCCACTACGCCTCCCTCATTCGGGTCCAATCTACCACAAATTGTGACGCACAGCTGTCAGAAAGCAATTTTCAAACACGCTCTAACATCCAGGATTCCCCTCTGCGAAATCTCATAAATCCAGAACAAAAATGTTTCACACAGCTGCCCTGAGTTTGTCACGCAAAAAGCGAAAACAACATATCCTTCTTGCCCATTCCCATACTTTCTGCTATAATAGAGGAACTGAACCCCTGCACGTTCTCATGACTGCCATGAACAGCAAACGTGCGCATTCAGACCAATCTACCAAATTAATCACCTGCGCAGAGCATAATATCAGCTTATAACTCGACATACCGGTGAGCCTTCTGCGCGGAAATGGAGGAAAAATGTCGCAATTAAAGGGAACCAAAACTGAAAAAAACTTACAGGAGGCTTTTGCCGGAGAATCCATGGCACGCAATAAATATACCTATTATGCGTCCAAGGCAAAAAAAGACGGCTATGTACAGATTGCGGAATTGTTTGAAGAAACTGCCGCCAATGAAAAAGAACATGCCAAAATCTGGTACAAATTGCTAAATGACGGCATCGGCAGTACGGAAGAAAACCTGAAAGCCGCTGCGGAAGGAGAGAATTTTGAATGGACCGATATGTATTCCTCCTTTGCCAAAGACGCCAGAGAAGAAGGGTTTCATGAAATTGCCGCCCTGTTTGAGGCAGTTGGCGCCATTGAGAAGGAACATGAGGCTCGATATTTAAAACTGCTGCAAAACATCGAAAATGGTGTGGTATTCTCCAAAGAAGGGGATACTATCTGGAAATGTAAAAATTGCGGACATATCTGCATAGGCCCCAAGGCTCCGGAACTCTGCCCTGTCTGCAATCATCCGCAGGCATATTTTGAGGTTAAGGCAGAGAATTATTAATCAAAGACCCCGCTGCAAGCAACGGGGTATCAAGCTTGCAACGCCCCAAGGGGCGGGGTATTTGACCCTCGCGGCATTCGCCAACTGTCCGTGCAAGCACGGCCGCTTGGCTCATTGCCCCCGGGAATAAAAAAACGTTTCTGCGCCATATTCTTGGGGGCTGCCGCATTAAGGGTCATAGACACCAAATATAGGAATACCTGACATCCTGTGTCTTGTGTAGATTTTCTTAATGCGGCAGCCCCTTTTTCTCTTATCCAAATACCCTTTTTAACACTTCATCCTCACACAGAATTTCTTTGGCCAGCCGACGATATTTTTCCTCATGAAGATAGGTATGTCTGGATGGTTTGATCGAAGGCGCCAGATCGATGGCCTCCTCATAGTCCCGTCGCTCCAGCCCCAGGGTGCTTACGTAATTCCAAAATCCCGTATCCGTAAAGATGGTATTTACCCTTTTGTACCGGTGATCCTGCACTCTGCTCATCAAGTAGGTGGCAATGCCCACCTGTACACCGTGAAGCTCGGGCTGCTCCAGTATTTTATCCAACGCATGAGAAATCAGATGCTCACTGCCGCTGGTGGGGGCGCTGCTCCCCGCAATCTCGTTGGCAATACCGCTCATAGCCAGGGAGTCCAGTAATTCTCTCAGGAACAAATCGTCCTGAATGCTTTCAAAAGGAGTGCGCACAAAACTGTTTACCGCCTTTTTCGCAATCATCACAGCAAAATCATTTACCACGGAACAGCCGGCCTGTTCCTCGAAAATCCAATCATATAAGGCCGTAATTTTAGACACCATGTCTCCGATACCGGAATAAAGAAATTTCTCCGGGGCGCTTTTAATGACTTCCGTATCGGCAATAATTCCATAAGCCAGACGGGCAGGCACAGATGCCCTTCTTCCTTCCACGGTCAGAGATGCGCTGGCACTGGAAAACCCGTCGCTGGATGCCGATGTGGGGACACTCATAAAGGGAAGCTTACGCAGATATGCCGCATATTTTGCCGCGTCTATCACCTTTCCGCCCCCAATGCCCACAATAATCTGGGCCTTTGGGTCAATGGCAAAAGCCATCTCAACAATATCCTCAATTTTAATGGAATCCATTTCCTTGTATTCCAGGACCTGGACTTTTGCTTCTTTCAAAGATTCCATAACCTGGGTTCCGAACATATCTATCAGGCCATTGCCAAAATAAATC
>CAJUGT010000034.1:0-10476 GCA_910586435.1 uncultured Acetatifactor sp. | reverse complement strand
TCACTGCCCGTTCCATTCCACCTGCCTTGATATAGCTTCCTATATTCCTCAGCACTCCTTTTCCTACTTTTACTATTGTTGGAATCGCAATATGACTTCCGTTCATCTCAACGCCTCCTATTTTAAGTCGCTGCCAGGCGGCACTAAAGGGTGAGGTGCCTTCGCAACCCCACCTGTCCAGCTAAATATTTTTAATACATAGATTGACATTTCTTAGCTGGACTATTCCAATTGCCATTTATGGCAATATGTCCCACTGGCGGGAACTTGTGCCTCTCTGCATATT
The DNA here is from genome assembly GCA_910586435.1 of uncultured Acetatifactor sp. Classification (GTDB taxonomy): domain Bacteria; phylum Bacillota; class Clostridia; order Lachnospirales; family Lachnospiraceae; genus Acetatifactor. The sequence goes on along the minus strand of CAJUGT010000034.1, from coordinate 10,190 downwards.
TCCGAATTCTTTCCTTACAAGTGTACCATACTATCAAGGAAAGTAAACTCTTTTTTCCATAAATCAGACTCTGGAAACATTACTGTTGGACCACAATCACGCCCGCCGGCTTACGGCTGCTCCATTTCCCTTCCTCAGATGCCCAAAACTGGCATGGTAAAAAAGTCCTGTTCTGGCACTTTTTATCAGTCCACTTTTGCTATACACTGTCTCTAGCAAAAAACAACGGATGGCAAAATCTCTTTTTGCCCAAATCCCCAAATTGATGTAAGGAGATAACATAATGAAACAGGAGAACACTGCGTCGGAGAAAGCCAAAAACTATGGATTGCTAATTGTGGGAGCAATTTTATTGATTGCGGGCATTGCTTTTGCAATATACACCTACAATTCCAGCTATCAGAACTCTGTTGTCACTGGCACACAGCTCAAAGAAGCCAAAGCACAGCTCAGCGCCATAACGGAAGGCACGGCATCCGGTGACACAGAAGCTTTAAAAGCTGAAATCACCCGGCTTTCCGACGAAAAACTAAGTCTGGAACGTCCTTATTCCTATAGTCTGACCCTGGTATTTTTTGCCATACTTTTGACGGCAAAAGGAATTTACAATGCGTTAATCGGTGTACCAAAAAGAGAGAAATATGATGTAAAACGTCTGGCACAGGCAGGGCTTCTGGCCGCCCTTTGCTACATCGGATTTGCCTTCTTCAAAATAGACATTCCTGTGGGCCCGGAGAAAGCCTCCTTCCACTTTGGCAATGTATTCTGTGTACTTGCGGCTCTGCTGATCGGGGGGTATTGGGGCGGCATGGCAGGGGCAGTGGGTATGACCATTGGTGATTTTACCACATCCTATGTCACCAGCGCTCCCAAAACCTTTCTGTTGAAGCTCTGCATTGGTTTCATCGTAGGTTTAGTCGCCCACATATTCTTCAAACTAAGCCGTGATCATTCGGCAAAATATGTCACAGGTGTCACCATTCTTGCATCCGCCTGCGGCATGGCATTTAATGTGGTAGCCGACCCCCTGGTAGGATATTTCTACAAAACCTACCTGTTTGGAGTTCCTCAGGACATCACCTCCGCCCTGATGAAAATCAGCGCTCTCACCACCAGCGTCAATGCCGTGGTGGCTGTGATTGCCGCTTCCGCCATTTATCTTGCGCTGCGGCCAGCCCTGAAAAAATCCGGACTGTTTGTGGAACCCTGAATGCCTCAAACCAAATACCATTGTGTTTTGCGCAGGGTGAAATTTCAGCCCGCAAAGTTTCCAACAGCATAATAATGGTTATATGAAAAAGGGCCAACCTCTCAAAAGATAAGTTGGCCCCAATCTCTTCTAAACAATACTGCCATCAATCTATAAACCAGATTGTCACATTACCCATGGCACACTCCACATCTATATCTTTCTGCGCGCCATTATCAGTGATTTTCTTCTGAGAAAGTCCGCTTACGCAGGTTTCTCCCACATCCACGTTTCCCATTCCCCCTTCCAAATAATAATTATAATCTCTTTCCTGGCCCAATACGCCTATATTCACATTTCCCATGGCACATTCCACATAAATATTACCCAGACTGGCGTATTCCATTATAAATTCTCCCATGGCCACCTCAACATCCAAATAATCCTTCACTTCTAACTCATTACCTGTAACCACCCCGGCACCAATCTCCACATCCATCTCCCGGGCTTTCACGTTCTCAAGGAAAATGCTTCCTGCCCCAACTTCAATATCCACTTCCTGTGTATTCAGCCAGCTTAAAAGCATTTCCCCGGCGCCAACCTCTATTTCTACTTCCTGGAGCGCGTAATCCTGCGGCACATATAAAATAACTTTACATAATGTATTTCTCAAACCATCATTTGAAATCGCCTTGATATAAAGTGTCCCATCCTCTACATAACTCTGAAATTTATAGACATTGGACGCCTCAAGATAAATCTTGTCATCCGCTGATTCCTCTGTATAAAAACTGACGCCTCCCATCTCAATATCCAGATTTTGTATATTGGTACCGGGACAATATGTGGAAACATTCCCGTTTAATATCTTGAAATCATCCTCAAAATCAAAGGCATCATTTATATCATAGGTTCCCTCAAAGCAGACTCCATCCTCACCTTCAAAAGGCCAGTCGACAAAATAGCCATCGTCAGAATCATAGCCATCGTCAAAATCATAGCCATAAAAATACTCATTATCGACAGCACATTCCTGTTCCGCTACTCCCACAAAATCCACCAAATCCGTCCTTTCACTTCTTCTGCCAAATGAGGCAATCTGCCATCCCCACCAGCTTCCTCTGTCCATACGAATTCTGCCTCCGGTCATTTCCTCCACGACTTCCCTGATGGTATCCTGTCCTGCCACTGCGCGTCCCGACATCCCCAGCCCCAGTCCAATTACTATCAATATCAGTGCCGTAATTCCACAGCTCTTCATAAATTTCTTCATCTTTTATTACCCCCTTTGCAGGCCTTTTTCTGATTTTTGAAACAGGAAACGGAAAAAACGACCAATCCCTCTGAAAATAGCCGGCGTGACCACCCCCGCCATGCCTGCGGTAAGCATCAAAAACAGCACCCCGAGACCACCGCAAACAAGGCCGCTTCCAATCATCGCCATACCAACCCACGGGTTGGTAAAAAGACACAGGAAACCAATCACCACCAACACCACAGCCACAACAAACATGACTATAACCGCCACTCCAAAACATACAATTGTCGCAAGCCACGCCACAATCACTCCCATGGCCGTTCCTGCCAGACCGAGTACAAGTCCTATTGCCCCTGCTCCTATTCCCAGCAAAACAGGAGATGTAAAAATTAAACACACAATAATCAGCGCTGTTGCCCACCCCGGCAGATGATTCTTCCCCTTGCTGATTTCACTTTCTCTCTCTTGAGTATATGACGCTTTCGATTGTTGGGAATAGACCGTATTCCCATATCCCCCAGTACCATAGGCCGCACCTGCGCCTGACGGATTATCATTAAGTTGATTACCGGTTGGTGGGATACCATTTTCCGAACTGCCGCTTACCACACTACTGGCACTTTCGCTTCCTGGCGTATTGCTGCCAAACGCTCCGGCGGCTCCGCTTTCATATGTCTTCTGTCCAAACAGCTCAGCTCCAAATGCCGTGCTTCCTTGCAGCACACTTCCCCCTGCGTCCTCTCCGATTGCTGCGCTTCCCGCTGTGCCGCTCCCGCTCTCTTGCGCAGCGCCGCCTCCGAATGTCATGTCTTGCGATACACTGCTATCCACATTTACGCCGTCATACGCGCCATCATCTGAAGTCTTCCGGGCTTCCGGGCTTTCAGCCACAGTCTCCTCCGAAGTCCCATCCTGTACTTCCTTCCCATATTCCACAAGGGCCCGGTCGGATGCCAGAGCTTTCCTTACTGTTCCCTCTCCATAACCGCTTCCAAGCAAATCCCGTTTAATATTCTCTGCTACCCTGGCCGGATTTCCCAAAGCTTCAATTACTTCCTGTTCATTTTCTTTTCCGGCATCATCAAAATAATCATTATAATACTGCAATGCCTCCTCACGCTCCATGGGAGCAATGCTTCGAAGCAGGCTTTCCAATTGCCGCATAAATTCTACTCTGTTCATACTCCAATCCTCCCCTCGAACAATCCTGTCACCTTGTCCGCATATTTTCTCCATTCACTCTCGTACAATCTTAACTGTGCCCAACCCCTGCTCGTCACTTTGTAATAACGCCTGTTCCTGCCTGCGCACTCCATGTCATATACCTCCAGACACTCATCCTTTTGCAGCCTCCGCAATACAGGATAAAGCGTGGACTCCGACAATTCAATGACCTGCCGAACCTCCTGTGTTATTTTATACCCATAGGTTCCCTCCGGTTCCATTGACACCACCGCCAGAACAATTGCGTCCAAAAGAGCTGCTCCTGTATTAAATACCATCCAATCGCCCCTTTTTCTGTAATTTTTTACTTTTAAGATTTGAATCTTCTCACCCATAGTATCGTTTTTATAATATTATACGCCATATAACATTGTTTTATGACAATACTATACATCATATAATACCTCCTGTCAATACCTCTTTGAAAAAATTTCCACCTGTGCGGTTGCAATCCAATGACCTGCATGCATGCCATTTATGGCAATGCAGATGGGGCGTTGGGTTAGCAACCGCACAGATGGAAAAATTTCAATTGTCTGAACACAGGGTAAGACCCCAAAATAATCCCCAGATTATGTCCATAAATGGCCTGTTATGGAACAGCGAACCATCCGATTCAGATACTTGACCAGCAATATTCCATAAAAAAGTCAAGCCCTGCTGCTGATAAAATGTTATACTGAAATCACATCATGATGAACCCCCATTGGGAAATAGCAGTAACTTGTATTTTAAGCTTAAGCCTGCCCTGCCTGTTACCGAATGGCCTATATGGAATGAAAGGAATACCAAATGAGTTATTCAACACTGGCCCATGCTTTGATAAATTATATGGAATGCCACCTGAACCAGTTCAGCATATCCGAAATGTCCAAATGTTTCGGGTTCTCGCAGAGTTATCTTCGTGAACTGTTTCTAAAATACGTTGATATGCCCATTATGCAGTATTACCGCAAGAGACGCATTATCAGTTCCGCCTTTGAAATACTGCACTCCGACAAAAAAATAGTGGATATTGCATTTGAAAGCGGTTTTTCCTGTCACGAATCCTATACCAGAACCTTCCGCAAACTTATGGGAATGACTCCCAGCCAATTTCGGCTAAACAGACCACTTATGGGCGGAATGTGGCTGGAGGCAGGTGTATTTGGTTTGGAACAGCTCAATGTCAAGCAAAAAAGGAGATGTGATATTATAATGACACAGCACAATGACAGTACAATATTATATGGTATTCGCAAAATTGAACACGGAAGTTATGACAGCAACACAATGTTCCCCATATGCATCAAAGCAGTGTCCGAATACCTGGGAGATGACATATCCTATGCCCGCATTATGGCGGCAACAGGCGCAGCCTTTCGGCTGGTTTGGAACAGGAAGGAATGGGACTTAAGCAATATTGATATATACCATACCCTGAGAGAATCCAATGAAATATATCGCTATGGCGCAAAGGCTTTGGGCAGAGAATTCTCTTTTCTTGGAAGGGATTCAGATACATCAAAAGAAGATTTTACAGAGTACATCAAGTCCAACCTGGCAAAAGGCCTCCCTGTCATTGCTCTGGGAATCATAGGACCGCCGGAGCCCTGCATTATCACCGGATATGATTCTGTTCAGGACGAAGTCATGGGATGGAATTTCTTCCAGCATGACCCTGAATTCGGAGCCAACGTCCGCACAATGGAAAACGGCTACTTTCGCTGCGATACATGGTGGGAAAACACGGATACCCAGGCTGTTATGTGCATTGGCGCTCTGACGTGTTCTCCCTACAGCGACGGACAGATTATAAAAATGGCTGCGGATATTATGGAAGCAAGAACCGAATCAACCTACGCCAAAGGCTTGCAGGCTTATGATGCCTGGAAAGATATGCTCCTCGATGACAGTTTTTTTGTGACCAACAGCGGATTTGATTCTTTGTTCTCTATGATACTGGTTCAAAATGATGCTGTGGAATGCATCAGAGACGGAAGAAAGTGGGGCGCAGTTTACTTCAATGAACTGGCGGACAGAAGCGGAACAGAAGACTCCGCAATATGCCTTCATATTGCGGAAGCTTTTCTTAAAGTCAGCAAAGCCGCAGTTGAAATGAAATCTATACTGGGAAGCTTTAAAGACACAGAGAACATGCTGAGAAATTTCAGCAGCCGCTCTATCAGAGAAAGACTCGGCAAACTGATTGATCTGGCAAAACGAGAGGATACCTTTGCCTATGAACAGATCCAATTGCTTCTGAACCATATGTAACAATATTTTTTTAATCCCTTCCTTCCCCATTTCACACCATCTTTCTGACACATGAAATGGGGAAGGGAATTACCACTTGCCTGATACTCCTATGCTGACTTTATTATGTAATATCAGCGCAGCGACTCAGGTCTTTTGTATCATTCGCATCACATTCAGAGGCTCTTCCGCAATGATAAACCCAGGCATACTATCACGTTTATACGGAAGTTGATTGGTATACCATTTGGCCTGAACAGCTTCCATTCCGGCCATTTTGGCGCCTTCAAGTTCATGGCTGCCCCCATCCCCCACAAAAATACACTCGCTCTCCGCAACTCCTAACAAATTGGCAGCCTCTTGATAGATACGAATTTCCGGCTTTTGCATTCTTACCTCATAGGACAATATTATCTGATCAAAATATTTACATATCCTGCTCTCTCGAATGGCATTTACTTCTTCCGAAGAGCAATTACTGATAATCCCCAAACGCATACCCGCCTTTTTGAGATTCTCCAATAACTGATATACGTCCGGATTCACATATTCAAAACATACTGATTTTGTCTGTACTCTTTTGTCTATCATTTTACACACGGTCAGGTCATCAACAGATTTTCCGCACTTTTCACATACATACAAAATGGAATCCTTAAAACTTATCCCACCAGAATATCTTTCTTTTTCCTTTTCATCCCAATATCTGTCAAATGCCTCTCTCTCAACCCCCAAATCAGAACACATTTCACTTTTGGTATACTTTTTATGTCCCCATTCAGTAATCAAAGTTTCAAATAAGTCAAAAATAACTGCTTTGTATGCCATGAATTTCTCCTCCTGAAGATTTTCCTTCCGGTAACATTCCCATGAATTTCCGTCCTCCCCGGCTTCTGTTCCGAGGCAAAAGCTTACTGTTCACTCCGTTCACAGCAACAGATGCACAGAGAATCCCATTACTGTTCCCCTGACCGAAAAATAACATTGCCATCTTCTATCCTCTCCTATATACTGTACTTACAGGCTATTGTGACAGCCAAGAACAAAAGAAAGGAGAATATGGTTATGCAGATAAATGTAATCAAAAAAGTCAAATTTACATGTTCTGATTGCGATTCAGCTATCATCCTGAACATTCCTGTTGAAAATGGCCCTGAGTTGCAGGAAGTCCTTAATGTTTCTGAATCTCTTACATGTCCTAAATGCAAGGAACCGTTCAGCAGCGCACGCAAGACTCTTGAGGCTGTTGTTGCGTACAATCACTCTACAGTAATCCTTCATCGTTACCAGAGCTTATTTAAAGTAGAATTTGAATAACTATCCGTGAGCAGGGCTTTTAAAGTTCCCTGGCAACGGCTAAGTTTTAATCGCTTTCGCCAGGGAGGCTGCTTGCTTTTCATAACATTCCCCAACGCAAACTCTATAACCGAAAATTTCTCTAACCATTCCTAAAAAAATCTTCCGCCAATATTGCAGATTGCTTTTTTCTGAAATTTTATTTATTATACAAAAAATTTCTGCTAATTACAATAAAATCTCCATGATATTTTAAGAAGAGGGGCTGCGCATTAAGAGTCATGGGCACCAGATATAGGTATGCCTGATTACCTGACATCCTGTATCTTGTGTAGAATTTCTTAATGCGCCCCTCCCATAAGTACATACTTTTCACAATTCACTGCTATTGTGATATTGCCCTTGAATTCTGATACACCTCTTCCGGTTTATAGCAACAACTTTCCTTTCCGCCTATAACGGAGATACATGCGTAAGTACAGAACTAAACGGCGCTTTTTCTATATGTTTCATTGTTATGATTGGCGGGATTTTGAAATCTCTCATAGCAGTATAAAAGAAATTGATGCTGTACTAAGTTCAATGGACAGTATGCGCATTGCTCTAAAAGAATCATTGGAACAGCAATGGAAAATTGAGCAGAGGAAAAACAAGCAAATGTCCGCATTAGCACACGATCTGAAAACACCGCTTACAATCGTCCGTGGAAATGCAGAGCTTCTTTTGGAGAGCAATCTTTTAGAAACGCAGAAGAAATATACAGAGTACATCAAAAACAGCTCTCTACAAATGCAAAATTATGTACAGACCTTAATTGAAGTCACAAAATCATGGCAGGGCTATCAGTTCCGCCCTGAAAAATTCGATTGTTCTGTGCTTTTCAAGGAAATTGAGCAGCAGGCCAAAAGCTTATGCATGATAAATAACCTGAACTTACTTTGGGATTGTAAGTATAGTACAAATCAATTTTCCATAGACCATGACCTTTTTGTCAGAGCGATTATCAATGTTGTATCAAATGCAGTAGAGCATACGCCCCAGGAGGGAACCGTTAGTGTTTCTATAACCGAAGAAAACGGATTTTTCTCTTTTGCAATATGTGATACCGGAAAAGGCTTCTCGCCGGAAGCGTTGAAACACGGAACGGAACAGTTTTACATGGATGATGAAAGCCGAAATTCCAAAACACATTTTGGCATAGGCTTGTATGCCGCAAATTCAATCATACAAAAGCATAATGGTCAACTTATCCTGGAAAATTCAGAAGAAACCGGCGGCGCAAGGGTTACTATAAAACTTCCTTGCTGACTTTCAGATGGGGAACAGAGATGTCGCTTTAGCAAACAAAAGTTCGCGAAGTGGCGTTTTTCTTTTCCCAATGCCATGGACAAAGATTACATTTTCACTCTGCTTAAGAGCATAAAGTTTCCTGCGAAGTTTCTTTACATGCTTCATCTTTCAATCTATCACAGCTTCCTGACTGTTCCGGAAATCATTTTTGTCTAAAACATTTGATATTTTTACACTTTAAACGTATAATAAATTAAACATCAAAAGGCGGTGAGGATATAACACTGGGAGATGTAATAAAAGAGTATAGAACCAAACACAATATGAGCATGGATATGTTTTCTGAAAAAAGCGGTATAAGCAAAGCATATATATCCCTACTAGAAAAAATAAACATCCTAAAACAGGAAAACCTATCACACCATCAATTCAATGTATTAAACATGCAGCTGAAGGCATGAATGCAGATTTTAATACTTTATTTGGATTGATTGATGGAAATGCCGCATTAACCAATGAAAAAAACGAAGGCACACTGACTCCAAAAGACAATCGAGATATTGCCAAGGATCTTGATTCTATTATGGAAAAATTGCAATCAGGCAATGATGGGCCTGCAAGTTACGATGGAGAAGAACTATCCCCACTCAATTCAAAGGCAGAAATTCTTGAATGAAACTGTTTCTTATTATCAGAGTAAATACGGTAAAAGCATAACCATTGATAATGACACTATCTTTTTTAAACCGCATATTGTGGTACTTGAATTGGTATGACTACGTTAAACCGCTGCGGCGATTTAATAAAAGCGAAGGAAAGCGAAGAACCACCTATGGATTTAGCAAAAGAAAAAACCTATACAATAGATGACATCTACGCCCTGCCTGAGGGCCAGAGGGCGGAACTGATTGACGGGAAGATGTATACGATGGCTCCGCCAAGAACGATACATCAAAGGATATCCGGTGCCTTGTACACTGCTATTTATCAGCATATCAAATCCCGGAAAGGAGCCTATGAGGTATTTGCCGCCCCTTTTGCAGTATTTTTGAACAAAGATGATAAAAATTATGTCGAACCGGACATTTCTGTCATCTGTAATAAAGACAAGATAGATGAACAGGGCTGTAACGGTGCGCCGGACTGGGTGATTGAAATCGTATCTCCCAGCACAAGCCGGATGGATTATGGGATAAAACTTTTTAAATATCGTACTGCTGGTGTCCGTGAATACTGGATTATAAATCCCTCTACGCACACAGTTAATGTATATGATTTTGAAAATGATGCCGCAACAACGCAATATACATTTGATGACGAAATCCCGGTATGCATTTACAGAGACTTATGCATCCGGATTTCCGATTTCGTATAAGATGTTGCGATGTCGCAACAAAGGAATGAAAAACTGAAAAAACCGCCCGGCATTACCAGCACCCAACGGCTTTAGATACACCCCATAGGGGATGATACATAGGTTCCTCAAACCCACACACATTGTATCATCCCCAGTGGCATCCAGTCAACCAGAAAACGGTACACTCCATGATGGATAAGCAGGAACAAGCCAAAAGAGAAGCATCTGAAAAACTGCGAAACATCCTTTTTTCACAAAAGATTGATACTCTTTCAGCACGTTCCTGTAATTGTTGCTGATTTGGAATGAGGTGATAAGTATGACTTTGCTGGAAGTGAGCT
>CAJUGT010000033.1 GCA_910586435.1 uncultured Acetatifactor sp. | reverse complement strand
ATTGTTGATACTCTGTCTGTCAAAAAGTCGAGTTAATTAAAGGATGAAACACTAGCGGCTGAATAACCCTTCCCAAATAGGGGCACCGAAGTGTAGAGACCGGAACAAGTTCCCGCAAGCGGGAACTGGAATAAAAAAAACTATGAGAGTATTATTAACATCAGCAGGCTTAGAAACAGAAGAAATAAAAAATCACTTTATCAGTATGCTGGGAAAAGACACATCCTCTGTAAAGGCATTGTTCATTCCTACAGCGGCAATAGACGCCGAGGCTGTCAAAGTTCTGCCAAAATGCATGAACGATCTGATAAAATGCGGCATACAGAATAAAAATATTAAAGTGTATGATTTGCATATTGGCATGGATATGGAAGAACTGGGGCAGTATGATGTTGTATATCTGTGCGGCGGCAGTACAAAGTATCTGCTCGAAAGAATAAACGAAACCGGTTTTCGCGCAGCCTTATTGAAATATATTGGTACCAATGGCCTGGTAATAGGTGTCAGTGCCGGAAGTATTATTTTCGCCAATAATTTACCCGATAATTTAGCTCTGATAGACACAAAACTGGATGTTCACTGTGCCGAAGGTGAAAAAAAGGGCAAAGTATCTTTTCCTTTCAAAGATAAGATGCGGCTTACAGACACCTGTGCGCTGTCAATACGAAACTTTCCGGATGAATTGGAAATTATCGGCCAATAGGTGGGGGTGAAATGTTTCAGGGATTTAATCAGTCTACCATAAAATATTATGAATCCATCAAAAAAGACAATTCAAAAACTGCCCATCGAGAAAACGAAATGCTTTACATCGAAGGAGTCAGACAGCCTTTAGAAGATCTGTACTTTGAATTGTCTCATTATTTTAACAAGCTTGACAGTGATTTATCAGGAAGCAAGAGAAGATGCATCTCCTCCCCATATCATGATGCTCGTTTTTGCGGTAATGCTCCCATAAGAGAATATTGCTATGTGCGATTCAAATTAAACCGGGAAGACAAAAAAAATACTTTGGGTTTCTTTTTTGACGCGTCATTAGATGGATACAAATACGGCATAAACATATATAACATGAACGCAAAGGGAATGGAAAACATCAGAGATTATATACTGGATAACCGGAACTTTGCCACAGAAGTAATTCAGAAATTCAATATGTCCGGGTTATTGGAAGTCCATGGGGAGACTTATCAAAAACCCAGTTACCCGGACGAAAAGGAGATTTTACGGTGTTGGTTAGAGCATAAAAACCTCTCCTTTCTGCATAAAGAAACGCTTAACCCCAGGTTTTTTGACAGAAAACTACTGGAGGAAATCCGCCGCTCCTTTGACAGTGCGGCAGATGTATACTTTATGCTGAAAAAGGCCATTACTTAATACTGCGTATTTTTCTCATACTTCCGGTTCGTCAAATTCCGCAGTTACATAAAAGCCTCTGGCATTTTCCACTACGTCCGTGACCACACCTTCACGGCTTGTAAGTCTGTTTCTAAAAGGAATATTGGCGGACATGGCCAGCGCAGGATCTATCACATAATAATAATTGCTGGGCAGTTCCCCTTCCGTCACCGTAATCTTCTGGCCCGCTTCCAAAAGGCCGGGCCGTTCCATTTTAAATTCCATCTTTCTCATAGCGCCACCCTCTCCCGCCGTCCCAGGACAGCAGACAAATCCAAATGCACTTATCTAATCACTGCCCTGCGCACTCTTTCAGCCTTTCTGCCAAAGCCTTAATATTTGCCAGGATTCGGGTGCATTCTTCCATTCTCTTCACCGTATCAGAAGCGGTCTTCACACTTTCTTCCGAAGCGGCAGCCACCTCCTCACTGGAAGCGGACAGGTGGGAAATATTATCAGAAATGACTCCTGTAGCCTTGAGAATCTCTGCCATGGTGGTGTCCGTATGCCTGATATTGCCCGTAAGCTCCGACACTTCATGGTCAATACTCTCAAATTTCTCTTTTGCCACCTCAATTTTTTCCGTCTGATGATTGATGTATTCCACAGAATTGTCCAGGCTTGCCGAAGCGCTTTGGGCATCGTTAATCAATTCCGAAATAATACCGGTGATACGCCCCGTTGCCTCTTTGGTCTGTTCCGAGAGCTGTCTGATTTCATCGGCAACCACCGCAAACCCTTTTCCAGCGTCCCCTGCCCTTGCCGCTTCAATGGAAGCATTCAGTGCCAGAAGATTTGTCTGAGAAGAGATGTTCAGAATATCTCCCACAATGCTTTCCACCTGATCCACACGGGCCAGAAGCCTTGAAGTCGCTTCCACAGTCTGCCTGCTTGCCGTCTCCACCCCCTCTGCCTGTTCCTTTAATTCATGTACCAGCGCTGCTCCTTCCGCCACATTCTTAGAAGTATTCCTTGCCGCTGTCTCCACTCTTGCGGCATCCTCTTCCACCCTGTCAGAACTTTCCTGTATGGAGGCGCACATCTGCGCCTGCTCCTGTATTGCCAGCGCCGTGCTCTCCGTACTTTCGGCAATGTTATTCATGGCAAAATTATTTGCTTCAATGCCCGCTTTTAACTCCGTCAGAGTTTCGCTGGCACTTTCAAAATTTCTGCCAATCTCATCCGCAATGGATGCCATCTGCATTGAAATCTGCCCCTGACGCTCTGCGGACTTGCGGATACTGGCCACATTTTCCTCATTAAAACGCTGTATTATCTGCATGACAACATATGCCGCAGTACAGATTAGAACGGTCATTACCCATCGTATCATGGCAAGCCCAATATCCATGCTGCCTGCCGACACATCCCTTACCGTTCTGATAACATTCGCTATCGCAATAACTGACGCCCCCGCAATGGCATAATTCTTGTTCAGGTACATAACAGATGCTATCAAGATGGGAAAGGCATACACATATGTAAGTTCTTCGGCGCCAAGGCTCATCAGAACCAGGTACGCCAGCGCTCCCGACCCGGTGATTACCCTCCCGCAGGGCCTGCTGCCCTTCAGAACAGCAAATCCCACAATGCTGGCTATCAACAACATCACATAAATCACCAATTGAATATAGGTTCCCGTCTCCGCCGTGTGTAAGAGAATGGCATACAGCATGGAAAAAATCATATATGCCTCCGTAGCCCCTATCAGGGCCAACACCCTCTTGTCACTTCTTAAAAACTGCTCCCTTGTCATTGAAACCGCCTCCCATTTTATAATCATTTCTTTCCCCTCTCAGCTGCGGATGCTGTACAAAAAACATCAGAAACATGACCAGCTGCCCGGGATTCCAGACAATCTCCATCAGTCCGAACACCACAAAAAGCACACAAACGAAAAACGGAATGATTGCGTATGAATCCTCCCCGGCACGCAAAACATTCTTTCCATGTACCCATAACAAAACCACCGTTAAAACCACCGTCAGCACTCCCGCCGGTATTCCGAACGTGTATGCCATCTGCAACCATAAATTCTGCGCATGTCTTGAAAAATATTCCCCCTCGCCAATGAGATAATACCCCTTCTCCATGCCGTTCCCAAACCATGTCATATCATCCCAGTATGCTTTGTATATGGTCAGACGCTCAAGCAACCCCAGGTCCTCTGTCCAGGGCACCTGAATCAGATCTACTTTCTCCATATCCATCTCATGGCCTTCCGCCGCATGTGCCGTCAAAATCAGCGGATCACACTGTCTGACTCTCTTCAGCGTATTGAATATCCTTCCAAGCAGCACTTCCAGGAACTCGTCAAGAGATACATATTTTTCCGAATCCGCAGGGTCAAAAGAATGCACCTTATCCACCCCATATTCGCCCTCATACCACACAGGATGATGCAAAATGACCGGAAACCAGCGTATGGAATAATATACCGGCAAAAAGGTGAGCAAGGCCGCCAAAGCCAGTGCCGCTCCCCCGCAGAATACCTGATACCACTTCCTCATCCAAATCCGCCTTACCACCAGGATACCATAAGCGATTGTTATGATAATGGAAACAATCCATGCTGTCCTGCACATGGTAAACACCTGAAACGAAAGCATTCCGCCTGCGCCTGTGAGGTAAAAAAACTTCACCCCCCATTTGGCGCCTTTTCTTTCCAGCACATGCAGCTTCATGAGGCACATGAGATAAATTATCAGATAATAAAGGGCCATCATATTGGAATTGGATAAGGCGCCCTTATATCGAAGTTCATCATAGGGCCGAAAGCCATAGGCATAGATTTGCATGACAAAAAATGACAGAATCGTACCGTCAATCATCCCGTCCCAAAGCGCCTCTCTGTCCCCCTTTTCATAATCCGCAAGATAAAACATGCCGAACATGAACAAAAACCATAAGGGCCACCATCTCCCGCTCACAGACAGAATCATCAGAATGGACAAGGCAATCCAAAGCCATCCCAAAAGTCCCGGCTTAAATCTTATTTTCTTTTCTATTACAATCTTGTGGAAGAAATAACGAAGCGCTATTCCAATCCAGCAGACATTCATAACTGCTGTCTGCGCCTGTCCCCAGGGAAACTCCCCGGGATGAAGCTGCCAACATACATGCACCACCCCCATGGCAATGACACACAGCAGCACAAATATGATATTTATCCTGTCCACCAGCTTCCTGAGCGGAAGCTCACTGAAAATAATCACTGCCATCACGATGCCCGTACAGTTGGCCGCCGCCTTCCATACATCCCCTGTCTGGCTTCCCCGCAGAAATTCTATTAGATTCAGTGCCGCAAAACAAAGAATATATAATGTCCGTTTGCCGGCAGGCATCCTCAATTTACTTATCATCCATGTCCTCCTACGGCCAAAACAGTCTGCTCCGTCATGGAGTTATTCCTGTTTCTTTACGCTGTATCCAAAAGTGCCCACCTGTTCTCCACAGACAAAATACCCACCATGGGAATAGACAATCGGTTCCGCATACTCCAAGTGAAACTTGCGCTTCTTATCCATGTATTTATCCTCTGCGTGAACAGCCGCCACTTCCGCCAGAAACATATGGTGGGACCCCAGTGGTATGACCTGACACACCCTGCATTCAATGTTCACCGGGCTCTCTCCTATCATGGGCGCCTTCACCTGTTTCGCCTTTCGTGGCGTCAGTCCCAGCTCCTTGAATTTGTCAACATCCCTGCCGCTTTTCACACCACAGTAATCAACTGCGTAAGCCAGTTTTTTTGTCGCCAGGTTTATCACAAATTCCCCTGTTTCCCTCAGAATCGGATAAGAATATCTCTCCGGACGAAGCGATATGCTCACCATGGGGGGATTGGTACAGACCGTACCTGCCCACGCAATGGTGATAATATTATACTTTCCTTCTCTGTCCGCCACACTCACCATAACTACCGGCAGCGGGTACAACATATTTCCCGGTTTCCAGATTTCCTTTGCCATCCCATTTTCCCACTTCTGCCCTGTGGATTTCACAGGCTAACTGTCAGTCGCTTCTTTGTGCCTATATAATATTCAATCGAGTCAATATCTGCATCGTCAGACTTGCAATGCCAAACACCATACCGGCGGCGGAAATTCCCAATATAATTCCCAGCTTTCCTTTTAATGATGTAATGCCGGATTTGGTCTCCGTCAAAGCCTCATTCTGTTTTCCGCCTTCTTCCACCACCACCGCCTGGACATTGCGGTACACCTTGACACATTCCCTGTGTACACTTTCAATCAATTCTTCCTCACCCTGGCCCTTTGCCTTCTCCCCAAACTGATTCAGCTTTTCTTCCAGTGTGCCCGCCATAAGACCTAACTGACTCCCCAGCTGATCTCTGACAGATTTATCAAGGTTTCCGAATTGCGCTTCCATAAATTGATTCACATTATCAAGCTGTTCCTGAAGAGAAGTCAGTACCCTGGCCAGCTGGGACTGCATATTTTGATCCGCCTCCGAAAAATGCTCTTCCACGGATTGGTTCACACCCACAAACTGCTCCTGCACAGCCTGGTTCATGCTGGCAAACTGCTCCCTCATGGCCTTATTAACACTGCCAAACTGCATCTGCACGGCCTCATCCATGCCGCCAATCTGCTCCTGTATGGCTTTGCCCACATTTACAAGCTGTCCATTGACAGATTGATCCATACTGCCAAGCTGTTCTTCCATAGCTCTGCCCACAGCCACCAGCTGCTCCTGCATGGATTGATTTACGGCCGCAAGCAGTTCCTGCATGGATTGATCCACGGCAGCCAGCTGCTCCTGCATGGCATGGTTCATGCCGCCAATCTGATCCTGCAATATTTTTTCCCTTTCTTCCCCGTCAGCACGGGTTTGCGCAGAATTTTCTCCCCCCTGTTTCTCTTCCATGAGCCTGGCCAGCCGCTCCTGCATGCTTTTGTCCATATTGTCCAGCTGCTCCCGCATACTCCTGCCCATGCTTACCAGCTGCAACTGCATATCTCTTCCCACATTTCCCAGCCGCTCCTGCATGGACTTTTCTATGCCGCCCAGACCTTCCCTGACAGAGGAATCCACCTGCCCAAGCTGTCCTTCTACAGATTTCCCCATTTCTTCCAGCTGCCCTGTGAGCTTATCCTGAAATTTCCCAAATCCCTCTGTATCCTGCTGCAAAGCTTTTGCCACAAGACGGTTGATTTCCTCCCCATTCACATGAGCGCCCGCAAGTTTCACGGTTCCTACTTCAATCAGCTTCTGTAGTCTGGTCAGACATTCATCATATGCCGCAACCTGGCTTTTCAGCTTATTCAATTCTTTGGTATCCGCTTCCGTATTTGCCTTGATAATCTCCTGCGCCGTCATTTTATGCACCAGCTTATCTTTAAACATGTCCATCTGTTTCCCTCCGGGTATCGTATATTACTGTCCGCTCCGCAGCACTCTGTACTCTGCTCCTGTTCCCATAACTCCGAAACACCGCTACGCACATGGAATCAAGAGTTGACACATCGCATTTCCGTGTCAACATTGTACCATTATTTTACATATATTACAACCTGCAACCTCAATCCTTTTAATGTTTATGACCCACACAGTCTTTTCAGGCGCCCCTTCCCTTTTTCCGATTATATCATATCACAACCATGAAAAAAAGAAGCGATTTTGTAACCAATTGTCTCCATTCCTGTCCAAAAATATTATGGAAAACTCCCCATAATATGATACAATATACCCAAAGGGCAGCACCAAACGACAAAAATATGACAAGCCTGCCCGGTTAGATTCTTCTGCGGACATTTGATTCGGGAAGTGCCCCTCTGCCCGCAGCTTGAGGAAAGGAATACATTATGTGGATTGCAAAAAACTGGAAGGACTATGAAATTCTGGACGCTTCCGGCGGTGAAAAACTGGAACGGTGGGATGACTATCTGTTAATCCGACCCGACCCTCAGGTTATCTGGAATACTCCCCGGACAAACAATGGCTGGAAAAAGAAAAACGGTCATTACCACAGAAGCTCAAAAGGAGGAGGTGAATGGGAATTTTTCAGGCTGCCGGACGAATGGAGTATATCCTACACATTAGACACCTCCTCTTCCGGCAAGAACACATTGCCTCCCTTACCAAAACTGACTTTCCGCCTGAAGCCTTTCAGCTTCAAGCACACCGGTCTCTTCCCTGAACAGGCGGTAAACTGGGATTGGTTCTCCACAATCATCCGCCGGGCTGAGCGTCCCGCAAATCAACCTGTAAAGATTTTAAATCTCTTCGCTTACACCGGAGGAGCCACTTTGGCAGCCGCAGCCGCAGGAGCCCATGTGACCCATGTGGACGCCTCCAAAGGTATGGTGGGCTGGGCAAAGGAAAACGCCGCCGCTTCCGGACTGGGAAATGCGCCTGTCCGGTGGCTGGTGGATGACTGTGTAAAGTTCGTGGAACGTGAAATCCGCCGTGGCAGCCATTATGACGGCATCATTATGGACCCTCCTTCCTACGGAAGAGGGCCGAAAGGAGAAATCTGGAAGATAGAAGAACAGCTTTGGGCACTGCTTGCGCTTATGCCCCGGCTGCTGTCAGAAACTCCTTTGTTTTTCCTGATTAACTCTTATACCACCGGACTTCAGCCTGCTGTTTTGTCCTACCTGCTCAATACTGTCTTAACCGGATGTTTCGGCGGTCATGTGACATCGGACGAAATCGGTCTTCCTGTGGCGGAAAGCGGTCTTATCCTCCCCTGCGGCGCATCGGGGCGTTGGGAACCTGCTTAACGCCAAACAGCGTAAAAACACCTTGCGGCAGCGCCCGGTGAACAGGCACACCAAGCGTTACTGTTCACTCCGCTCACTGCAACTGATGCGCGCAAAACGCCAAAAACAGGCGCTTTGGCGCACAGCAACCTCGGGTTTATCATGCAAAAGACGCATGAAAACGCCTTGCGGTGACACTGAGTGAACAGTAGCCACCAAGCTACTTCTTAACACCTTCTTTATACGATTTATGTTGTTTTTTGTTGTCGAAATGGATATAATAGGAACGATAGGTGATAATCTGTGAATGGAGGGCTAGTCAATGGCCAATACAAACAAAAAGATCCCGGAATACGATCATCTTTTTTCCGACGCAAACAGAGCGCAGGATAACGAATTGCTGTGTTCCAGCCTGTTCCATGCTATTTCCCATGAAATACGTACTCCATTAGCAAGTATCGTCGGCAACAGCCTCACCTTACAGGAGAACTGGGAACTTCTGACCGAGCGGGAGAAGCTTTCCAGCGTGGCCAGAATATATGAAGAAGCAGATTGGCTTACACGCATTGTCGAAAATCTTCTTGCCGTTTCACGTATGAGGGAAGATATCACTCCCCTGCATACCACAGAAGAACTTGTGGAAGAAGTCATTGGTGAGGCTCTTCAGAAGCTGGAACGACGTCATCCCGGCTGTGTCATTCATGTTAAAGTCCCGGAGGATTATATCTTTCTCTCCATGGACGCAATTTTAATAGAGCAGGTGATTATCAATTTATTAGAAAACGCGCTGAGCCGCTCCGGCAGCACTGCCCCTGTGGATATGCTGGTAATGGAAGAACCTGATGTAATCTCTTTTACCGTCCGGGATTACGGGACCTCCATACCGGAAGAACTGCTTTTTGATCCTTTGGAAAAAGCAGCTGGCCTTGCCACGGCAAATTCACAGGCAGGTTGGGGAATCATACTGTTCACATGCAAAGCTATTCTTGATGCCCACCATGGCACTCTAAAAGCTGAGAACCACAGCCATGGCGCGGAATTTACCTTTACTCTGCCAAAAGTATAAGAGGAAAACACATGAATAGAAAAATTAACATTCTGGTGGTAGAGGATGATAAAAATATCTGTTCCTATATCACCACTATTTTAAGCGCAAACAACTATCATGTCACCACAGCCCTGACCGGCAAAGAAGCGCTAAGTCTTGCCGCTTCCCTTTGCCCCGATGTCATTCTGTTGGATTTGGGCCTCCCCGATATAGATGGCTGTGAGGTGTTGAGTCAACTACGTGTTTGGAGTCATATCCCCGTCATTGTGGTTTCCGCCCGTATCCTGGAATCGGATAAAGTAAACGCACTGGATTTAGGCGCAGACGACTACATTACCAAACCTTTCAGCAATGCGGAATTATTGGCACGTATCCGCACCTCCCTACGCCATAGCAGGGGAAATTCTCAAAACAAAATCTATAAAGCCCTTGATCTGGAAATAGATTTTGAGAAAAGAAACATTACCCTGGAAGGCAAACAGATTCACCTGACCCAGGTAGAGTATCAACTGCTCTCCCTGTTGGCCGAACATTCCGGCTGTGTATTGACCTATCGTTCTATCATGAACACTCTCTGGGGACCGTACATAGACAATAATAATCAAATTTTGCGCGTCAATATGGCAAATATCCGCCGTAAAATAGAAAAAAATCCTGCTCAGCCCCAATATGTGTTCACCGAAGTAGGTGTTGGCTATCGTATGCGTGACAACGAATATGAAACAATACCTGAATCTCTATGCCAAATTCCAAAACAATTCAATGTCCATGATATTACCCGGAAAGGAGATAACGAACTGTGAAACTCGAAGATGCCAGACAGAAGATGCACAAAGCATATCTCATGTGCAAAGAAACTTTTGACCCCAGGGAAATGCCTGTTCATGATGAAATTGAGATAGAAGATGAAGAAGAACTTAATTTTTATCATATCGTCAGCGACTTTTTTCTTCAGCAAAAACAGAAAGAGGTTATAAATGAGTGATTTTATAGAAATAGCGGAAAAAACATACACACTTTACGCCGGGGTGAATGGGGCTGGAAAGACCACTTTATACAGAGTTTGCGGGTATCCCGCAAGTGATAAAAGGATTAATTCTGATGAGATATTAGCAGCTGCCGGCGGAGATTGGCGGGATAACACGCAACAGTTTAACGCAATGAGAGAAGCTGTGGACAGAATAAATCGGTACATAACGGAAGGCGTTTCCTTTCATCAGGAAACTACCTTGTCGGGAAATTTTGGTTTTGTGAAAAAAGCCATTTCACAGGGATACAAAATTAAATTATATTACGTGGGGCTTGAAAGCGCGGATTTAGCCATACAAAGAGTGCAATGCAGAGTTAAAAAAGGAGGGCATGGCGTCGAAGAAGATGTGATAAGAAAAAGATATCAGTCTTCTCTGTCCAATTTAAAGAAAATTTTACCAATGTGCAGTTTTGTAAAGGTCCTTGATAATACAAAGGAGTACAGGACAATTGCCATATACAATAAAGGTATCTGGACAATTTTTGAAAATAATTGCGGCTGGTTCAACCAAGCCATATTGGACGGCACCGAAGGCTATGCTGATAGTCTTCCTCCTGGTACCTCTTTGCGTTAGAACCACACAACATTCAAAGAAAGGGGCTGCATATCACAGCCCCAATGATTGAAACATATCCCAGATCTGTCCCGCTGTACCATCGCCACGAAACTTCAACAGAACACCATCGGGGAACAGAATTCCGAAATTCCCCCGAGGGGTACCCGTATCACCGCTGTCTTCATAAGACCGCATACGGCGCTGAATGACTTCCAGCCCCATATCTTCCCAGGCAAACACAGGGTCGTTAAATATCTCCAAATATTCCTTCGGAACCGATTCCCCATAGGGTACGTCATATAGTCCCACATCGTACAGCTCCGTCCTGTTGACATCCACAATGTCACAGCTCTTCACCTGCTTCACAGACAACCGTATATCGTCAAGCCCCTGGCTCCATCCAATTGACAATGCTCCTTCGTCCTCACTCCAACTGGCAGATTCAAAATCATATCCTTTCGGAATCTTATTGGGAATATATTCTCCCAGAATTTCCATGGCACGGGCTTCTTCCTCCGTAAGCTGCTCCACTTTGCCCATGGAATCTCCACAGAATTCCTCTGTAAACTGCCCCCCAGCTTTATCCTGATTTCCTGCGGCTCCCGAGGATACGGAGGGCGATACTCCATTCTGGCCTCCCTCTCCTCCCGGGGATACAGACGGGGATACTCCATTCTGGCTTCCCTCTCCTCCCGGGGATACAGACGGGGATACTCCATTCTGGCTTCCCTCTCCTCCTGTGGGTACAGAGGGCGATGCGCCTTCCTGGCTTCCCGAATATTCAGAAGGTAACACCCCATCCGCCTGTATAGAATTGATGTTATCTCCACAATCTTTGGGATTTGCTTCCGCAATTGACATCTGGCAGGATTCATCCCCATCGCTGCCTGAAGCCCCATTGAACATGCCACCGCTCATATTTCCCCGCAGGAGATTTTGCTTCCATACCAGGGCGCCCAGCATTACAGCGCAAACAACCGCAGCCCACGTCCCTCCATACTGCCACACAGGCGTCCTTCTTCTGGTTGTGGCATTGCTCCGTTCCAGCAGCCCCTCATCCACACCGGACATGGCCTCCAAAATCCTCAGCGCCTGCTCCTGCACTTTCCGCTCCTCATTGATATTCATAAAACCACACCTTCCTTTTCCAGATATTTACGCAGCCTTGCCCTCGTGCGAAACAGTGATGTCTTCACTGTATTTAATTTCATTCCATACCTCTTTGCGATTTCTCCGTATTCCTCCACATACCAATAGCGGCGCAAAAATACATTGCACTCCCTCTCCGGCAGCGAATGAAGGAAACGATTCAGTAAACGTTCCAATTCCGCCGCTTCCACCACCGCTTCCGTATTGTGCGCATCCGGCACACATTCCGCCAGCTCATCCAATGTCAAAAATATCTCACCACTTCCACGTTTCATTGTACGTTTCCCCTTCCATCTATCCAAAGACAAATTTCGAGTGATTGTCCCAAGGAACAGCTTCAGCCGCTCCGGCCTTTTGGGCGGTATTACGTTCCATGCTCTCAGCCATGTATCATTCACGCATTCGTCCGAGTCTTCTTTTGAATATAGAATATGCCAAGCGATACTGTAACAATAATTGCCATAGGCTTTCTCTGTCTCGGAAATAGCCCGTTCCTCTCTGGCCCAGTACAAATCTAATATTTCCGTATCTTTCAATATCCCTCCTCCTTCCTGACAGCAACAACACTTAAGTATTCTAAAATAATAAACGGCATCTGTCAGAAAAAGTTTCACCTGATTTTACGCTGCCCTGGGCGAAATCAAAAAAAATCCCCAAAAGGGATTTTCTTTGTTGATATTGAACAGTTATAAAATCTATCCTGAAGACTTCCGCCCTTTACATAAGCGGCGCCACAAATCGCATAATCCTGCCAAGCATCCTGTCGGTAAGCTTCAGCTTCTTATAATCCTCCACCTTCATCTCCATACACTTTTCCAATGTATCCTGTATATCCTGCTCAATCACCGCCACCTGGGAATTGCGGTACATGACCAACCCACATTCAAAATGATGGTACAGGCTGCGATAATCCAAATTCACCGTTCCCACCACCGCCTTCACATCATCCGACACAAATACCTTGGCATGAACAAATCCCGGCACATATTCACAGATTCTCACTCCCGCTTCCAACAACTGATTATAATAAGTCTTTGCCAGCACAAAGGCATACTTTTTATCAGGCACATGGGGCATAATGATAATCACTTCCACCCCCCTTTTTGCCGCATAAGTCAATGTCATAATCATCTGATAATCCAATATCAGATATGGTGTCATAATATGCACATACGTATGGGCCGTATTGATAATATCCAGGTATATCCTTTCTCCCACACGCTCCGGCCCCAGAGGTGATACACTATAGGGAATCAGATAGCCATCATCGGAAACAGCAGCGTCTTTCGGAAACATATACTTCTCATACTGTTCCGGCTCCTCCTGGGATTCATCCCACATCTCCAGAAACATATAAGTAAATCGCTCCACTGCCTCCCCTTTGATCATGGCCCCCACATCCTTCCAGTGGCCAAATCTCTCTTTTTCGTTAATATATTCGTCCGCAAGGTTAATTCCCCCGGTGAAAGCCACCTTGCCGTCTATCACAAGAATCTTACGGTGATCACGGTTATTGTAATGGGGAGAGAAAACAGGTCTGATGGGCGCGAACATTTTACACTGGATGCCCTCCTTTTCCAGCAATTTCGGAAAATAATTGGGCAGATTCCACAAGACATTGGTGCCGTCATACATAAACCGCACTTCCACTCCCTGCTTTGCCTTCTCCTTCAAAATGCCCAAAATAGTATCCAGCATCCGCCCCTCATGGACAATAAAAAACTCCATAAAAATATAATGTTCCGCTTTCTTCAGTTCCTCCACCATATCCACAAACTGACTGTCACCAAGAGAATAGTATTTCATACTGGTAGAGGTATACACCGGACTGTTATCACACTGTTCCAGATAACGGGCCAGTTGTCCCATATGTGGGTTCTCCTCCCGAAGTTTGTCTCTGTTCTCCTTTCTGGGACGCACATACTCTTTTGTATGTTCCGACAGACGCCTCAGCTTTTCATACATCACTTTTGTACCGGGCTGGGACACAATGGTAAGATAGAAGATAGAACCGAATACGGGAAAAAAGGCAATGGGCAGCATCCAGGAAAGCCTCAGATCCGGATTTCCTCCTGCGTTATACATATATAAGAGTACCACCACACTGATCGCCAGGAAAAAGGCATAGAACCAAAAGCTGTAACTGCTCAGCCAGGAATACCCAACCATCAGCAGGATAAGCTGCGCGAGAAATCCCAGAAGAATCATAATTGTTCTGCCATAGACGGCCGTTTTAATCCTTCCGAATTTCCCGCTTTCTTTCTCACTTGTACTCATAAACATCCCTCACCTTCCGGCCTGTCCTCTTAATCCTCCCCCCGGGAATATTGTCAGCTCATTCCCCGAGTCCCGTGTCCTCTCCTGTTTCCAGAAAAGAATTCAGGTTGACAAGGCATTTGTATAGTATTTCCATTTCATCGCTTTTCAAATCTTTTACAATCGCCCTGATCATCTTCTTATGAAAATCTCTGTGGTGATAGAATGCCTTCCTGCCCTTTGGGGTAAGAATGACATGCACAACCCGCTTGTCCTCCTGGCTGCGCTCCCTTCTGATATAGCCCTTTTTCTCCAGGCCGTTCATATTGATGGTCAAAGTGCTGACGGTAACGGAAAGTTTTCGGGCAATCAGAGACATATTCCTGGGTTCCCCCACCCCTATAGCCTCTATTATGTGCATATCATTGTTGGTAATATCGCTGAAGTCTCCTGTAATGACTGCCTTTGCCTCCACATCCATCACATGGTTAAAGAGATTCACCAACAATTCATTTATGGACCGTTTTGTGCTCTGTGACATTGCGTTACCGATTTCCTCCCTCTTATCTATTATAATTTATCAAATATATACAAAAAGTCAAGCCCCATTGGTTTGGCATACCCTTTTTGTTTTTTACTAACACTTGCGAAAATACAGGCGGCCGGCCGCCGTCCCTTTCGCCATCTTCACCATTCTATGACGCAGGCGCCGCAGCTGAGTCCTGCGCCAAATCCCGATAATACTATGGTCTGCCCCCGCCTGATGATTCCTTTGCGGTGCAGTTCATCCAGCAAAACAGGGATTGCGGCGGAAGAGGTATTGCCCACCCGCTCCAAATTCATGGGAAAGCGGGAAATATCCACCCCAAGCCTTTTGGCAATCCCCTCGATAATACGCTTATTGGCCTGGTGCAATACAAACAAATCCACATTTTCAGGTGTAAGATTTGCCTTTTTCAATGCCTCTTCTATGGTCAGCGGTATCTGTTTCACCGCAAATGAAAATACCTCCCGTCCATCCATCTGTACATATTTTTCTTCATGCATGGGCCGGACAAATGGATTGGAAAGCTGCCTGTTTCCACAGGAAAGCACAAATCCCTTGCGCCCGTCAGAATGCTGGGTAAAACTCATAAGACCGCCCGTATCACATTTTTCCACCAGCACTGCCCCGGCGCCATCTCCGAAGAGAATACAGGTTCCCCTGTCACTCCAGTCCACAAGTTTAGACAGCACCTCGCTTCCGGCAATGAGCGCATTTTCATAAATTCCCGCCTCCACATAGGCCCATGCGGTATGTAACGCAAAAAGAAAGCCTGCGCAGGCTGCGTTTATATCAAAGGCAACGGCTTTGGATGCCCCGATTTTTTCCTGTACCTGACAGGCCCCGCAGGGCAGCGCCTCCTCCGGAGAACAGGTCGCCACCAGAATAAGCTCCACATCCTCTGCCCTCTTTCCCGCCTGTTCCAATGCCCGCAGACAGGCATCCGCCGCAAGGGATGCCACGGTCTCACCGGTGGAAACATGCCTGCTAACGATACCGGTGCGTTCCCTGATCCACTCATCCGATGTTTCCACCATTTCCGCAATTTCATTATTTGTCATTTTTTTCTCCGGAAGCGCGCTTCCGATACCGACTATTCTGATTGACATTTTGTAGTCCCCATCCTTTATATGAATTCCAAGAACCGCCGCAAGTACGGCCGCCCATATGGCTTAGAAAGTACGGAACCGCTCATATCTCTGCTCCGCAATTTCCGCCCCGTCTTTCCCATGGTAACGTTTCAAAAACTCTTTTATCTGTTCTTTCAGATATCCGCCGATTGCTTCCGCCGTAGTGTCATCCGCACCGCCAAACTCCGGAATAATCTTCTCAATTACATGGAGCTTATACAAATCCTGTGCCGTAATATGCATTACTTCACTGGCTTCCTTGGCCCGGGAAGAATCTTTCCACAAAATGGACGCAAAGCCTTCCGGAGACAGAATGGAATAAGTAGCGTTCTCCAGCATCCATACCTCATTTCCCACCGCTGTTGCCAGTGCTCCGCCGCTGCCCCCTTCTCCGATAAAAATGCACAGTACGGGAACTTTCAGCGCAGACATTTCCATGAGATTGCGCGCAATGGCCTCTCCCTGTCCCCGTTCCTCCGCCTCAATCCCGCAGAAAGCCCCTGCGGTATTAATAAAGCTTATAATGGGACGGTTGAATTTCTCCGCCTGTTTCATCAGACGCAAAGCTTTGCGATATCCCTCCGGCATGGGCATTCCATAATTTCTCTCCTGGCATTCCCTGATATCCTTCCCCTTATGTTCCGCAATCACCGTCACAGGCTGACCGTCAAGAAATCCTATGCCTCCGATTATGGCCGGATCATCCCGAAAACCTCTGTCTCCATGGGCTTCCACAAAATAGTCAAAAATATGTCCCATGTAGTCCAGTGCCGAAGCCCTCTCGACCCTGCGGACCGCCTTTACTTTTTCCCAGGCATTCTTGGGATGTACCAGCCATGCCTGTTCCTTCAGAATCTCACTTAACACAAAGCGGAAATCTTTCCCCGGCGTAAAGTTCGCATATTCCCCGGCCTTGCGCTGATGGGCTTTGATGAGGAAATAAATTGTCTTCTTCAACGCCTCCCTCTTTACAATTCCGTCAATTATTCCATGTTCAACCAGGAATTCCGCTGTCTGAAATCCTTCCGGCAGTTCCTGCCCTATTGTCTGTTTGATTACCCTGGGACCCGCAAACCCTATCAGCGCCCCCGGCTCCGCCATAATCACATCCCCGAGCATGGCAAAGCTGGCCGTGACGCCTCCCGTGGTGGGATCTGTAAGGATGGTACAATACAATAGCCCCGCTTCCCCCAATTTCTTAATCGCCCCGGAAGTCTTGGCCATCTGCATTAAAGAAATAATTCCTTCCTGCATTCTGGCGCCGCCTGAACAGCAGAAGAGGAACACAGGCAGTTTCTTCTCAATGGCACGTTCCACTGCCGCCGTTATCTTCTCTCCCACCGTATGCCCCATGCTTGCCATCATAAAACGAGAGTCACAGATGCCCAGCACAATCTCTTCCCCGAATACCCTGCATTGTCCCACAGCAACTGCTTCGTCAAGCCCTGTCCGCTCCCTTGCCTCCGCAAGTTTCTCCTCATATCCCTCATAAGCCAGAGGATTGCGCACGGGCAATTCTGTAAACCAGGGTTCAAAAGTATGGGGATCTGCTACCATGCGGATACGGTTATGTACCTTAACCCGGAAATAACCGTTACATTCATAACAGACATACTTTCTCTTCACCACCCTGTCCCTGTCCACCATCTTGCCACATTTGGGACAGCGAATCCTATAAGCGGTCCTGTCCTGATTTTGCCCTTCCTCCGTTTCAGGATTCTGCTCCTGTATGACAGCCTCTTCTTTTATATCATACAACTCCTGGGATTCCTTTTCCCTGTTGGCCTTCTTAGCGGCCAATCTTTGAAAAAATGTAGCACGCTTTTCCCGTAAGCTTTTATGCTGCTCACCCATACCTCATGCCTCCTAATTTAGTTCCGCAACGAACCTGCTGCGTCTCCATGCTGTTTTTGTCTTATCCCACGGCAAAGGTCAGTTCCGCCTGCGCTGCCACTTTTCCGTTTACTGTGGCAACTGCCCTGCCTACACCAATGGGACCTTTCACCTTATATATTGTGGTTTCCAATGTCAGCACATCCCCGGGCAGCACTTTCTGCCGGAACTTGGCTTTGTCAATCCCGGCAAAATATGCTGTACGTCCCTTCCACTCCGGTCTTGACAGAATCGCCACCGCCCCTACCTGGGCCAATGCCTCAAGTATCAATACCCCCGGCATAACAGGATTCCCGGGAAAATGACCTTGAAAATACGGTTCGTTTACGCTGACACATTTTTTTCCCAGCGCGCGAACCCCCTCTTCCAGTTCTTCTATGGAGTCTATTAGTAAAAAAGGATACCTGTGCGGAATAATATCCATAATCTCCTTAGCCGTATACAATGACATATCTTATCTCCTATTTTAAGTCGCTGCGCGACGGCACTAAAGGGTGAGGTTCCTTCGGCGCACACACAGGAGAGACAAATTTCATTCGGAAGTAACCTCATGAAATTTGCTCTCGTGCGCCTTCGCAACCCCACCTGTCCAGCGAAACATTGATAATAAATGGCTTGACATTTCTTAGCTGGACTATTTTCCCAGTCATACATATGCCGTTATTCTGCCTGCTTTTACAAGTCACATCTGCCAATTAAAAGACTGGCATTATGTCCGCCAAACCCCAGAGAGTTGCTGAGAGCGTAGGGAAGCTCCATGGAACAGCTCTCCTTACAATAGTCAAGATTCAGCTCTTCTTCCGATTCCTTCAGGCCCACCGTTCGATGAACAAATCCCTCCTGTATCTCCTTCACACAGGCAATCAGTTCCACCGCTCCCGCTGCGCCTAAGAGATGACCTATCATGGATTTTGTGGAATTTACTTTGATTTTCTCCCCATGACTTCCAAACGCAAGCTTAATGGCCCTTGTCTCAAATAAATCATTAAGATGTGTCCCTGTGCCGTGAGCATTGATATATGTGATTTCCTCCGGCCTCACGCCGCCGTCCTCCAATGCGTTTCGCATTGCCCTGGCTGCGCCGGAACCATCTTCCGCCGGGGATGTGATATGATATGCGTCAGAAGAACATCCATAGCCAAGCACTTCCGCGTAAATTCGCGCCCCCCGCTTTCTGGCATGTTCCAGTTCCTCCAATACAACAATGCCCGCACCCTCTCCCATGACAAAACCACTTCTGTCTTTATCAAAGGGAATGGAGCACCTTGCGGGGTCGGTGGCTGTGGACAGTGCCGTCAACGCTGAAAATCCCGCAATTCCCATGGGCGTAATGGCTGCTTCCGTCCCTCCGGAGACACAGATGTCCAATTCTCCATATTGAACGGAGCGAAATCCTTCCCCGATGGAATGGGTTCCCGTAGCGCAGGCTGTGGATACATTCAGGCTTTTTCCTTTCAGACCATAGGCAATGCTGATATTGCCGGCGGCCATATTGGATATCATGAGCGGAACAAAAAGAGGGCCTACCCTGGAAGGCCCTTTTTCCAACAGCCTGCCATATTCCCTCTCCACCGCCTGAAGGCTGCCTGTGCCGCTGCCCACACTGCACCCTGCCCGCCATGGGTCTTCTTTCTCCATCACAAGCCCTGCGTCCGCAATGGCCTCACTTGCAGCCGCAATGGCATACTGACAAAACAGTTCCATACGCCTGGCCGACTTTTTATCCATATATTTTTCCGGCTCAAATCCATGAACCTCCGCCGCAAGTTTACATTTATAATCGGTGGTGTCAAACCGTGTAATGGGAACAAATCCGATTTGTTCCCGGCGTATTCCATTCCAGAATGACTCCACACCTATGCCAATGGGCGTCACCGCCCCCATGCCCGTCACAACAACTCTCCTCTTCATCGCTTCTCCTATTCCAGTTTTATTCCAGTTCCGTTCTTTCGTTTCAGAACTGTTTTAGAGTTTCTCAGGTCATTCCGCCGTCAACACAGATGACTTGTCCTGTAATGTAATCCGCCCCTTTGCCTGCCAGGAAGACCACCGCGCGAGCCACATCCTCCGCCTCTCCCATCCTTTTCATGGGAATTGTCCCAATGGCCGCTTCTTTTGCTTTCTCAGGCAATGCCTGTGTCATTTCCGTATCTATAAAACCGGGTGCCACCGCATTGACACAGATGCCTCTGCCGGCAAGCTCCCTGGCCACACTTTTTGTCAAACCTATCAGCCCCGCTTTGGATGCGGAATAATTGGCCTGTCCCGCATTTCCCAACACGCCGGACACTGATGAAATATTTATCACTTTTCCGTATCTTTGCTTTAAAAAGTATCTGGATATATGACGTATGGTATTAAACGCGCCCTTCAGATTCGTATCCAATACTTTATCATACTCTTCCTCACTCATTCGCAGAATGAGATTATCTCTTGTAACTCCTGCATTGTTCACCAGAATATCTACATGGGCATATTTTCCCATGATTTCCTCCACCATTTTCCCACAGGCAGAATAATCGGACACATCGCACCCCACCGCTTCCGCCCGTCCGCCAAAAGATTCTATTTCCGCCACTGTCTCCAGGGCACGCTCCCTGGAACCATGATAATTTACAAGCACCAGTGCTCCCTCACGGGCCAGCGCGCAGGCAATGGCTCTGCCAATGCCGCGCCCGGCGCCTGTAACCAGCGCCACTTTATCCTCAAATTCCTTTTCCATTGACATTTATACCTTTCATTGCAATTCCCACTTGTGGGAACTTATTCCCCAATGTACTAGCACATTTTCTCCTTCCAAGCCCCTTGTACAGGGAGAATTTCCAGCCACTTTCGTGTCTGTAAATTCTCCCGGGCTTGTTCGGTTCGTTGCTGTTCACTCTGACATGCTCTCTAAAAACGATTCTAATTCTTTCACTGTACCAATGCTGACAACTTTTACATCACGCTTTATTTTCTTAAGAAATCCTGCCAAAGTCTTCCCCGGGCCGATTTCAATAAAAGTATCCACTCCGTCCGCCAGCATACGCTCCATGCTTTCACGCCATCTCACGGTGCCTGAGACCTGCCTGACCAAAAGCTCCTTCACAGGCTCGCTCTCTGTCACATAAGACGCCTCCACATTGCAGATATAGGGAATCGCAGGCTTACACACCTTGACCCCCTCCAGTTCCTTCGCCAGCTTCTCGCCTGCCCCGGCCAGCAGCGCAGAATGAAAAGGACCGCTTACTTTCAGAGGAACACACCGCTTTGCTCCCGCCTCCTGAAGCTTTGCGGATGCCGCCAGCACCGCCGTCTCCTCCCCGGTAATCACAATCTGCCCCGGGCAGTTGTCATTGGCGATGGATACAATCCCTTCCGTCTTCTCACAGATATCTCTGATGACATCCGCATCCAACCCAAGCACTGCGGACATTCCGCCCCCCACAGGATATGCCTCCTGCATATAAAGCCCCCTGCATCGAATCAGCCAGAACAATTCCGGCAGGCTCATCACCTTTGCGGCAGCCAGAGCGCCGTACTCTCCAAGGCTTAATCCCGCTGCGCAGTCCGCCTTCACCCCTTTTTCTTCCAATACTTTCAAGATAGCCACTTCCGTGGCAAGCATGGCAATCTGGGTATATTCTGTTATGTTTAAATCCTCATTTTCCTCAAAGCATAATTGGGCCACATCCATGCCGACAGCTTCCCCTGCCTGTACATAGACCTCTCTCGCCGCAGCGTACTGTTCAAAAAAATCCTTCCCCATGCCGCAGTATTGAGCTCCCTGCCCCGGAAAAAGAAATGCCGTATTTCCCATATTCACTCCTTTCATAACAATAGAAAGTTAATCTTATGTTGCTTTCCGGCCCCTCTTCCGGTCATTACATCATGGACTGAAACAATCCCTCACATTCGGTTATGATTTCCTGAATGATTTCCTCACATGTCTGTTCTTTGTTGACCATGCCGGCAATCTGTCCCGCCATGAGGGTGCCATGAACAATGTCGCCTTCCACCACGGCTTTCCTGAGCGCCCCCAGGGTAAGCTGTTCCAGCTCTTCAAAGGAAGCGCCTTCCTTTTCCAGTTTCAGATATTCCCTGGTCATCTGATTGCGCAGCTGCCGCACCGGATGTCCATGGCTCATCCCCGTAACCTCAGAGTCAATATCCCTGGCAGCAATGATTTTCTTCTTGTAATTCTCATGAACAATGGACTCTTTTGCCACCACAAAACGGGTCCCTATCTGCACCGCTTCCGCCCCCAGCATCCGGGCCGCCGCAAAGCCTCTGCCATCCCCGATGCCGCCGGCGGCAATGACCGGAATCTTCACCGCATCCACCACCTGGGGCACCAATGTCATGGTGGTCAGCTGACCAATATGTCCCCCTGACTCCATTCCCTCCGCCACAACGGCATCCGCCCCTGCCCGTTCCATCATTTTTGCCATGGCCACGCTTGCCACCACCGGAATTACCTTGACGCCAGCTTCTTTCCATTCAGCCATATACTTTCCCGGATTTCCGGCGCCGGTGGTCACTACCTGGACGCCTTCTTCCACCACCACACGGGCTATCTTTTCCGCTTCCGGGTTCATCAGCATTATATTGACGCCGCAGGGCTTATCCGTCACTTCCTTCACCTTCCGGATTTGTTCCCTTACAAATTCCGCCGGCGCTCCGCCGGCGCCAATCAGTCCCAGCCCGCCGGCCTCTGATACGGCGGAGGCGAGATGGTATTCCGCCACCCATGCCATCCCGCCCTGAATCACCGGATATTTGATATCTAAAAGCTCCGTTATTTTTGTCTTCATTCTTCAATACCCTTACTTGCCAGATACTCCATTACATCCCCTACGGTTTCCAGCTTCTCCAAATCCTCAGAAGGAATCTCCGTACCAAAGCGATCTTCCAACGCCATGACAAGCTCAAACAAATCCAGCGAATCCGCATTCAAATCTTCCTTAAAATTCGTCTCTTCCGTAATCTCCATACCTTCCGCATTCAATTTGTCCTCAATTACTTCTTTTAATTTTTCCAGCATTTTTCATTCTCCTTTTCTGATTATTTTGCTATTTGAAACATACAGCCTCTTTGGGACCGCTCCGAAAGAGTTGTAGTTTTCAATACCACATGATTTAGTTTGACACTCAATTTATTTGATATTCAAACTAATTTGGATGATAACTCTTACCTCCAAAAATGTCAAGAGAAATTTGTGAGCTTGTTTTTTTTCCAATATCTAGTATAATAAGTATTATGCAAATTGTCATACAATTCAAATTTTTACAGTTTTATGTTTTAACCACGATAACAATCGGGAAAGGGATTTTATTTATGGAAAAGGAAAAGAGCGCCCGGACTTTTAAGGATTTTTGCGCTATTGCGGAAGAATTTTCCCAGTGCATGAACGACTATCTCTATGTATACAATATACCGGGCGATACTTATTATATCAGTGAACGGGCATTGCGTCGTTTTCGTATGCCTTCCAATATATTCCAGGATGTGGCCAATACCATCAGTACATTTACCTACCCGGATGATATACCCCTGCTTCAGAAAGATCTGTCTGAAGTAAACTCCGGTTTGAAAGACGAACGAAACCTGGAATACCGGTGGCTTAGTACCAACGGTTCCCCCGTATGGATTAATGTCAAGGGACGCATCCTGAAGTCTTCGGACGGTGTCGCCCGGTTAATGATTGGCTGCATCAATGAGATTGGGAAACGCCAGAAAGCCGATAACGTAAGCGGTCTGAGAGGTGAATCTTCCCTGGAAGAACATCTGAAGCTCCTGGGTCCTTCTCTTATGGACGCTATGTTTTTAAGGATTGGCATTGACGATTTCAAGGTTATCAATGAGAGGCATGGAGCCGAATACGGCAATTATGTGCTCCGCGCCGTGGCCGGCTGTATCAAACAATGCCTGAGACCTTTGCAGTCTGTATACCGCATTGTTTCAGATGAATTTATGGTATTGGATCTCTCCGGCTCGGATTTTAGGGAAATGAACCGTCTGTACCATGATATTCGTTCCGCAGTGGACAAGGTGATTTCCACTGAACAATATAAGGCTATCTACACCATCTCCGCCGGCCTGCTTTCTCTGAAAGACCTTGCGCCTGAAGTGGCCCAGGACTACAGCCAGACCATGAAATTCTCCGAGTTCGCTCTGACGGAAGCAAAAAACCGAGGCAAAAACCAACTTTATTTTTTTAAGCCGGAAGATTATAACTCTTTTCTGCGCATGCGCTATATACGAAGCAGTCTGCGGAAATCTTTGGAAGAGAATTTCAACGGCTTTGAACTGTTTTTCCAGCCCATAGTGGTCTCCTCGGACGGGGAACTGTTTGCGGCGGAGACACTGCTGCGTTTTCATACCCAGACCGGAGAATATGTCCCCCCGCTGGAACTGGTCTCCATCCTGGAAGAAAGCGGTCTGATTATTCCGGTGGGGAAATGGATCATCCGAAACGCCCTGGCCATGTGCAAAAAATGCCGGGAAAAATACCCCGATTTTGTAATATCCGTGAATTTATCCTATATTCAGCTCTTAAAAAGTCCCCTGTATGAGGACATTGCGGAGTCATTGGAAAAAGCCCAAATGCCCCCCACATGCCTCATTGTGGAGTTGACGGAAAGCGGCCACCTGGAGAATACCCCCGCCGTACAGAATGTCTGGAAAAAGCTGAAAAAACTGGGCGTCAGCATAGCGTTGGATGATTTTGGCACAGGCTATTCCAATCTCATTAACATAGGCAACCTGAGACCGAATATCATTAAGATAGACCGCAGCTTTACCGTAAAAGCTCTGCGCAACGATTATGAGCATGAATTGCTGATACATATTATCAAAATGGTTCACAGAATCGGTCTGAATCTGGTGGTGGAAGGCATTGAAACCCACGATGAGCTGGAGCGTATCAATGAACTGCATCCCGACTATATCCAGGGATTCTATTACAGCAAGCCCTGCCCTGCGGAAGAGTTTGTCCAAAAATATGTCACTGCGGAAACCATTACAGAGTTTTAGAAAGGAAAGCATCCATGCCAGAATACCCTATTCCCGAAGCCACCGGCGCTTCCATACGCCCCGAGAGTCTCAAAAAAGAGCGTTTTTTCCCTGTCACTGCTTTCGGCGCCTCGGAAAACGCTGCGCCTACTGCCAATACCAGAGCCATAAACGCCGCCATTCATGCCGCCGCAAAAGAGGGCGGAACTGTGGTGATTCCAAAGGGTACCTTCCATACCTATACCATTCTTCTGGAAAGCAACGTGAATCTCTGCCTGGAAGAAGGCGCCGTCATAGCTGCCGCCAAGACGGATATCACCCATTTCTACGCCAGGCAGAAAGGCGAGGGCGGCAATTATGAAGAACCGGAAGTAAACCTTTATGTGGGCATCCAGGATCACGGACATACTTATTTTGCCAACAGCCTTGTCTATGGCGCAAATCTTGAAAATATCATGATTTATGGAAAGGGACTTTTCACCGGCGGCCGCTTTCAGGAAGAAGACGAAGTTCTGGAATATGTCCTCCAGGGGGGCGATCCTTCCGAGCCTTCCATGCGGAATCAAAAGGGGCATGGGGGCGAATGGTTCGGCAACAAGGGAATCGCCCTGGTACAATGCAAAAATATTGTCCTGGAGGGATTTTCCTTCACCATAGGCGGGCATTTTGCCATCATAACAGAAGGCTGCGAAAATATATATGTAAACAATATTCTGGTGGATACCACCCGGGACGCTTTCGATATAGACTGCTGCCAGAATGTCACCGTCCGCAATACCACTTGCAACTCCCTGACGGATGACGGTCTGTGCCTGAAAGCTTCCTTTGGAGCAGGATGCTTCAAACCACTGCAAAATGTCCTGATTGAAGATTGTATTGTCAGCGGGTACGACGCCGGAAGCGTATACGCCGGCGAATATACCAGGGATAAACTGATAGCCACGGATCGCTGCGGCCCTACTGGACGTGTGAAATTCGGCACAGAGTCCACCTGCGGCTACCATCTCGTGACCATTCGGCGTGTAAAATTTGACCGTTCCAGGGGCTTTTGTATGGAGGCCGTGGACTGTTCTTCTCTGACAGATGTGATTTTTGAGGATTGCGAACTGGACAATGTATCCAGCTCCCCCATTTTCCTGCGGGCAGGCGACAGGGGCAGATTTCCTGTCACAGGAAGGAACACTTCCTCCCAGTATCCTGTATCCCAGATGGATATACGGCTGGACGATAAGAAATGGATTCTCCCAAATAACAGCGACTTTCAATGTTATCCTGCCAGGCGATATGCTCCCTCCTATGAGCGCACGAAAACCGTTACCGTGGATGGGCATTCTTTTTTTGAAATCATCGACGCTCAGAACCCGGTTCACTGTAATCCTGCCAACTATGAGGAGCAAAACGGACATTTTTATCTGAAAACCTGGAACCAGGGCGCTGTTTCCACTCACCCTGATAAACAAGAATCCTCCGAAAAAGGTTGTTATGAAACAGACCTTTCCCGGGAAATTCTGAAAGAGGACTTACCCCTCTTTGCCAACGGCATCGGCTGTCAGGAACTGGCAAAGGTGGAAAATGTCCTCATACGAAACGTAACTGTGACCAATGCGGACCCCCGCTATCCCATTTTGCTCATGGGTCTGACCGATTCCCATATCAAAAATGTGATATTGGAAAATATCTCCGTGGAATACAGGGGCGGCCTTGCCATGGAACATGCGGTGGAACAGCGGCAGTTAAACACTGAGTGGAAATATTCCCAGTTCCACGCCAGGGAACAGGTACAAAATCTCCCCTGGCTGGTGAATACTTTTTTCTTAAAACATGAAGGACTTTTGCCCCGTGCGGATTGGGATGCGGACAATCAATGCTGGAAGGACGACGCTTACAATATTCCGGAACTTCCCGATGTATATCCCGAGCCAAGCAATTGGGGCATCCTGCCCGCTTACGGCCTCTTTGCGAAGCATGTGGACGGACTGACCCTTCGCAATATACATTTCACCTGCAAGGTCTCCGACACACGGCATGTATGCGTATTTGACGATGGGAAGGGAATCACTTTGGACGGCATGGAAGCCTATTGTCATAAAGGTCTTTCCCCCATTGTGACAATCACAGACCATTACAGGCGGCATACCAATGCGGAAAATGTACCGGAACAACCGTACTTTACTACAAGGGTTGAGGACTTTAAGCTCTTGAAACCACCCATATTCCATGACAGCCCCATGTTCCCCCAGGGACAACTCCCTTCCCAGGAAGACAACAATTCCAGCATCGTAAGGGAAGTTGAAATCCATGCTCCCGCCCCAGGCACTCCGCAGGACAGCCTCTATCCCCATCCCACGGCGCCCTGTCTGGAAACCGGGTATCATTTTGCGGTGGATACTGATGATTATCCTCTGCCATTGACAGTTCACCGTCCTTTTATCCGCCCCCTTGCCCCTGTGTCTGCCACGCCGGGAGTGTACTGTACTTTACATCTGACAGTCCGCAATCCAGCCAGCGATATTTCCGACATTGCGGATAATGGAATGATATATAACGAAGCTTCCCGGCGCTTAAATTACAGTGTGAAAGGACAGGACATTCCCCTTGCCCTCTCCTGTCCCAGCTTACCCAAAGGCGCCACTTTCGACCCGGGACAGGGAATATTCCATTGGATTCCCTCGGAGTCACAGCTTGGGGAGCATCTGATTTCTTTTGTGCTGGATGACGGCGTGAGTCCGGAACAGACAGACGTTACAATTACCGTATGTCACCCCTCTGACACTCAAGCATAAGCCAATCATATACCACGTTCTAAACCAGGAAAGGGGGGCTGTTACAACAGCCCCCCTTTCCTATGCCAACTTATCTTTATACCCCTGTCTTTTCCGCAATGCTTCGGATCTGTTCCATATCCGCAATCAGCTCTTTGGAGTGGTTCTCCGCATCCCGATATAACTGTTCCGCCCTATAGTAATCCGATTTATTCAATGCCGCTATGACTTCTTCCCCATATTTGTGAAACCGCTTATGTTTGGCCCCAAGGGAGTTCCAAATCGGAACAATGGCAGGAATATTTGGTGTCATGGCATAATAGAAATGCCCAAACCCGCACTTGGAATCGTCCAGCTGCAAGGGTATGATTGTCTTCTCTTCCACCATTTTCCGCAGATTTGTAATCCATGTGTGGTGTGCGGAAATGGCATTTTTCATGTATGAAGCAAATTCTTTGTTCTCCAAATGATAGAAGGCATCCTTGGTCAAATTCCCCATCTGCTTCACTGTGGCGTCCAGGGTCTTCTCTATATCTGCCACTGGCTCCGCAGTCTTCTTCATATCCTCACTGACCTTTCGCATAAAGTCCGTGCTTTCCATCAGCTGGTTCTCCATTTCCAGCATGGAACTGCTCAATTCCTCGCTGACTGCCGCAATGGACGTCATAGATTCATTGACTTTGGAGACATGCCTCTCATTCTCTTCGTTCAGCTGCCACACCTGATCAATCCGTTTCGTCATGGCTCCCAGGGAATCTATGGTACTATTCACGCTTTTGACAGTATTTCTGGAAGCTTCCTTTATTCCATCCACAAAATCTCCCATGCTGCCTGTCAGTTTCTGCGTTTCTTCCGCAAGTTCCCGTATTTTTCCTGCCACCACGGCAAAGCCCTTGCCAGCCTCGCCTGCCCTGGCCGCCTCCACGGACGCGTTCAGAGCCAGAAGGTCCGTCTGCATGGAAATAGAACCAATTCCCTTGATGACTTCATTCATATTCTCAATGACCTGTATCAGTTCATCCATGTCCTGCTGCATCTGCCGGGATATTACAATCGTCTGCTCTGACAATTCCTTGATATTCGTCAGCTCATTCTGGCTGGTTTCGATTTTTTCATATACTTCTCCTGTTTCCTCGGAGACCTTTACAATGGTATTGGTCAGCTCTTCATGCTGGCTGTTGCTCCTGCCCCCCGAGCCAAAAATGGTTCTTGAAGCCTTCTCCACGCTTTGAGAGATTCCCATAATCTTCTCCGTCTGATACTGCATGGTCAGGTCAAGGGAGCTGATTTGCATCACTGCCTTGATATTTTTATCGAAGATCTCCGCAAATTGCTGTCTGCCCCTGAAGAGTCTCTGATAAATATCCTTTAATTCCGGCACTGCGGAATAATCTGTTTCCTCCAACCTGGAAACCGCTTTCATAAGCTTTACTTTGTTTTGTCCGATTGCCATCTCTTCTCATTCTCCTCTGCCTTACATACAACCTGGCAGAACTCAATTCTGTCGCCATTTCCCGACGGCTGATATTCAATCCTGCCAGATTATTTTGTTTGTTTCAATTACTATCATCATATGAAATTTTTTGCCATTTGGCAAGAGTTTTTGGCATATTATTTTTTTGGAATATCCATGCAGCCCCAATTGCGCTAAAAAGTCTGTTGCTGTCCTGCCTGTCCGCAGGAGAAATCTCTGCCGGAACGGGAGATTCCCACTCAGCCCGGCCGACACCTCCGCCGTTCAATTTGTGCCGTCGGTCTGTATCCTCATCCTTCCTGCCTTGCGGTAGAATGTCGTGGATGGCATATGACATTGTTTGGCTGCCTCCTTTCCGGAGATTTCCCGGGCTATCCATTTTTCGTATGCCTGACCAAATTCTTCCGGTATGGGTTTCTGGGGCCTGCCAAACCGCACTCCCCTCAGCTTTGCCGCCTCTATCCCCTCCCTCTGCCTCTGTCGTATATTCTTGCGCTCATTTTCCGCCACAAAGGACAATACCTGTAATACAACATCACTGAGAAATGTTCCCATAAGATCCTTCCCCCGCCTGGTATCCAGCAAAGGCATGTCAAGTACAATTATGTCAACCTTTTTCTCCTTTGTCAACACACGCCATTGTTCCAGAATCTCTTCATAGTTCCTTCCCAGACGATCAATACTTTTCACATAAAGCAAATCATTCTCTTTCATTTTTCTCAGCAATCTCTGATACATGGGACGCTGGAAATTTTTTCCTGACTGTTTGTCTACAAATATTTGATTCATTGGTATTTCTATCTGCGTCAACGCAAGAATCTGCCTGTCCTCCTTCTGTTCCCTTGTACTCACCCTTGCATATCCATACACATTGCCCATCTTATTCTCCTCCGTTTTGCCGGCATGACTTACACATG
Organism: uncultured Acetatifactor sp.; assembly: GCA_910586435.1. Taxonomy (GTDB): domain Bacteria; phylum Bacillota; class Clostridia; order Lachnospirales; family Lachnospiraceae; genus Acetatifactor. The sequence goes on along the minus strand of CAJUGT010000033.1, from coordinate 2,681 downwards.
GGGCCTATACAGCCATCCCCCTGATTCACGCCCCGTCTCCCTGTCACACCACCGGCACTCCCTTCTCTTATAGTAAAAATATTCCATCCGCAATATGAAGCGAAGTCGTCGCCCGCACGCAATCGAGTAGGAGAATAACTCTTCCCCTGCTGGCCTGCGCAGCCCATGCGCCACATTAGCGGCACATTTCCTTTGCACGGACCTGTACATAAAAAGCGCATGGAATATCATTTCTCATGTTCCATGCGCCCCAAAAACGGAGTTAAGTTCTATCACCTTTTAACCCCTTTGTCATATTTTCTTTTTACAGCATGAGCCGTCCTTCCACCCCTTCATACTGCACCATTCTCACACTGCCGTCCTTCAGCTTAATCTTCACCGGACCATAACTGCCGCAGTTCTCTTCATCCGCATATACCACCTCCTCAATGGGAAACAGCTCCTCTTCTGAGAAATCTTCATGGCTCTCTTTCGTAATTACCTGCGAAATCAACACATAAGGTTCAAATCCCCCATATTGTCTCTCACGCTTCATGGAAGCATAGATTACAATGGATTTCTCAGAATCCGGATTTGTTCCCTTTCGATACAGTAACTGCAAGTCACTCCAGCCATCATAGATGGTCATTGCCATCTGCTTTTCAGTTCCTCTGGCATCCCTGCCCTTTAAGACAATGGCCCTGGCAGTTCTGCAATTTTTCTCTATGACTTCCGTGCCATTGTCCGGAAATCCATAGGAACCAAGCGTTATATAGGCGGGCGCTTTATACAGCCGCAGTTTATCCGCCCGCAGAATGCCGTAGGGAACGGGAAAATCCGCCAGGTTTACCGCCTGAATCCAATGACATTCCCGATCCGGACCATAATCAAAAAACTGTCTGCGGTACAGTATTCCTTCCGTTTGCCCGCACCAGAAGGTCACATTGGCTTTCCCATAGACATCCGTTTTTAAAACAACAGCCCCGTTTTCCGGCTTTACCACATCATTTATGACATATTGCTGCGCCTCCACCTGGGAACCGGCAAGAAGCCTTTTCTCAATGGGTATTTCATTTTCAGGCGCCGCTTCCCAAGGGTATTTCGTATTATAGCAAAGTTTGGCATAATTCCACATGCCTCTTTCGTCCCCCGGACGCTTTAACACCTTTCCCGTGCGCAGTATGGTTTCCCCGTTGGCCCCATGATTGGTAAAACACAGCGCAGGACCATCCAGACAGGTTTCTTTGATTTCCTCGCTGCCCATAACATCCCAGACGCCGTTATTTTCTCTGGCTGTCCAGAAAGGGTGGTTTGCCGGCAGATGCAGGCAGAGAAACGCCTTGCCCAGCCAAAAAGGAGATTCCGCACAGGAATATCCCTGCACTAAGGGCGAAAACTGCCCGTAGAACCCCAGCGTCGGCAGTCCATCATACAGAAAATCCTCTCTTCCCAAAAACTGCATCAGGGAACCTGACGATATTCTTCTGGCTCTGCCAGGGTCCGCTTTGCCGCCCCTAAGCAGCAGATTCCCGTCAAAGGCGCTTGTGGCGGCATTGCGGTAAATACCGCTCCGTCCCCACATATTCGTCCAGCCGTCCCTGTCAAAAAAGTCTCCGTAAGTCTCCATGAGCTTGTTGGAATTGTCCTCAAATCTCTGCGCAATTTCCGGCTCATTGGCATATCCATACCAGAGATTCCAGATTGGGGCATACACATTAAACGCCCAACAGGAATAATAATCAAAGGAATGCCCGTCCCTATACCAGCCGTCCCCTGCGTAATAGTTTAAAATTGCCTGGGCATGGTCACGCATGACTTCTCTCTTGACAGGATAACCCTCCATGTGCAGAAAAGCCATGTCCAGCATATTGAAAAGCCGCCAATTCTGAGGCACTGTATTCTCATGGGCATATCCCTGCAAAAGCGCCGCTATTACATCTTTCTCCTCTTTTGTATAAGTATCCCAAATCCTCTCACGGCTGACCCACAGGCATATAACCAACGCACAGGTTTCCACTGTCTGCTGAAATGCCTGGAAGGGATTCACATGCCCGGCAATCTCCTGTTGATCCTCATAAGTCCCTACATAGAGCTCATCCCCAGGTGTACACACCCTGAGAACCTGATTCTTATAATACTCCTCCATGGAATAACCACAGATTTCTAATTCCGGAATATTGGATATCATGGGGGCCGCAATAAAAAAGGAACGTGTCAGTCCCTCAAATACCTCTGCCTTTCGCTGAATGGCCTGGGTCTCGGCAGATGCCTTCAAATGGGGGTATGTAATCTCCGTCTCCTTCCTGGGCATGACAATGGGCTTCTGAAAATCATCAATATGCCGGAAAATTCCTTCCAACATATATTTTCCCGCCTCCAGCCAGCTTTCCCTGGTGAGTCCCGTATAAGGGCTCAGCTCAAAATCTAATGTTCCCGGCTCAAATTTCATTTTATACCTCCATAGTATAGTTTCCGCATTTCCTGTTTGATGATGACTTTCTGTGACAACATTTTACCATAATTTTGTGTGCTTCAGCACACATGGAATCAGAAGTTGACACAATGCTCTTCTGTGGCAACATTTTACCTTACTTCCGTGCGCCTCTGCGCACCTGGAACCAGAAGTTGACACAATGACTTTCTGTGGCAACATTTTACCATAATTTTGTGTGCTTCAGCACACATGGAATCAGAAGTTGACA